>JAQUVW010000001.1:284615-631105 GCA_028693235.1 Candidatus Gastranaerophilales bacterium
TACTACTAACCAAGCTGTATTCAGAGCTTCTTTAACCTAACAAAACTCCTGCAACACTGAAAAAAAAGAGAACTTTTTACTACTAACCAAGCTGTATTCAGAGCTTCTTTAACCTAACAAAACTCCTTGCAACACTGAAAAAAAAGTTTTACTACTAACCAAACTGTATTCAGAGCTTCTTTAGCCTAACAAAACTCCTGTAACACTGAAAGAAAAAGAGAACTTTTTACTACTAACCAAGCTGTATTCAGAGCTTCTTTAGCCTAACAAAACTCCTTGCAACACTGAAAAAAAGTTTTACTACTAACCAAGCTGTATTCAGAGCTTCTTTAGTCTAACAAAACTCCTGCAACACTGAAAAAAAAAGAGAACTTTTTACTACTAACCAAGCTGTATTCAGAGCTTCTTTAACCTAACAAAACTCCTGCAACACTGAAAAATTTAAACTCTGCCGTACATATCCTCAATTCTTTCGATGTCGTTTTCGTCAAGAATGTCGCCTTTTTGAACTTCAAGAATTTTCAATGGTTCTTTGTATGGATTTTGCAATGAATGGATTTCTTCAACAGCTAAATCAATGCTTTCACCTGGATTTAGCTCATAGTTTTCCTTACCTTTTACGACAAAAGCTTTTCCTTCAAGCACGACCCAGTGCTCACTTCGGTGGTGGTGGAGTTGAAGACTCAATTTTGCACCGGAATTTACCATTATACATTTAGTTAAAAAGCCGTCGCCTTCTTGCATTACGGTGTAATATCCCCACGGGCGATAAACGGTTTTGTGCACCAAATGGGCTGAGTCATTTTTATCTTTAAGTTGTTGGTAGATGGCTTTAACTTCTTGTGCTTTAACTTTGTTGCAAACCAAAAGAGCATCTTCTGTTTCAACAACGATAGTATCTTCGAGCCCAATTGTTGTTACGAGCTTTGAGGTTGAATAGACCATAGAATTTTTAGAATCGATGTCAATAACATTTCCTGTTATGTAGTTGCCGTTTTCATCTTTTTCAGATATATCGTATATGGCTTCCCACGAGCCCATATCGTACCAATAACAGTTCATTGGGACCATCGCCAGTTTTTTGCTTTTTTCCATTAAAGCATAATCTATTGAAATTTCAGGCAATTTGTCGAAATCTTGGTAGGGTACAGATGGAGTTGAGTTTGAAATGTCAATTTTATTGATAATTTTATAAATATCATTGCAGTGTTTTTTGAGCTCAGCCATCATAGTAGAGGCTTTAAACATAAAGATACCGCTGTTCCAAAAGTATTTTTTAGATTTAATAAGCTTTTCAGCTTCTTTTAATTCAGGCTTTTCGATAAAGTCAGCAACTTTTAAGCCATTTTCGATGATTTCTTCAATTTTTTTATCTTTACGACCTTTTATGTAGCCCAACCCCACGTCAACTTTTTGTGGTTCAATGCCGAACGTCACGATATAACCGGCTCCTGCTAGTTTTTTTCCTTCGTTTATAGTTTTAGAGAAGCATTTTTCGTCCAAGATTAATTGGTCTGAGGCGACAACTAAAATAATAGGGTCTTCTTTTTTATTTTTTAAATTTTGAGATATGTATTTAATGCTCAAAGCAATAGAAGAAGCGGTATTTTTGCCAACAGGTTCGGTTAAAATCTTATAGTCTGTTTTCCTGCAAAATTTATTTTTCAATTCCGTAAGTTGTTGTTTAACAATGGATTCGTGCTTAATATTAGTAACAGTAATTATATTTTTGTCATCAACATCATTTATTAAACGTAAAAAAGTAGCTTGAAAAAGCGTATATTCATCGTTCATTTTCATCAAATGTTTAGGGTGCATTTCACGGCTTAAAGGCCACAATCTGCTACCGCTTCCACCTGCCAAGATTACAGAATATAAATTAGACATGTTAAAAATTTCCTATAAAATCCCATTTCTTTCCTAATTATACATGCCACAAGGATAATATGAAAGTTGTTTAAGAATTTGAAATAAATTTGTAACTAAATTATTATAGAAATTATGAACAATAAAAATAGAAAAAAGTGTATATCGATGATGTCTGGAACTTCGCTAGATGGAATTGATGCGTGTTTGCTGGAAATCGGCGATGATTTTTCTTTTGACATTATAGAGTCTTATTCTTTGGATTATCCTAAAGATGTGAAAAATAAATTGCTTTTGCTTGCAAATAATGAGGGTAATGTTGAAGATGTTTGCTTTTTGAATTTTGTTGTGGGTGAATTATTTGCAAAATGTGCCAATCAGCTGTTGGCAAAAACACCCTATTTGCCTACCGATATTGACTTTATAGCTTCTCATGGGCAGACAATTTTTCATATTCCAAAAATAAAAAATCTGGGTGGAATTTCGACAAAATCCACTTTGCAAATCGGAGATATCTCAGTGATAGCAGAGCGTACAGGGATTAAAACAGTTGGCGATTTTAGAACAAAAGATATTGCAGCAGGAGGTAATGGTGCACCATTAGTGCCTTTTGCGGATAAAATATTATTCGGAGTCGATGTTCCCAGAGGAATTCAAAATATCGGCGGAATTTCTAATATTACTGTTTTAAGCTCAAATTGTGAGCCTTTTGCGTTTGACGAAGGTCCCGGAAACATGCTTATTGACTATTATGTAGCCAAATTTTTTGATTTGCCTTTTGATAAAGATGGGGAAATCGCCGCAAAGGGGAAAGTTGATGAAGATTGGTTGAGAGAGTTGCTAAAAGAACCCTATTATACCATGCAACCACCCAAAACTACAGGCAGGGAGCTGTTTAACGCCTCTTATGCCGAGTCTATGCTTACTCTTGCACCGGCTGACAGGTTTGATGTCATAGCGACAATTACAAACCTTACTGCGAGAGTCATTTCAGACTCATATAAGCTGTTCATTAAGCCTGTAACTCCAATCAAGGAGCTGGTTTTAGGCGGCGGAGGTGCTTTTAATCATACATTAATTTCTGCTCTAAAATTATACATGCCTGACGTTGAAATTAAGACCCATAAGGATTTTGGCATACCTGACAAGCTGAAAGAAGCTATAGCCTTTGCTTTCCTTGGTTTTTGTACGCTTGAAAATAAAAACAACACAATATCAAGTTGCACAGGGGCTTCTCATGAAACTGTAATGGGTAAAATCGCCTATTAATAAGCCTTTTGGGCGGTTTCTGCGTTTTTGTTTTTTGGGGCTTGAGTTGTTAAAATTTTAACATTTTTTTCAACTTTATAATCGTTAAAATCTACAGAATGATAATAAGCATTTTTAGAAATTGCAGAAGGTGAAACTGGCATAAATTCCTTGTTTATAGTTGCTTCAACGGCTTTTATGGGAGAAGAATCTTTTTCGGGCGATAAATAAGTAACACCGTAAACATTCAAAGCTGCGGTTTCTAAAAATTCAACTTCTTTTATTAAAGCCAAAGTTTCAGCTTGTTTTTTGGGTTCTTCTTTTTTAGTTTCTTTAAACAAACTTGCTCCGTTAGAGCTTGCAATAGTTGGATTTAAGATATTTTTTCGTGGAGAAAAAGAGCTGAAATCATAGAATGAATTTTTGTTATTTTCACAAATGATATTGTTTTTAAATTGATAGTTTTCAATGGGGTAAAAATTAGAAAGAAGGTTGTTTTCACTAGGGTAGAAGTTGTTTTTTGCGATATTATAAACAATTATGTTGTCGCAAATTATATTGTCATCATTTTCGATTATATTTGAAGTTGAACTTTTTTCAAATATATTGACAATATTATTTTTATTTGTCTTAAATTCAACAATATTAGTGTTTAAAGCAGTTTGCTCAGGGTAAAAATTAGACGGAATGTCAAAATCAAGAGAAAGAGCAATATTTCCAGTCAATAAAGTCATAGCTACAAGTAAAGTCTTGAAATTTGCAGCTTTTTTCATTTTAATCCCCACTATTTCACTAATCTATATTGGTATAATAGCATTATAGTGTGGGCGAGAAACCCTATTAATGACGTAGTTTTTGTGTTATTTCAACAGCTGTTTTTGTGGTTGCGAGTCCGGCTAAAGAGCTTTCTTTTAAAGAAACGGACATTAATTGCCCGACTTGTTTAGCGGCATCAATAATTTCGTCCATTGGTATAACGCTTTTTATATCCGCTAAAGCTAACTCTGAAGACACTGTAGCGTGCATCGCCAAAAATGGATTTCTTTTGACGCAAGGTACTTCCACTAAGCCTGCAACAGGGTCGCAAACAAGCCCCATGACGTTTTTTAAAGCCAATGAGGCAGCATTTATAATTTGAGAGGTTGTTCCTCCGGAAAGTTCTACAATTGCTCCTGCAGCCATAGCTGAAGCGACTCCGCATTCACCTTGACAGCCCATAACAGCACCTGCAAGAGCCATTTTGTTGGCTATTAATTTGCCGATAAAACCTGACGTCAAAAGGGCATTTATCATTTCTTCCTTATCTGCGTCAATCCCTTCTGATACCGCTATTATTACTGATGGAACTATTCCGCAGGAGCCTGCGGTAGGGCAGGCTGCAATTTTGCCCATTCTGGCATTTTCTTCAATTGTAGCAAGGGCGTAAAGCAAAATATTTTTGAAGGTGTCAGAAAATATTGAGTTGTGACTTTTATATCGGTTTAATAATTTTTCACAATCTGCTCCGCACATTTTTGAGTACGAAAGCTTGTTTGAGTTTAGTCCTCGAGTTATTGCATTCTTCATTGCTGTTAGCGTTGCGTAGACTTTTTCTCTGATTTTTTCAACTGAGGTTTCAATGTTTGCTGCTTCTATTTCTTGGGCTATTTCGAAGATAGCTTTTTTATTGCAGTTTGAATATTTTTCAAGTTCTTCAAACGTTTTTATATTAATCATATTTAAGTGCCTCTATATATCGTATAAAAAATAGTTCATCAATGTTTTGTAATTTATCAATGGTTCTTTTAGCTAAGTCAGAATCAAGCGTGATGCACATTGAGGCTTCTTCGCCTTTATTTGTCCTGTTGCAGGCGAGTGTTGCGATGTTTACTTTAGCTTCTTTTATCAATTCTGAAACTTTGAAAACCATTCCGGGTTTGTCTTTGTATATCAGCATCAAAGTGTTATAATCGCCTCGAATGTCAACGTCGTAGTCATTAATTTTGCTAATACTCACTTCTCCACCACCAAGCGAATCTCCTTTTATAACAAGATTTTCGGCTGAAATTATGATGTCGACAGAATTGGGGTGACGAGAAAAATCATCTTTATAGTCAAATGTATAATTTATATTTTTTTCATCTGCAATTTTAAAGGCATCTATAATGTTGTCATCATTGACATTCAGCCCCATAATTCCTGCGAGTAATCCTTTGTCTGTTCCGTGACCTTTGCCTGTTTTTGCAAAAGAATTATAGAGCACAAATTTTACGTTTTTAATTTCTTTTTCAGCTAATTTATATGCCAAAAGCCCTATTTTTACGGCACCAGCTGTATGTGAGCTTGAAGGTCCGATTATTACAGGTCCTATAATATCAAATAATGATGTCGTTTTTCCCATCGTTTTTACCTTTCAGTGTGTATGATACAAGATTAATTTCAACTAATCAAGAATTTATGTTAAAATAAGATTTGATAAAATTTATAAGGCAAAAAAATGAAGCGAATAGCAGTGTTAATCGGAGATGTCGATGCTCTTTTAGATGGCTCACCCATTAAAGGGGGAGGTTCTCATGTCGCACGGTATTTGCTTTTGAATTGGATTAAACGAAATGATGTTGCCCTTGATGTTTTTTCTTGCGTTAAGGCAAAAGTTGAGCATCCTGAATTCAACAGGGTTGAACATATACCTTTTTCTTTGGGGGATAATATTGAAGAGTTCATTGCCGATTTTGAAGCTAAAAAAGGTGATGCCATATATGATGCGGTTATAATTCCAGAGGTGCCTGCTCCTAAATATTCTTCTTTTCTTCATTCGCACTCGTTTCTTTTTCGTTATGATTTGTATTCTTCACCATTTATGCGGAAACTTTTTAAGTTTATAAATCGCAAAAAAATAAATTTTCAAAAAAAATATTTCTCAGATAAATCTGAAACTTTTATTGCCGTTTCTGAAAAAATTAAGGCTGATTATTCAAAAAATCTCCACATTAACGAAAATAAAATAAAAGTTGTTTATCCCGGAGTTACCGTTGATGAAAGCTTTGAGAGAAAAGAAAATAATCTTTTTACTTTCGGTTTGGTCTCGGGAATTACCTCAAATAAAGGCTTTCACTTGTTTTTAGCTGCTATGAAAAATGTCTTGAAAAAAGATAAAAATGTCAGAGGTTTGATTATAAATCCGACTCCAAAAGATACTCCATGGGCGAGATTCTTTGTCAAAATATTGGGGCTTGAAAAATATGTCACAGTTTTAGATTATCAAGTTAATATTTCTGAATTTTACAAACAAATTGATGCTATCGTTGTTCCCTCAAGGCATGAGGCATTTGCCCTTGTTGCAATTGAGGCAGCTTCTTATAAGGCTGTTCCTGTTGTGAGCTGTAATGCCGGCTTTTCTGAGCTTATCAATAACTCTCAAAACGGTTTCGTCTTTGATATAAATAAAAAATCTTTGAAAAACTTATCAAAAGCTCTGCTTGATATTGTCGATTTGAAAAATAATCACAAAGACAGTTTGCTAAAAATTAGAGAAGCTGCTTTTGAAACTGCTAAATCCCGCTCGTGGAGCCAATTTGCCGGCGAAGTCTTTGATTCGTTATAAGGAGAATGTTTTGAAATCTTTAATTTTTAATCATCTTTTACCTAAAATTTACAGATTATATTTATCTATAAACCTAAAAGCAAAGCCATTGAGATTAGAGCCGTCTGCAAAATGTTTATGTATTGCTCCTCACGCTGACGATGAAAGTATCGGAATGGGCGGCACAATATATAAATTTGCCGATAATTTTCAGGTTGTTTGTGCGACAAACGGAGTTAAAGGGGCTAAAAAATTTGACCCCGAGGAAGCTGCAAAAGTTAGGCGTGACGAATTTACGGCGGCTATGGAGATTGCTAATGTCAAAAATATCAAGTTTTTAGATATCCATGACAAGCACGTGATTGAAGCTTATGAAACTTTCGAAAAATTAGACATTTCTGATGTCGATTATATTTTTATTCCTAATATTTTAGACCAGCACATGGACCACAAGGCAGTTGCTATAAATATTAACAGACTTTTAAAAAATAAAAAGCATAAACAAAATATAAAAATATGTATGTATGAAGTTTGGTCAACGCTTCCTGTTCCGAATGCTTTTGTAGATATTTCAGATGTCATCGCCCAAAAAAGAGCTATGATTAATGCTCACAAATCTCAAGTGGAGCTAAAGGCTTATACTGAAAAAGCTATCGGGCTAAATTCATATCGTGGTCTGCATTTTGATATAGGCTATGTTGAAGCTTTTATAGCCATAGACTGCAAAATGCTTGAAAATTTATGTAAAATTATTTAATGAAATGAAAAAACGCCCCTTTGTGCAAGAGGCGTTCTTTATTGATATCTTTTATTTTGATTTGTGCAATTTTTTCAACATTCTATCAACTCGTCTGTTTATAAAAAGTGGTTGTTGATTTCCGGTTGTTGCTTTTTGGAATGAATCCATAGCAGCTTGTTCATTTTTTGTTGCTTGTTTCAAAATCGGTTTTGTAACTTTCGGCATTTTGTTTTTTGGTGTAGCAACTAATGCATTTGAAATTTTTCCTATTTTCATTTGAGACCTCTTTCTTTTTCCATGGTTGCTAATTATCTTAACTCAAAAAAAAAGCATGGAAATTATTGTTTTTTTAAATAATCAATAATTGCCAAGAGTCCCAGTTTGTAACTATTTGCTTCAAATCCTGTAATTTGCCCAATACAAGCGGGTGCAGTCAAGGAAGTTTTTCTGAAATCTTCTCTGGTGTGAATATTTGAAATATGGATTTCGACAGTCGGAATTTGCACTGCCAAAATCGCATCACGAATTGCAACACTTGTATGAGTATAAGCTGCAGGATTCATCACTATTCCGTCATAAATGCCTTTTGCTTTTTGGATTGCGTCAACAAGTTCGCCTTCAATATTGCTTTGATAAAATGCAATTTCTACGCTGTTGTTTTTTGTTTCTTTCACCATTCGATTTTCAATATCTGAAAGAGTTAAAGCCCCATATTTATCAGGTTCCCTCGTTCCTAAAAGATTTAAGTTCGGGCCGTTTAAAAATAATATTTTCATTTTAGCTCCTTTATATATTTTCTGAAATTAATTTTCTGGTTTTTTCTCTGATTTTTTCATCAATTTCAAAAATTTCATCAATCGTTGGGTTTTGTATTGCGTCGTGGGCGTCCATCATTTTTTTTGTTATTTCATATATTTGATAGAGTGATATTTTTCCTTCTAAAAATGCAAAAACCGCTTCTTCATTAGCTGCATTGAGGCAAACCGGATATGTTCCTCCGAGTTTTCCTGCGTTAAATGCAAGTTTTAAGCATGGAAATTTTTCATAATCAGGTTCTGAAAAATCCAGTCTTCCGATTTTTACAAAATCAAAACTATCTGTTTTTATTCCCTCAACCCTGTTGGGATAAGTGATTGCATATTGGATTGGAATGTGCATACTCGGGACACCTAATTGAGCAATTACGCTACCGTCAATGTGCTCTACAGCACTGTGGATAACGCTTTGAGGGTGAATAACAACTTTTATGTTTTCATAGTGCATATTGAAAAGATGGTGTGCTTCAATGACTTCAAGTCCTTTATTCATAAGGGTTGCAGAGTCAACTGTGATTTTTTTGCCCATGTTCCATCTCGGGTGGGCTAGGGCTTCTTTAACGGTCGCTTTTTTTATTTCTTCGGGGGTACTGTTCTTAAAAGGTCCGCCAGAGGCTGTTATTATTAAATTTCGAACAGATTTTCTGTCTTTGATTGATTGGTGAATTGCTGAGTGCTCGCTGTCTACAGGCAAAATTCTAACATTATTTTCTTTCGCCATTTTCATTACGATATCGCCAGCCATTACCAATGTTTCTTTATTTGCCAGTGCTATATCAATGCCGTTTTTTATAGCCGCAAGTGTTGGTTTTAGACCTATTCTTCCTGATACCGCAACTAAAATTATATCGTTATCTTTGTTTTTACAAATTTGGACTAACCCTGTTTCACCATATACTACAAGGATATTTGGGTATTTCTGTTTTAATTTATCGGCACTTTGCTTCGATTTCGCACAAACAATCCTCGGATTATATTGTTCAATTTGTTGGGACAAAAGCTCAATGTTGTCGCCTGCACTGAGTGCGATAATTTCAAATTTGTCTTTTAATTTTGATATAACTTCAAGTGCTTGAGTTCCGATAGAGCCTGTTGAGCCAAGTATTGTTATCTTTTTTACTTTTTCCATTTTTATTATTCACCCGATTTTGCTGTTTAAATTTTATTTCAGTTTTCATTATAGTCTAAACAAAATAAAAACACCCAATTGTTAAGGGTGCTTTTATCTTTATTTTATGCTGTTTTTATTCGGTCATTGCTGCAACATCTTTTCGTTTGATTTTTTTTGTTGCTGTTCTCGGCAACAATTCTCTCGAAACGATTATGTTTGTCGGACGTTTAAATGTTGAAAGTTGGGTTGCCAGTTTTTTTACTTCTTTTGATATTTCTTGTTTCAATTCCAAGTCATTTGTGTGAGCTTCTGAAATGTCAGCTCTTGGAACTATAACCGCACACACATCTTCTGAGCCTTCTTTTTGCCCAATTTTATGCTTTTGACCTACTACGCAAACTTCTTGAAACATATCACTTTGCTCAAGTACGGCTTCAACTTCTTCCGGAAATACTTTTTTCCCGCCGGGAAGAACTATCATATTTTTTATTCTGCCTGTAATCCAAATAAATCCGTCTTTATCAATCCTTGCGATGTCGCCTGTTTTTAGCCAACCTTCTTCTGTTATGACTTCTTTTGTCATTTCCGGCTTCTTAAAATAGCCTTTCATCACGCTCGGACCTTTGACCATTAATTCGCCGGTTTCTGCGTCGATTTTGGCTTCAACATTGAACAGCGGACGACCAACAGAACCTAATCTGTTAGCTCCTTCAACATTTACCGATATAACAGGGCTTGCTTCTGAAAGTCCATAGCCTTCATATATTTTTAGACCTATTGTTTGGAAAAATTTGCCGACATTTATATCAAGAGGGGCACCTCCAGAGATAAATCCTTTGAATTTACCTCCGAATTTTTTGTGGATATTTCTAAATAAAAATCTTCTGAGTTTATAACAATTTATCATTTCTGCCAAGTTGTAGGATATGTCGTACAAGAATTTTTTAATAGGTGAGTACGTTTTTATTTCAGACTCGATACTGGTTTTTAAAAGTTTCAAAAACGCAGGAACTACAACCATAAACGTGATTTTCTTTTCCGTAAATATCGGGAAAAGGTCTTTTGGCTTCAAGCTTTTTGAATAATAGATGGACGTTCCCATACTCAAGAAAGACAAAAATCCCACTGTTAGCTCAAACAAGTGGTTCATCGGCAAAATGGACAAAAGGTTGTCATCTTTGCCTAAATCAAAAGATTTTCCTATTGCTTCAACTTGAGAAATGACATTTTCAAAGGTTATTTCAACTCCTTTAGGACTTCCTGTTGTACCTGATGTATAAATAACAAAAGCCGTTTTATTAAGGTTTCGGTGCCGCCATTTTCTATCAGGTTTGTCCTCTAATGTGTACATACTTATGTAATTTCGGTTTGCACCTGTATCGTCAATCAAGATAATGTGTTCAATCGAATCAATCTCTTTTTGCATCTCAATTGCTTTTTCTAAATATGCACTTGAAACCAACATTATTCTCGGTCTGCAATCAGTCAATATGTGGTTTAACTCGTATTTCGTAAGTTTAATATCTAAAGGAATTGTTGTTGAACCTGCCATTATTGATGCAAACAATGCTGCTCCCCATTCCGGCATAGATTCTGACAAAATAGCTACATTGTCACCCTTGTCAATTCCTAAGTCAATAAGATGATTAGCCAATCTCTTTGATAAAATGCTTAATCCTTTAAATGTTAATTCCTTCCAGCCAATACTCGATTTCATACCTAATGAGATATTGTTTTCTAAATGCTCAGTGCGATGTTCCATAAATAAAAGTATATTTTTATCCATTTTCCGCCTTTTCTCCCATTCTTATCGTTATTAATTTTAATATAAAAATTTTAAAATTAAAACATGTTTTGCAAATTGCTGTTACAAATATCACGATTCTTCTTGTATTCCAATCTGGCTTTACATTTTAGCAAAAAAGGTGTATATTCTTTTTAGTTTAGTTGAGTATAGGTGCGTATGGATAAAAATTTTAAAAAACAAGGTGCAAAACCTGTTGTGTTATATACTTTTGTAAGTGTTTCTATTCTTCTTCTAATGACCCTTTTTGCCACTTTCTATTTTATGAGCTTTAAAAAATCTGTTTCTGAATCTAATTATAAGTATTTAATGGAAATTTCCTCTCAAAGTGCTGAAAGTATTAACTCTAAAATGGATAGAAATATCCGAATCTTAGAATCTTTGTCTGCTTTGCTTTCTCAAAATAATGATATTAATCACACTCAGTTAATGCATATTCTACAGTATGAAACCAACGAAAATTCTTTTATTCGTATGGGGATTGCTACTGCTGATGGAAATGTCGATACCACTGATGGGGCTCGCTTTAATATTGCAGACCGAGGCTACTTTAAATCTGCCATGCGTGGTCAAAGTGCTATGAGTCCTACTATCATTGATAAATTCGACAAAAAAACCAAAATTAATGTGCTTTCTGTTCCAGTTTTTAAAAATAAAAATGTTACGGGCGTCCTTTTTGGGACTATTGATAGTAATGTTTATAAAAATATTTTGAATTTCCCTACTTTCGGTGGCAACGGAAATTCTTATTTGGTTGATTCTAATGGTGAAGTAATTACTCAATTGAACGATATTGAGGGACTTCCTGTTTTAAAAAATGTATTAAAAAATATTCAATTTAAAGACAACAACAAAGACTATATTTTAAAATCGGATTTTGCTAACAGAAACCAAAATATTCTAACTTGTTACATAGGGGGGCAAGCTGTTTATTTGATATATTCTCCTCTTGCTTATAATGGCTGGTTCTATGTCGCTACAACTCCGAAAATGGCTGTTATTAAAAGCTTATATCAATTTGCTTTGTTATCTTTTGTGACTGCAATCTGCATAATTTTATTATTCGCCGGATTATTTTTCTATATTCTCTTTATAATGAAAAAACATAGCAAAACTTTAGAAGATATGGCTTATGTCGATGATTTAACAGGTGGACATACTTGGAATTATTTTAAAAAGACTGTAGATAGTTTTCTTAATAATAAAGAAAAAAGTGCTTTTTTGCTCTTTGATATTAAAAAATTCAATGTTATAAATGATATCTTCGGTTATCAAGCCGGTAACAGAACTCTTAAATACATCTCAGATAAAATCGAAATGATGACAAAAAATAATGGAGTTAGTGCAAGAATAGGCTCTGATAAGTTTTGTGCAGTTTGGAATTATTCTGATAAAGAGCAGCTTACTTGTTTGATAGAAACTTTATTCAGCTATTTTGAAGATTATCGTATTACCCCCACTACACCTTATTCTCTGAGTTGTTCTTGCGGTATTTATGAAATCGACGAAAAAGAACCTGATTTTGAACAAATATATATAAGAGCAAATTTGGCAAAATTATTGGTCGATTCTAAGCCTGATAGCAATTATAATTTCTATACCGACGAAATGAGAGCTCAACTTCTATACCAAACCGAGCTTGAACGTGATATGGATACAGCTTTACAAAAGAAAGATTTCGTCGTTTATTTACAACCAAAGTTTAGACTCAATGATGTCAAACCGGTTGGGGCAGAAGCTTTAGTTAGATGGAATCACCCTAAACATGGTTTGATTCCGCCTATAGATTTTATCCCGCTATTTGAAAAAAACGGTTTTATTTCACGTTTGGATTTGTATATATTTGATACTGTTTGTCAAAGAATTCGTGCTTGGATTGATGAGGGATTGCCACAAATTACTGTGTCTGTAAATATTTCAAGAGTTAATTTCCATAATGAGGATTTGGCTGAAATCTTATATTCTATAGCTAAAGAGCATAATGTTCCCACCTCTTGCCTTGAAATAGAAATTACTGAAAGTGCTATTTTTGATAATCTCGATACTTTAATATATATTACAAAGGAACTTAGAAATCTCGGTTTCCTTATATCTATCGATGATTTCGGTACGGGATATTCTTCTTTGAACCTATTGAAAAACCTTGAAGTCGATGTCTTGAAACTTGATAGAGAGTTCTTTAATTTCGGCGATGTGCCTGAACGTTCTAAAAAAGTTGTCAAAAATATAATTTCAATGGCTAAAGATATGAGTATCGCTACTATATCTGAGGGCGTTGAGACTGAAGAACATATTCAGTTTCTGCAAGAAATCGGATGCGATATGGCCCAAGGTTATTATTTTGCAAGACCTATGCCGCTTCATGAATTTGAGGAAAAAATATTTTCTCAATTAGAAGTTAATTCACAATCTTAATTTCTACATAAAACTTAACCTAATTTGTTCGAATTTGTAAAAAAAAAATTTGTTTAGATATTTATTCAGTATCTGTATCACTGTGTTTACTTTTTCCGACAAAATGAGGTTTTAAATCAATGCAAATATCTTCTATTAAAGCTTACCCTTCGTTTTCTAATTCGATGGCTAGGACTTTAAAAAAACATCCTGATTCTAAAAATGTAACTTTTCAAGGCAGAAATGATGATTATTATGATTCAAGAGTTCCACGACGCCATAAAAAACATCATCCTATCAGAAATACAGCTTTGATTGGGGCTGCTGTATTGGCCGCTGTTACGTTTAATCCGTTGAAAAACAACGAAAAACCTTTAGACCTATCAATCAATGCAATAGAAGAAAATGCTAAAGAAATACAATTAAATTTGCAGTTTGAAAAGGCGGATTTAATTTATGACATCAATAATATTTTAGATGGTGAAAAACTTTCAGATGATTCTTTGAATATGTATTACGATAATATAAATTCAGAGGAGTCAAATGTTTATATGTCCGAAGATGCAGGGCAAATGATGGACGTATTGGCTATTGCGGCAACTTCTGACGGTGACGCAAGAGAACAAGTCAGTCCTGATTCTTTGACCCCTGCTTTATTAAAAGCTTTGCAATATGACCGTGGGTCTATTTTTAGCGATACTGATGATGTTATCACCGGTTCGGGTGAGCCTTGGCATTATATTGCGGGAGCTATGATTGCTAAAGAATTTCCTGAGTCTATTGATTATATGCCCGAAGATGAAAAAGCTAAATGGCGTGGACGAAACTTCCTTGAATCTACTTGGGATGACATAAGAGGCGTTTATCCTGAGCAATATTTGGGCGATGTTTTAAATAATCGTGATTATGATTATGCCTATGGTATTTTGTCTAACGACTCAAATTGGCCCTATGCACCATCTGATAACCCGTGGTTCGGTCCTGCTTGCGTCGGGTATGCAATCAGAGGAAATCTCAACAATCTTGAGGGTATGAGTCTTGATGAAGTCGAAAATTTTAGAGTCGACTATGCTACACATAAAGATAATCAAAGAAAATTTGCTGAAAATGAAGATTACAGAAATCAAGTGGTTTCAAGCTATATCCTTAAATATATGACAGATGCTGTCACTCAAAATACCGGTAAAATGAACTCAGGCATGGCTGCATTAGGGCTTCAAGAAGCAGGATATATGGATTCGGCATTGGGCGATAATCTCTTATCTCAAATTGCAAATGAGGCTCCAGAGGCTCATCTTTTCAGTAATGAATCAAAAAAACTTGATATTGCTATAAAATCATATGTTATCGCTAGAGATGGACGTTATGGCGAACTTCCGCCTGAAACAAGGTGCGATATCCGTGAGTTCCAAGCTGCAAATCCCAAATCTACTGCAACTTCAGTCTTTATGCTCGCAGAAGAAAGCTACTACAGAGATTTTAATAAATCGATGGAAGAAAATGAAAAATTGCAACAACAATTATCCTTAGAAATTCAAAAAACTAATGAAGAAAAAGACTTGGATAAAATTGTCCAAATGTCTGCTCAACTAAAAAATATGGATGATGTTGCATTGCAAACCGTCAATAATGAAATAAAAGTCGCAAATCGCACAAAAGACAAAGCTTCTCTTGAAAGTTGGCAAAACCTTCAAACCAGCTTGAATTCGATTTCTTCCCAATTATTGAATATTGTTAGTTCTATCGATGATTATCAGGTTCAAGTCGAGGCTCAGAAGCTTATCGACCAACAAAAAACAAACGGTGAGAATAAATAACGACAATTTGTGTTTTTAATCATTAAAAGGTTATGGGACTTATTCAAAGTCCCATTTCCATTGTGAATAATTGTTTGATTTTTTCAAGGACTGAAAGCTTTTTAAATTCACCCTTTTTTACTATTTTAATGATTGACGCGTCTGGTTGAGTCGCTCTTGCGTATCTTAAAGGGGTAGGTCCAAATAATATTACACGAGTGGCCTTATAGCCTTTACTTATTTCAAGCTTTTTATTTAATTCCGGGAATAGTCTTATACAAATCTCGGCAAAACCGCACCACAAAGTCCCTAGTCCCAAGCTTTGAGCGTATAGCTCAAAATAGCTTGCGGCGATAGTAGGGTCTATCGTTTTGCAAGGTGCATCATTCGGAACTGATACTACAAGCATATGGGGCGCTCCTTGGAAAATTACGTCGCAACCGTTCAAAATAGCTTTTTTAAAAACGCCCATAGTCCCGCCAATTGGTATTCTTTTTAATAATTTTATCAGTTTGGAATTTGTATAGTTTCTGAACTCTTTCATTACTTCTTTATCGTCTATAAATGTATATTCAATGCCGTGATTATTACAGCCAGAAGGAACCCAAGAAAGCATTTCTTTAAGTCTTTTCATTGTTATCGGGTCAACATTTTCGTCTTTATATTCTCTTATGCTTCTTCTTGATTTTATAAGGTTTAAAATATCATCAGGCTTCCAATTCCTCATCGTTATATCGGAGTCTTTCGGGTCTTTCCCTAAAATCGACAAAGCTCCTGTTGGACATATCGCAAGGCAATGTTGGTCACGCAGGCAGTTATTTTCGTTATCAATATTTACTGTAGGATAGCCGTCTGTTCCCATCATCAGGCATCCAAGGCTACAATCTTTTGTACAAAGCCCGCATTTTACGCATTTGCTTTTGTCTATTTGTAAGTCTATGCTCATAAAAATCCCTTTCTGACTACAATATCTCCGTCTATTATAACTTGGGGACAATTTAATACAAAATTATTTATTTTTTTAATATTTGCTTAATCGTTGTCAAGTCATTCGTATTTACGACATCTTTTGCCTCAATCCAGCCTCTCCGAGCTTGATTAACTCCGTATTTCATGTTCTTTAATCCTGATATATCGTGCGCGTCAGTTGCGATTGAAAGTTTTACGCCCATATTTTTTGCCATTTTTGCATTTGTATTATTCAGGTCAAGTCTTGAGGGGTGTGCATTTATTTCGAGTATGGAGTTTGTGTCTTTTGCTTTTTTCATTATTTTTTCCATATCTACGTCGTAGCCTTCTCGTTGATTTATGAGTCTTCCAGTGGGGTGAGCTAATATATTAAAATATGGGTTGTCCATTGCTTTTAGGATACGCTCCGTTTGCTTTTCTTTCGGTAAGTTTTGGTTGTAATGAATTGCTCCTATCACTATGTCGAGTTCTTTTAAAATACTGTCAGGCAGGTCAAGTGTACCATCTTCAAGTATATCAACTTCTATTCCCTTTAAAATCTTAAAATCTTTTAATTTTTCATTGAGATTATCTATTTTCTTTATATGTTCCGTCAATGCTTTTTCATCAAGCCCTTTTGCCATTGCAACACGTTTTGAATGTTCTGTATTCCCTATATATTCATAGCCGAGGGCTTTTGCTGCTTCTGCCATTTCTTCAAGAGAATTATTCCCATCTGTTGCATTAGTATGGGTATGCAGGTCGCCTTTTATATCGCTGAGCTTTATAAGTTTCGGTAATTCATTTTTTTTTGCTGCTTCAATTTCTCCGGTGTCTTCTCTAAGCTCGGGTTCTATATATGTAAGCCCGAGTTTTTTATATATTTCTTCTTCGCTTTCCCCAGCAATTCGTTCATCACCTTTGAATAATCCATATTCGTTGATTTTTAAATCATTATCTTTGGCGATTTTTCGTAGTGCTATATTGTGGGCTTTAGAGCCTGTAAAATAGTTTAATGCTGCCCCATAGCTTTCTTTTGGGAAAACTCTTAAATCAACTTGAATTCCCGAGTTTAGTAATACGCTCGCCCGACTTTCACCTTGTGCCAAAATGGTTTGGACATCTTTATAATTTACGAATTTATCGACAACTGTTTGGCAAGAAGTGCAAGTTATCAGAATATCAATATCGCCTACGGTTTCTTTTTTTCGTCTATAGCTCCCCGCAAGCTCGATTTTGTGTACGTTCGTGTCTTTTTTTAAATATTCTACAATGGGCTGTGCGTATTCTTCAACCACAGCGTTTTTTAATCTATTGTATTTATTCTCAATTTTGTCGATATCGTTTATAATTTGGTCTTCAATTTTTTCGCTAAAACCTTCAAGATGCCGAATTTGTTGATTTGCAGCAGCAGTTTCAAGTTCTTTGAGGTTAGTTATTCTTAAATCTTGATATAATTTTTTTATTCGTTTTGGTCCTAATCCTTGAACCTTGCTAAGATTTTCATAATCAATCGGGTTTTTTGCTTTAAGTTCCTTTAATAATCTGATTTCTTTGCCGTTTACAATATCAATGATTTTTTGTGCTAAATCAACTCCGATATTAGGTATCGTTGTTAAATCTTCGTTGTCCTTGACCATTATTTCAACATCTTTTGTAAGGTTTTCCATTGAAGTTGCTCCGCTTCGATATGCTCTTATCCTAAAAGGATTTTCGCCTTCAAGCTCGAGCAAATCTGCCAGATGGTTAAAGATATTTGCAATTTCAATATTTTTATTAGACATAAAATTTACTTATTAACCTAAATAATAACAAAAGAATTTTATCCCAATACTTTCTCTTTTTTATCCTCTTATAAGGGATTTTAAATAACTATTTTAAATGTTTATAAATTGAAATGGATTTTGTATAAGTTTTGTTATTCCCCATATAGAATATCCGACTGAGGAATGATATACCGCTTGTATTTAATATTCTGGCATTATACAAAAAAGGAGATTCCAAATGACAGACTATCAAGATACCCCTCAGCAAGAAGCTATTATTGGCGAAGTTATGAAAAAATTTAAAACAGGTAATTTGAAAACTCACGCCGGACATATTGTAACTGATGAAAAACAAGCCATGGCCATTGCTTTAAGTGAAGCCGGCATTGAAGCCGACGACAAACATGTTTTGTATCATTTGAAAAAACACGCTGCTTAAATCTTAAAATCAAAAAGGAGAAATTTTATAATTTCTCCTTTGTTTAAAAGGAAAATGTTATGAAAAAAATATTGATAGTTACGACAAATGTTTCGGAAATTACTCCCGAAATTAAAACCGGTGTTTGGCTTGAGGAATTTGCTATTCCTTATCTTAATTTTTTAGAAGCAGGATTTGACATCATAATAGCAAGCCCAAATGGCGGTTTATCTCCTGTGGACCCGAAAAGCATAGACGAAAAATATCAAAATTATGTTGCAAAATTAAACGATACAAAAGCATTAGAAGATCGTGAAATTCAAAATACTTTATTTGACTGCCTTTTTATCCCTGGAGGACACGGGTGTATGTTTGATTTACCTAAAAATAATATTTTAGCGAAAATAATTGAACAATTAAAAGCTAATCGTAAAGTGATATCTACAATTTGTCACGGTGCTTGCGGGCTGCTTTCTGCAAAAGATAATAACCATAAACCCTATGTATGGGGAAAAGCCCTTACGGCATTCACAAATGCTGAAGAAGAAATGACAGGATTAGCTAAATATATGCCTTTTCCCCTTGAATCTAAATTAAAAGAACTCGGTGCGAATTTTATTTCAGAAACTCCAGAAAATGGTTTTGTTGTAGAAGACAATTACCTTATTACAGGTCAAAATCAATTTGCATGTGAGCATTTGTCTGAAAAAGTGATTCACAAATTAAATAGAATCCACTCTTGATACAGAATTGAATTGTAATAATGTTCCGTCCTTGCATTATTGTTTCTCAAACCTGCAAATCTGTTTACACTGCTTTTACTGGCTCTAGTTTCTATGACAAAATCTTAATTGTTGTTTAAATTTATTGTTTTGATTTCGGACAACTGAATCGATAAATCTTTAGAGTTAAATCTAAAGATTTTAAAAATTATGCTTCTATGTGTCAGACATTATTTTTAAAAAATGGAGACGGTGGGAGTCGAACCCACGTCCAAAATGGAATTAAATAAACATCTACGAGTGTAGGCTTCTTTTATCTCGTCAGCACAAGGGAAAAAGTCTCAACCTAAGTGCTGACAAAGTAGTTTATACTGATACGCAGTTTGGAAGTCGTCTTAATCTGTTTACTTCCATAGACAGACTGCATCTTGCATAATTGACCCTATTCGGCGGCAAGCTGGCACGAAATAGAGTGGCTGAACTGCGGTTACGCAGCTAGAGCTTGAGCTCTAGAAAAATCAGCTTTTACTACGTTGTTTGTAGCGTTTAGTTTTTTTGCTCGTTGATATCGAAGAACAGCTCTCCGACTCGCAGCTTAGTTAAATCAGTCACCCTGTCAAATCCTAAACGTCCCCATATTTAATTTTCAATGTTCTGTTCTCTAATTATAACACAGATTTTTACTCGTTTTATTATACTTCTACCTTTTTATAGAGTTTTGTAAATTATACGATAGAATTAGTTCGCATGGGTTATCTTTTTTTTGATTTTGTGCTATAAAAGTAATAATCAAGCATTTTATATATGTTATTAGAAAAATTGGAGGACAATTTATGTCAGTCGGTTCATTCGTATTTATGTTACATAGTCATTTACCTTATTATAGAAAAGCAGGTATGTGGCCTTTCGGTGAAGAAAATTTATATGAATGTATGTGTGAAACATACGTTCCGCTTTTAAATGCAATTTCTGAACTTTATGAAGAAGATGGTATTAAAGCTAAACTTACAGTCGGTATTACACCTATTTTGGGTGAACAATTAAATGATGAACATTTGAAAAATGGGTTCGTTGAATATTTGGATTCTCGTATTACTGCTGTTGCTAAAGATTTGGACAGATATCCTGATCCGGAAGTGGCTCATTCGCAACATTTAAAATACTTGGCTAAATATTATTTCGATTGGTTTAACCATATTAAAGATTCTTTTGTTAATAAATATAACAAAGATTTAATTGGTGCATTCAAAAAGTATCAAGATTTAGGCTGTATCGAAATTACTACCTCCGGGGCTACTCACGGTTTCTCTCCGTTGTTGGCTACTGATTCCAACTTGAATGCTCAATTCAAAGTAGGGTCTGATACTACAAAAAAATTGTTCGGCAAAAAAGCTAAAGGCTGCTGGCTTCCTGAATGTGCTTACCGTCAAGGTTATGAATATTCCGGTAAAGACGGCGAAAAAAAATGGAGACCTGCTATTGAAGTTACTCTCCAAAATAATGATATCGATTACTTCTTTACTGAATCTCACGTTATCGAAGGCGGTAACTCTATCGGCAACAGACGTGTAATCGGTGTATATGGCAATATTGAATATATCCCTCTTCCTGAAAGAGAAGCGACCGGCTACGACACTTATTCAGCTTATTGGCTTCCTGATGCTCAAGTTGCTGTTATGGGTAGAAATGATAGAGCTGGATTCCAAGTATGGTCTGCTGCTGACGGATACCCCGGTGACGGTTGCTACCGTGAATTCCATAAAAAAGATGATAAATCAGGCATGAACTACTGGAGGATTACTTCCCCAACTACTGATTTGGGTGACAAAATGCTTTATGACCCAGTTTTGGCTATGAATCAAGTAAACTTGAACTCTGACCACTATACAACTTTGATTTATCATATGCTTAACGACTACAAACTTGCTAAAAACAAAGAAGGTTTGATTATGGTATCATTCGATACTGAGCTTTATGGTCACTGGTGGTTTGAAGGTGTTGAATTTATTAAACAAGTTATTAAAAAATTCCACTCTTATCTTCCTGAAGTTGAAAGACTTACTGCTAGTGAATATTTAGAAAAACATCCTCCTGTTGAAGCTATTCAAATTCCTGAAAGCTCTTGGGGTGCCGGTGGTCACTTCTATGTATGGATGAACCACTTGACTGAATGGATGTGGCCTATTATCAATGGTTGTGAAAAACATATTAATGATATCGCCGCTAAATATGAAAATATTCCTGAAGATAAGCTTCTTCATAGAGCTTTGAATCAGCTCGCAAGAGAAAATCTTCTTTTGCAAAGTTCAGATTGGCCTTTCTTGATTACTACTTGGCAGGCTAAAGATTATGCTACTGATAGATTTAATGAACACGTTGAAAGATTTGAACTTATCGCTGGTATGATTGAATCTGGTAATATTGATGATGCTAAGCTTCAAGAAATTGAATCAATTGATAATTGCTTTGCTGATATCGATTACAGAGTTTATTTGCCTATCGCAGAGGGCGTAATTCCTCAACAAGAAGGTAAATTGGCTCCGCTTTATACAGATTAGTTTCTGTAAAATATCATTAAAATAGCTTCGGGTATTGCTCGAAGCTATTTTTGCAAAATAACACCTTGAACATCTTTTTTCATATTAAGTGAATTTTTTAAACTGTCAGAAAGTTGTGCGGCGGTATCTGCGGAGTAGAATTTTCCCGATGTAGTCAATGCTGCACATTTTAATTGGTCATTTGCGTCCATATCACTAATTGTGAAAGCTATAACGTCTATCCTTATATCATCTCTTAATTTCATCAACTCGATTGCATAATCGCAGGGACTTTCATCGCAATTTTCACCGCCATCGCTTAAAAGCACTATTCGTTTTGGACCATTTACTCCTGCAAAATCTGAATTTACAGCTTTTTTGAGCGAATAAGTTATTGGCGTCCACCCAGTTGCGTTAATTGTTGCAAGTTTGTCTAATATTGTATGGGTATTGTTTGTGCCGAGCGGTGTGACAAGCTGTGACGCTGTGCAACTTTGTGCTGGTGTAAACCCGTTTTTGTGTCCATAAACTCTTAATCCTGCGGTCGTCGTTGGGCTCATCTGTGGTAAAACATCTCGCAGTGTATCTAGTGCAACATCAATTTTCCGTTTGCTACCCAGTGATTCATT
Organism: Candidatus Gastranaerophilales bacterium; assembly: GCA_028693235.1. NCBI lineage: Bacteria > Bacillati > Candidatus Melainabacteria > Candidatus Gastranaerophilales > Candidatus Gastranaerophilales bacterium. The sequence continues at coordinate 306,971 of JAQUVW010000001.1, forward strand.
CATGCTGTTTGAAAAATCTACAATAAACAAAATTTTTTCTTTTGCATTTTCAAGTGACTCCATAGGTATTTCAGTCGGGTTATATCGATTAAAATTAAAGTTTGGCTCTGAAATCGCTTTTAAGGATATGGACACCCCCGCAATTAATGCTAAAATAGAACAATAGATTATATGTTTTTTCATTTTGTTTCCTCATCTAATAAATAAAAACGGAGGTATTTATGGAACTCTTTGACGCTTTTAATACAAGAAAGACTATCAGAAAATACAAAGAAACTACTCCCCCAACTGAAGATATAAAAAGAATTATTAATGCAGCCAGAGTCGCTCCATCGGCTACAAATTCTCAAAATTGGAAGTTCGTTGCTGTTTTAAACAAAGATTTAAAGCAAAAAATGGCGGCTGCTGTTGCGAAAAAATATGATGAAATTATGCTGTGGAATGAGGCTCAAGATTTGCTTCCTCAATTAAAAGGTTCCAAAGCGTATTCAGTGTTTTTTGAAAATGCTCCATGTGTCATTGCTGCGATTGAATATCCAAGGTTTTCTGATACAAATGAGCTTTTTAAAAGACGTGGATTAACTCTTTCTGAATATGAGCAAGCTCGCCCCGATTCATCTTTACTAAGTATGGGGGCTGCTATTGAAAATATATCGCTTGCAGCTCATGGATTGGGTTATGGAACTTGTTGGATGTGTGCACCAATTGTTGCTTATAAAGAATTAAAAGAACTTTTAAATATTGAAGCAAGTGCAAAAATAGTTTCTTTAATAGCACTTGGTTTTCCTCAAGACGAAACTCCAAGTCAGCCAACTAAAAAATCTTTAGATGACATAATGGAAATAATATAAATAACAAACAAAGAGCCGCTTTCGCGACTCTTTAAATCTTTTAAATATTAAATTTCAAACGGCTTACTCAGCTTATGTTAAACCTAACATTTTTTTGTACCAGCTAAACGTTTCAATTTCAAGACCATTGAACGTTGTTTTTAAGCATTGACGTTTTAGATATTTGTCGAATTCATCATTCAACTTTGAGTTAACGCTTGTTTTTTCAGTTGTTAATTCGCGAGTAAGATTAACCATTTGAAGAGCCTCCTAGTTTGTTGTTTGTAATAGTAATTGTAATATATATAAAATGCATAGATTAAATTAGTAGGGAGTCGTTATTGATTTGGCTCAATGTGTCATTTAATTTGTGAGTAAATTATATCATGTTTGTTTGATATATTCCATTATGCTATAACGCATAAAGATGTTTTTTTTTGCTAGCTATTGAGTAAGAGGCTATGTAAATTTTCATATAGTTTATTGTTTTTTTAATCTAATATTAGTTGTTTTATAAAAATTATGTTTTTATCCTCAAATTCAGAGCTTTTTAGTTCGCATATGTATGGACATAACTCGGATTTACTGCTAACCATCTGAATGTTTCTGTTTCGTTACTTTCAGGAATGTCAGTAACGAAAGTACCACCATAACGCCCTCTCCCGAATTGAACAATTCCCTGCTTGGACATATTCTGGAGGGCTTTTCTTATGGTGTTTGTGCTTACGTCGAATTGTTTAGCCAAATCGTCCATCGATGGGAGCTTTTCACCGATATCATAAGTGTCTCGGATTAATTTGACTAAATTTTCTTCAATCTTTTGATAACAATAGAAAGCAGCATCTTCGGCTTTAGCAAAAATGGAGTTTTCTTTTAGGGGTTGCAGGGTTGGTGCGTTAGGCATTTTTACAACGATTGTGCCGTATCTTCCTCGGCGAGATAATAAAATACCTTCGTTGATAAGATTTTTCAATGCATCGTGTATCGTTTTTATACTTACATTTAAGATTGTAGATAATTCTTGATGGGCAGGAAGCTTATCTGATACTTTTAAATTTTTAGATATATATTGTTTTAAATCTTCTGATACCTTAGAAACTAAGGTGTCAGATTGGATTTGATAAACAGGAAGTGTTGTTTCGTTGAATTCTGGGATTCGTTTTAAAATCCAGTTAGCGTCATTTCCTCTAGTCAGTCTTGATTCTAAAATACCGCACTTGCATAGATATTCATAAGCTAATCTTGTTGTGTTAGCAGAAACTTTCATCGTTGATGCAAGTTTCCTTGATGATGGAATAGCTTGATTAATTTTAATTTTTTCATCAATTATTAGTTTTTTAACTTGTTCAATTATTTTATCTCGTTTTGAAGTTAATTTTCTCGTTGTGGTTGACAAAATGCTTGGATTTTCAGGGTTTACAATCATAGTACCGATTTTTTGTTTTGAGATTAAAATACCTTCATCTTCAACGTAGCGAATGGCATTTTGTACCGTCCCGATGCTTACTCCCAGATAGTTCGCAAGTTCTTGTTTTTGAGGTAAAAGATTTGTTTCTTCAAGAGAGTGATTTCTTAATCCTTCAATAATCCAGCTTGTTAGCCAACCTTGAATTAAAGTGTCTTTTGATTTTGTTGTTTCTTTGAAGTTTGGTATAGATATAGGCAATTCTGATATTAATATTCTTTTATATTGAGTATTTTTTTTCATTTTCCCTCCATAAGTGGTTTTATATGTCATATCTATATATAAACAGTCAATATATTTTTTGTTAGTATAACACTTATTTCTAAAGTTTTGTTACTTTAAATAAACGAACTTTATAGAAAAGGCAATTTTTAGATTTAAAAAACGTTTATATAAATACAAGGGATTTTAATTTTAAGGGGACATTCACCACAACGATATACAAGTATAATCATTAGTTTTTATTAAAATGATTATTAAAAAATATTTTTACTCTCTCTCTCTTAATATCCTCGTGTTTATTTGATGTTTGCAATACTTTGCAAACATTTTTTTTTGCTCTATTTTTTTATAGGATTAGCCCAAAAACTCCAATTACAAATATCTTTTTTTGTAGGCAAGTCGTATAGCATACAATATCCCGGTCCCCATACAGAGAGTGGTTGAGAATCATCGTAATCAAGTATAAATATATAACCTCCGTCCTGCGGAGTAATAGCTTTTGTTGTTGGAAGGTTGGGGGGCAAATCTCCGTTTAAATCGACTAAAAGCCGCCCGCATTCATCTATTGAATATACAAATCCTCTTTTGGTATAAAAGGTTATTTTAGAAAATGGGTGCCCGTCAGCATCAACAGTACACGCTTTAGATTTTTGGGAAGGCATTTTCTTTTCTATTTGTAAATATTTTGAATAAACTTTGTCATAAAAACATTCCGCATTACCAAAACAAGTACCATATAAGTATTTCATATCCTTTTTAGTATCTTTTTGAAAAGATAGTAAAGAACTGTTTATTTCATCAAAGGAAACACTTATTAAGGCATTGTATGATTGAACGTCATTAGTTGCCGTATTTCGATTTTTTTTACTTGCCATAAATACAAATAAAATCATCAAAACAAAGCAACTAATAAGTATTATTTTTTTATTCACGTTTTAGCACCAAGAAGATGGATTAAACAAGTCACCGCATGGATTGTCAGGATCCCAATTTGAATCATCTTTGTCATCTGTTATCACAGGTTTTGCAGCTCCTGTAGGCTCAATTTTGCTTTTTTGAGTATCATAAGTGTCGATAAAGAAATAGTATCCGCCATCTTTTAAATTATTAATACTTTCGGTTTTTTGATTAGGTTTTTTGTCCCCGTTTAAATCAACCGAAATTAGACCTGAAGGGGCAAAGGAATAAGCAATTCCATCTGCAGTATAAACGGTTAATTCTGTATCAACCCCAGCTCCTGCTGTATAGGCATCGCTACTTGCCGGCGACATTGATGAAACCACATTCATTCTTTTGGAAATAAAGTTATTATAAATGCAAGTCATATCCTCATCACATTTTCCTATAAATAAGTCATTCATATTTTCACCGGTAAGAGCATAGTGTTGAGCGACCGCTTGAGATAAGACTGAATATGCCTTTTTGGTAGCAGTTCTGTATTCTTGTTTGTTGGTATCGTTGAGTAAGGCAGGGATTGTAAGTGCTGCGATAACTCCAATAATGACCAATGTAATTAAGACCTCAGCCAAGGTAAACGCTTTTTTCATAATAAACTCCAAATAAACTAAAGTAAAACCATATTTATTTATTATAACATATTATTTGTTTCCTTCAACAATCCTATTGCATACACATATATTGATAACCACATTTGATACATTTTTTCTTATCTTTCTCATGGGTGAGTGTTTTTGTTGAAATTGTTTCTTTTGTTTCCTGCTCAAAAGCAGTTGATAATTTTTTTTCGGTTTCCATATTAAGGGCTAACTCATATATTGTGCCATTGTTTTTTATGTTTACGATTTTTGCTTCTTTAACATTTAAGCCTAAGTTTTCAATGGCTTTTTTATAGATATAGAGTTGTTTGTAATAATTGTCGAGGTTTGTTATAACATCTTTATTTGTTTTAAAATCAATAATAGTAAAAGTTGAATCGTTGTTTTTTATCAACAAATCGATATCCCCTTCAAATATAATTTCATCCGTTTTATTCATATTACAGGTATATATAAAATTCTTTTCCGGATATAGTTCTTTATAAGAAAGGTTTTCCGGCGAATATGGTGAAGCCGTAAAATTCTGATACAAAGAGATTACTGTTGATTTATCTTGTTGAGAAATCTCGGATTTGAGAAGATAGTCTTGAATTTCAGAGGCAGATAATGAGCATTTATTTATATAACTTGTATAAATCATATTATGTACTAGGGTACCTATTTGCAAACTTTGAGTTTTTTCATTCAAATCAGGATAGCCAAATTCATATTTTAAAACATATTGATTTTTACAATGGTTATAGGTGTTTATTTTAGTAAAGCTCAAATTGTAGATGTTATTAGCCGGAATTTTGTTGTTTTTGATTTGAGGTTTAAGCGTTTCTTTTTGTTTTTTTGATATTATAGGAAGCTCTTGCTTTTCAATTTTCAAGTCGTTTATATCAACTGCTTCCTTTATAAATTCAGGATTAAAATCCGCAATATAGTCAGCAGGTTTTATTGCCCCCTTGTTCCCATAGGGAGTAAAACTTAAAATATTTAGATATTTTTCGGCACGACTTACTGCAACATAAAACAATCGCAATTTTTCAGATTTATCACGAGGTGTTTTCCACAAAGTGCTATACAAAAGTGCTTTTGGCGTTTTTAGACCTTGATATTTCGCTGCAATAATCCCAAACCCTGGTTTTTCTCCATATTGCAAATCAAGCCGTATTGTGGATTTGTCAGCTTGAGATGTTTTATTAGTTGTCGTTGTCAAAAAAGTATAAGGAAATTCAAGCCCCTTACTTGCGTGAACAGTCATTATTTGAACAGCATTACATTCTGTTGTCGATGTTTGAGGTAATGTAAAAGACTTGTCATCTTTGAGCTTTTCTAAATGTTGGAGGAAATTTTTAATACTCAAATAATTTTCACCTTGCATATAATCTGAAATAAGTTTTTGAAAAATAAGCATATCATTTTCAGCCTTATATTTTTCAATACCATCGTAATTATGTGGAGATAGCTCATTGATTAATCTCAAATATATTTGCAATAATGACATTGATTTTTTATTAGATTGAATATTTTGCATGGTTATTACAATTTTATTTATATAGTCAAAGATTGGTTGAGAAATATCAATAGAATTTAATAAAGAATTTGAAATAAGATAATTTATTTTATCTGCGAAATTGAATTTTTTTAATTCTTTAAACGTCAATTTTTCTAAGATTTTTGAGTCAGCTTGCTTCTTCAAATTATAGATTTCTGCATCAGAAAATTTTATTTTCAAAATTCGGATAATAGCAATTTCATCACGAAGATTTGACGCCATTCGGAGTATGGCTATTGAATTTTTAACAACAGCCGAAGTGAAAAATGAAAGATTAACTTTTTTTATTGAAGGAATTCCATAGTCAGATAATATTTTGTCAATTATATCTGCTTTAGAGTGCGAGTTTACAAGGACGGCAAAATCTTTGAATTGAGCCATATCTTCATTTTGTAATCTTTTGATTTCAGATGCAATGTATTTTGCTTCAGCTTTTTTATGAGCAATAGCATTATCAAAACCTTCGAGCGGAGTTATTTTGACATATTTATTCTCATCATCAAATTCTTTTTTAGGATTTGCCGATAATTGCTCATCTATTTGAAGTTGTGATTTTGTTATAAAATTAACGGCATTCAACACATAGGGAGTAGAGCGGTAGTTGAATTTCAACTTTACAGGGTCATATTTTTCTCCATATTTATTTTCTACATAGCTATGTAAAACCTCCAAATTTTCCATCTGTGCGTAACGAAAAGAATAAATAGACTGTTTTCTGTCACCGACAAAGGTTATATTAGCATTATCGTCATTTAATAGAAGTTTTATGAGCTCAAGTTGGGAGCCGTTTGTATCTTGAAATTCGTCAATAATTATATGTTTAAAATAATTTTTGTAATAATCCCTTACTGAAGAATTTTGCTTTAATATTTGAATTGTTTTGTTTATCAAATCATCAAAATCGACCATATCAGATAGCTCTAAATTTTTTTGGTAAAGCCCATAAATCAGGGCAATTATGCGTGTCAGATTTTTTTCGTTGAAATCTATCTGGCTTATATTTTCAGGAAAAGTATCTGCTTGGCAATAATTTATAGGCTTGCGTTGCCCTGCCTTGTCGAGAATTAACTTACTTTTTGAAATTTCATCAAATATTTTTTCGTCAATTTCAAAATTATCATCTTGATATTTTGACAAATGATTATTCCAAGCTGAACAATAATCTTCTTTAGTTTCAAATTTAAAAGGCAATGTTTGAACAGTATGTGAAAAATTTTCAACAGAACTTAGAGTTTTTTTCAGGAACTCATAAGGTGAAAGCCCATAGGCTTTTATTTTTTTTATTATGCCGAATATATCATCAAAAATAGCCTCTAAAGAACCGATAGCAGTCAATTCGTTTATATTTTCAACAGCCAAAATTGATTCGCTAAGATTTAACTCGGAAGCTATGTCGCTGATGGATTCAATATTTTGATATTCACTGTTTTTAATTTTTTCAATTATTTCTGTATAAATATCTTTTAATATTTTTTCATCTGCAAGTTTAAAAGAAGATGATAAATTAGCTTCTAGAGAATGTTTTTTGAGAATTTTGCTACAAAAGCTGTGAAAAGTTGAAATATAGAGTTCTTGCCCGATATAATCAATATTATTTTCTTTTAGCTCTTTTAATATTCTGCTTTTCATTTCGCATGCGGCTTTGTCTGTAAAAGTAATGACGAGTATTTTTTCGACAGGGTGTGCTATATGCTTGCAATTGAGGTCATAAACAAGTTTCAAAAAGCGTTTGGAGATAATTTTTGTTTTTCCGGTGCCGGCACCTGCGATAATTTTTGTGCAATAATCAATCGGTTTTTTAACGGCATCTTTTTGTTCATCATTTAATTCGTTGATAATTTTTGCTACAAAATCTACTGGTTCAATAGCGTTATTATTCATCGCAATCTCCTTCCTCGCAAAGAAAATTATAGTCGCAATTTTGACAATTCCAATCCGTTTTTTGCTCAAAAGTTACCGTTTCTCTGATTTTGCTAATAATTGTATCATTTAGGTTTTTTATTATTTTTTCTTTTTGCAAATTGACCTGCTCTGCCGATACAATATCTTCGGTGGAGCCGTTTTCTTTTGATTTAGGTCTTACAAATTTTAAGCCCAAAGACGAGATAGTGTCTTTGTATTCAGACAAAGCTTCAGAGTTATTGCAGCCCAAAAAATATAGCGGAATTTGATATTTGTAATCTGAAACATACTTACTTTCATCTGCAGGGACACTTCCTCTTGACGTCAAAAATGACACTCCATTATCGCTAAGATAATAGTCCAATTTGTACTGGTTATTTTTTCCTGTTTTGTAGTCAACGACTTGATTTTCGCCGTTAAAAGTATAAATTGCATCAATTCTTCCGTCAAAGATTACATTTCTAATATCAGGTATATTAAATTCAAAACTTTTTTCAGTGACGACTTTTTCCGGAACGGTAAGAAAAAATCCAATTTGTTCAAGGCAATTTATTGCATCTGCAAAATTAGATTTCATTTCTTCAATACTCAAATCATCTGTGTTTAAGATAAGTTCTATAATTTCATCTTTAAATCCTTCCTTTGCTTCTTTTGACTTGTTCTTTGCGTTAAATATAATTTCAGAAAGGTATAAGATTCTTTGTGGAGTATATGAATTCAAAGAAGTTTGATTAAAGAGTTCAAAAACAGCATGAACCGTGGAGCCATAGGTTGAGTTATTATTGTTGGTTGATTTTAAATTTAAAAGATTCGAATAATAGAATTTTCGGGGGCAATTTTGGTAATTAGAAATTGATGAAGCATTTAGTTTTAATATTTCATCTTCAGCAATTACCGTTGAGAGTTGTGACTCTATATCTATAGAGTCAACCTTTTGTATTGATACGACATCGGAGCTGTCTTGCTCTTCATTTTCAAAATCAGGCTTGATATTTTCTTTATAAATTAGCATTTCAAAAAATGATGACGTCTCTACCGGCTTTTTATCTTTATAACAATATGAAGATAGCCACAAGTTCTTTGTAGCTCTTGTCATTCCGATATACATCAATGCCGCTTCTTCTTTCAAACTATCTTTTGGATTTTCTATTATATTTTTGAAATTGGCATTCAACTCCCTTAATTGTTTTGATATTTTTTCATTTGAAGTTTGCGAAATAAAATATGTCGATTGGTTTATTTTAGGAAAAACATCTTCTATAAGGGAAGGGATATAAACATATTTGTACTCTTTTCCATAGGCTTTGAAAAAGGTCGAAATATCAATTGAGTCCTCATTTTCGGTCGTCAATTTAATTTTTGAAAAAATCTCACCAAGCTCACTGTAATCAAAATCTTTATGCAAAATATCTATATATAAATTATTTATTTTAATTGCTTGCGATAAAAACTTTGCAAAAATTTTATTAAAATTTTCGTTTTTAAAATATTCAGGATTTTTGTTAGCAATTTTTATTAAGAAATCAGTGAATTGTCTGTTTTGAAAAAGTTTGTAGGTATCTGACATAAAATCGAATTCTTGTAATAATTTTTTCTCATCTTCGCTGTTCAAAATGGAGATATTTTCGTTTATCACTTCTAAAAGCGAGTTAAATTTCTTTTTTTCTAAAATAGCTAAAAATTGTTCCGTAATATATTTATTTTCGAAAAGCTCATTTAAAATATTTGTTAAATAAAGATTCAACTCATCTAATAAGTTACTGGCATCGATTTTTGATTGTGCCTTAAAATTGGTAAGAGAATTTTTATATGAAAAATATTTTAAATTAAATTTTTCAAAAATAGAAAATATGTTGATATATCTGGATAAAATAACAAAAAAATTATTAAAATCTTCAACATAGATTTCTCCTGATACCCGCAAATTATGCGAGCGAAAAAGCTCTACAAATTTTTCAACTGAACTGTAATCTCTTAGCAAAATTGCAAAATCACTATATTTTGCACCATCATTTTTTATTTTTTCTTGAATATCCATTACAATATTTGCAATTTCTTCATTAACATCTGTGAATTTAAAATATTTTATTTGATTATTTTCAGAAAAATCGCAATCATAAGCGGGATTGTTGTATTTTCTAACTAAATAAAGTGCTCGTTCTAAAATTTCTATATTTCTTTTACTTGTATTTAAAAATTTTTGTTCAATATTTTGAAAACTGTCTTTGAAATCGTCAGAATTCACATCAATACCACCACATCCACGATATTGTTGAATTCGGGAATGATTGTCATAATAGATATAGAGGTCTGATTTTTTAGCTAATAACTTTATCAGTTCAAATTGTAGAAATGTAATGTTTTCAAAATTGTCCACAAATATATGCCCAAATCGTTTTTGAACTATTTCTAAAGTTATAGGCTCTGAGGATAAAATATCAAATGCCTTTTTGACAATATCTCGATAATCTAAAAATCCATTTTCTGCTAATATTTTTTGATACATTTTAAAAACGCAACAAATTAACTCCAATCTTTCTTTGTCAATAGGTTGAATGTCTGTTTCATCAATTTTATTTTTAAAGTCAACAGAAGAAATATTACTGTTCTTCAATGCAGCAAATAAATTGTATAACTCCCTAAAAAATGATTTTGACTTAATTAAAGCCCTTAAATTAGAGTTTTGAGGAAAAATATCTCGGCAGATTTCACCTATGATTATTATTGCCTCATAATCTGAAATAATTTTGCAATTAATGGTGCTACAAGCTTTTTTTAATATAAATTTGCACAATTTTTCAACAGACCATACCGCAATATTTTCAGGATAAAGAGCGTTTAAATCTGGCGTTTGAGTTAAAATCAACACGTCATCTTTAGGGCAAATGTGTTTTTCAACCAGATTATTTACATCATTTTTTAATGTAAAAGATTTGCCGCAACCTGCATATCCACCCGTCAAAACTGCCATTGTATATCTCCCTTTGGAATATTATACAAAAAAAGAAAAATTAAGGCATTTTGTTAAGCCGAAAATATAAAACAATTAAAAAAATAAAATCGGCGGTAAGGGGAATTGAACCCCTGTCAACAGAATGAGAATCTGCTATCCTAACCTCTAGACGATACCGCTATAGATTATATTGTATAAAGATTTCCTCTTTAAATTTATCCCCAAACAAACTATTTGTCAAATCGTGCTTTTAATGAGTAGGTGATGAATTCCAGAATATCGTTAATTCTAATTTTTGATAGACCTGATTTTCGTTCTTCAAAACGAATTGGTATTTCTTTGATTTTTGCATTTTTTTTGTAAGATTTAAGCAAAATTTCCATCAAAAAGCCATACCCTGAGGTCTTTGTATTAGGCAAATCAATTTCTTTTAGAATATTTACTTGTATAGCTCTAAATCCGCTTGTACAATCTTTGACACCTTGTATTCCGGCAATAACATGAGCAAATAAATTTCCGATTTTGCTGTTTAAAACTCTTAAATAACCCCAATTTCTATGGATAGAGCCACCTTTTATGTAACGAGAACCGATAACAAAATCATATCCTTCTTCAATTCCTTTTAATAAATTTTTAATTTCATCAGGTCGATGTGAAAAATCAGAATCCATTTGCATAATTACATCAGCTGAAAGATTTGCCATTGCATATTCAATACCCACAATATAAGCGTTACCAAGACCACGATTTTTGTTCATTAATATATTTATTTTGTCTTGTTTTTTTGCCAATTCACTTACAATTTTTGCCGTTCCATCTGGAGAATAGTCATCTATGATTAAAACTTTAATTTCGAAAAAAGTATTTCTCTCGATTAATTCTATTTCATTTAAAACAGCTTCTAAAAAGTCTTTGATATTTGAAGATTCATTATAGGTAGGTAATATGATTATTACCTTTGTTTTTTCGTTAGTCATATTAGTCACTTACCTTTTTGAAGATATAAATAATCCAAAAATCACTTATTCTTTCTGATTTTATATATTTCATTCTACTGTCCATCATTGCGATATCGATTTCATTATTAATTATTCTTTTATAGATATAGTGGGCTTTGTTTCCTCTTTTTGAAAATTTTTCAAAAGATATGTTAGTGTTGAAAATTGGCATAAAACCGACATTTATATATTCCACTATCAAAAAGTAATTGCTGACTTTTAATTTTTTTTGGTAAGAATTATAAACCGCTTTTTGTGCATTATCTGATACATCGCCTCGAACGAAATTATATAGAAATCTTTCTCTTTCATTTTTGTTTAATTCATATGGATTTTTGTCAAATATATAGCATTCTTCTTTTGGCAAATAATAAAGTAAGATATTGTCTATATTGGGTTTCATATAAATATTATTTTTGTCATATTTTGGTGCTATTTTTGTTCCGGAAGCTAGATTGAAAACGAGATTGTCTTTATCATAGCCATTGTTTTTTAAGTATTTATATACAAGATTATAATTTTGTCCGTTATTCAACTGCTCCATTGACATATCATGAATAAAATACCAATTAAGAGATAATATGCTTAAATAGAGAAATATTATCCCCATAAAAATTTTTACTGTCTTATTATAAGAAAAAAATGAATAAGATAACAAAACAATAAACATGTTACAAAGCATACCGCTATAATGAGCTTGCCAAGGGGCAATATATGTTCCTGAAAGTAGAATTATAAATATTAAATATGAAGTAAACAAAATGCTCAAAAAATTAAATTCAAAGTTTTTAACCGTTATCATTTTATAAACAACAAATGAATATAATATTATGGGAGTTATAAACGGGATATCCAATGAAAGCCATCCTAAACAATCATAAAATATATATAATAAATTAAAATGATACCACTCCCACCCCTGTATAAGAGCCAAACGAGAAGAAATAAATTGTATTGAAAGTAATATCAGTTCAGGAATCGACAAAAACAACGTTATACCAGTTGCTATTAAAAACGGTTTTAGATGAACCCTATTGTTTTTGAATATAAACAAAAATATAACCAATGTTTCAATGAATACGAAAAAAGAACCCTGCGAAAGTGTGTTAATTAAAAACACATTTGCGATTATAAAAGCTGCATAATTTGGTTTTGAAAACTCATTTTTCTGTATTTTTAATGCAAATAAAATAGACACCAACATCAATAAATCGCCGAAAGGATAAAATCTTACATATTGAGCCATCGAAATATTAAAAACCGAAATCGCCATAATGAAAGCACAAAGCAATCCGACTTTTGTATCCTTAACTTCCTTTCCAACAAAATAGCCAACAACTACAGTCCCTATAGAAGCTAAAACAGATGTCCACCTGAGAGATATATCACTATCACCAAATATCTTTGCCCAAAAATGTAAAAGAAAAGAATAAAAACAAGGATGATATTCTTCATAACAAAGTTTTTTTATTATACCAAAAGGAAAACCATGTGTGCTGACCCACCAAGAATAAACCTCATCATACGAAAGCCCGTCAGTTCTTTCATATAATCCTACTATCCTAAGAACAAGCCCCAAAATAATTATAAAAGTTAAAATGATTATATTTTTTTTATTGAAAATAAAACTTTTAAGTTTTTCCATTAGCGGTTTCTTTCTATGTCCTTTTCAATCATCATTTTACATAGCTCTTTAAAATCAATTTTAGGTTTCCAATTCAATACTTTTTTTGCTTTTTCAGGATTACCAATCAAAAACTCAACTTCCGCAGGACGATAATATTTGTCATTCACAGAAACTAAGATTTCATTTGTTCTTTTATTAAGAGCTTTGGTTTCTTGACCTTCGCCAATCCACTCAAGTTGAATATTACAATTTTTAGCAGTTTCATTGACGAAATCTTTAATCGAATAACTTTTTCCTGTAGAAATGACGAATGTGTCAGGCTTATTTTGTTGCAACATTAGCCACATTGCCTCGACATAATCGCCGGCATACCCCCAATCTCTTTTTGCTTCAACATTGCCAAGCTCTAATGGAGTATCAATCTTTCCATTTATTTTTTTAGCAAAATAATCAGTAATTTTTCTTGTAACAAACTCTTTACCTCGGAACGGACTTTCATGGTTAAACAAAATCCCTGAACTTGCGTGCAGCCCATAGCTTTCACGATAGTTGACAACAAGCCAATGAGCTGCCAATTTAGCTATTCCATAGGGTGATTTTGGATAAAATGGAGTATCTTCATTTTGTGGTATTTCTTGAACTTGCCCAAACATCTCACTTGTTGAAGCTTGATACAGTTTTGTATCAGGTGAAAATTCTCTGATTGCTTCTAAAATATAAGCAACTCCCATTTCGTTAGCCTGAATGGTATATATAGGTTCAATCCAAGAAGAAGAAACGAAACTTTGAGCTGCCAAATTGTAAAATTCCTCAGGCTGATATTCTTTTATTAACCTACAGATATTGGAATATTCAAGCAATTCAAAATCACGCAATTCGATTTTGTCTTTAATACCGTGTTCTTCTAAGCCATGAAAAATATTTGTAGCACCACGTCTATTTAAACCAACAACATTATATCCTTTTGCTAATAATAGTTTTGCTAAATATCCGCCGTCTTGTCCCGTTATTCCTGTTATTAAAGCTGTTTTTTGTTTCATTTTTTATCCTAATATAATAAAGTTGAGGTAAACGCATACGATATTGAGCGAGTGGCTATACCGATTAGAAACAATGTGCAATATCCTATCATTAAGAGAAAAGGAACTTTTTTAGTAATTGACAACATCGCCTCAGACAGTGTCATAACAATAGGCAAAACAATAAGCGTAATAATAAATTGCACAAAAGAGCCAAAATCCGAACAAAATATTAAAACTGTAATAAATGTAATTATAAAAAATAGTAAACTTCCTGAAAAAGTTCTTATATTTGACTGCTTAAAATTCCACGCAGGAAATATATATTTTTTTCTTCCTAAAATTATACTTGACACCTCGACAAACATTCTTCCTAAAATCACAATAAAGACTATAAGAAACACCAACTTGGGTTGGTTTAAAACATTAGTAAAAAGATTTTGGAATACAATGCTCAAAATCAAGCCGGGTATTAAATTCCAAATAAGATTATGTCGTGTATCAATATTTGAATCCAATATATTTTTTTCAGTCTTTATCCTGTATTTATCAACAGCTTTCGTCACTGCTACAAATACTATAAGCGTAAATAGAATTTCCCATAATCTGGCAATCAATAGAGCTTCTGAAATGCAAATTGTAGATAATACAGTTAAATATACAGATAAATTTAATAGGTGTTGAGCATAATTGACTTTGAACCAATTACCTTTTGATATTTCAGAATTTTGTTCCAATTCTTTTTGTTTGATAAATTTACTCAAATATGGAAAAACAAGGCTTAAAATTCCAATAAAAATCATTTTTATTAAAATAGCAATTATAGAGCTTAAATCGAAAAACAGGTTGGGTGAAATGACCAAAGTAGCAACAAAAAGCACAACAAAAAAAATAATCCATAGTGATAAAAAGGTAAATTCAAAACTCTTATTAGCTGAAATTGTTTTATTATCCGTCTCTTGTTCTGTCATAAAAGTGAAATTTTGCACCTCAACATATTTTACGAATAAATTATATCATATTTTTTTAAATGGTTCAGATTGTAACAAGAGATATTTTATTTATTTTTTTTCTTAAAATAAGCAAATCACGGCATAATTTACCTTTGTGATATTTTTGTATTTTATAATTTTTAATAAAGTAATCTTTAATTTTAGAAACAAAACTGAAACCGCATGCAGAATAGAAACCTATTTTCCGTTCATTTGTGCCGAGCGTAATATAATCATATTGATTTTTAAAATGTCTTTCGATAGTTTCTAAAAGTTTTTTGCCAAAGCCTTTGCCTTGAAAAGGAGGAGCTATTGCAATATTTTTGATTTCTATTTCATTATTATTTTTCTCAAACAGAACGCATTCGCCGAATAAATCATTATTGACACCAAAAATATACATATCCGAATTGAATATATATTTTTCAATGGCTTCAATTTCTGTATCGGCAAGCAATAAAAAGCCCATATATTTTATTTTTTCGTTTCGACTTACCTTTTTGAAAAACATAAATATATAGTTCCTTTTATTGAACTTTTTTAATCATGATAAAACAGTTTTTGATTTTAAATTGAAGCGAAAAACTATTCATGATATCCTCTCAAAGAGAGGAATGAGTGGATTAAATGGACTTTCATATATTGTTAAACCCAATTATCGTGTCAGTAATATTGCTGTGTGGATTGTGTATATGTAGGATAAATGTCTTGCTTGCACTAATGGTTTCAGCTATTGTTGCAGGCGTTATGAGCGGAATGAGTATCCAAAAAGTTATGGAAGTGTTTATTTCTGGCATGGGTGGTAACTCTGAAACAGCATTGAGTTATATTCTGTTAGGAACTTTTGCTGCTGCAATGGCTCACACAGGGCTTGCTTCAATTCTTGCGAAAAAAATCTCTCTTGTCATAAAGGACAATAAATTTATACTTATCGCAATTTTAACAGGAATTGCAGTCCTTTCTCAAAATTTAATCCCAATTCATATTGCGTTTATTCCAATATTAATACCGCCATTGCTAGGTATAATGAATAGATTAAAAATAGATAGGCGAGCTATTTCTTGTGCACTTGCATTTGGTTTAAAAGCACCTTATATCGCAATTCCTGCAGGATTTGGGCTTATATTTCAGGGGCTTTTAGCTGATAATATGATTCAAAACGGTGTTCAAGTTGCTAAAAATGAGATTTGGAAATATACATCAATTCTTGGCTTTGCAATGTTTGTAGGGCTTTTAATTGCAATTTTTGTTTCATATTCAAAGAAGAGAGAATATAAAGATATCCCGATTTGTAATGCCAATTACGAAAACGAATCTTTGACATTGCACCGTTGTCACTATCTTACATTAATTGCAGCTTTGGCAACACTTGTTATTCAACTACTCACAAATTCACTTCCATTAGGGGCTTTGGTCGGATTAACTATTATTTTCGGAACAAGAGCTATCGACCATCAAAAAATGGATAAATTGATAAATGAAGGTATCGGAATGATGGGCTATGTGGCGTTTGTTATGCTTGTAGCTGCAGGCTTTGCCGTAGTTTTAAAAACTACAGGAGGAATTGACTCATTGGTAAATGCTGTAATGCCGTATATGTCAGCAAATAAATTTATTGCAACTTCGTTACTATTGTTTATAGGTTTGTTTATAACAATGGGGATAGGAACTTCGTTCGGAACGATTCCTATTCTTGCCGTTTTGTTCGTTCCGATTTGTGTAAAATTAGGTTTTAGCGTGCCTGCGATTATAATCGTTCTTGCAGCAGCTGCCGCCCTTGGCGATGCGGGCTCACCGGCTTCTGATACGACATTAGGTCCAACGTCAGGGCTAAATGCAGATGGGCAACATAACCATATCTCAGATACTTGTATTCCAACATTTCTCCACTACAATATTACATTGATTATTGCAGCATTAATTGCGGTTTTTATCTTTTAACTATTTAAAAGAACCTATTTTACGCCCATATTCGTCATATTCAGTTATTGTTCCATCAAGAGATTGCTTAAAAGAACCTTTTAGCTCTCCTCTTTTATCGTAGATTTTAACAGTCCCATCTGGATATTTTTTGAAACTTGCATTTTTTTGTCCATAAGTATCATAATGATTGATTGTTTGTCCATCTCGAATAACAGAGCCTATCTGTGGAACTGAATTTGCCCCACCGTTGAGATTGGTATTGTAATATTTACCGTATGAAATTGTAGAATTTGCATATGAACAACTTCCAAGAATAAAAGCAATGCAAATTATAAATTTCGAAATATTTTTAAGCATTTGTACTCCTCACAAAATTTTATTTTTTAAGACTATTTTCCATAATATCCAAAATAACCTCGTCTGTTTCTTTCATACCTACTTGAGAAAGAATTCCGATATTTTTTATAGTTTCTTCAATATCTTTACCAATTATACCGTCGCCGGGAGTTAAAACCTTTTTGTTCATAGCCAACATTACAGAATCAAAAGCCGCATATACACCATTTGCAATTTTTGTAGCACAAGATGCTTTTGCTCCGTCACAAATAACACCAGAAACACACCCCAAAGAGTTTGTAATTGCGTCAGCTACCACTTGATAGCTTTCACCCTCTATAAAAGCAATAGCACCAGCGACGGCACTGCAAGCACAAATCACTCCGCAATACGCAGATAATCGTCCGACATTTGTTTTAATATGAATAGTCGCTAAATGTGAGAAAAACAAAGCTCTCAATAATGTTTCATTCGAATATTGTTTTTCTATACAATATTTTATAACAGGTAAAGACGCTGCCATTCCTTGGTTTCCGCTACCGCTTGTCGTCATTACAGGAAGTGAGCACCCACTCATCCTTGCATCAGAACCTGCAGAGGCATAGCTTGCACAAATATTTTTGAGTTCTTTTCCATAAATGCCTTTTTGTATGTTTTTTTGTATTAAAGAGCCGATATTAACCCCATAAACCTCATTTAATCCTTCTTCAGCAATTTTACAATTTAACTCAACCACCTTTTCAAAAAGTGGCTTTATATCGTTAATATCTAATTTTTTTGCTAATTCATATATTGATTTAATACTCAATAATTTCCTGTCGGTTAAAGTGGAATTAAAATCAGCATCATTGCAAACTCTTTTTACAATACGTTTACCGTCTTTTTCGATTTTAGTCACATTTGTATGCAGATGTTTGACTTCCACGCTCGCCGAATGACTATTTGCGTATACTTCGACCTTAATATATAATTTTATATCGTTTTTTTCATGAAAAGTTTCGACTTGATGACTGTTAAGATAATTTTTTACAGCATTCATATCGGCAGGCTTCATATGACTGATTACAAGCAGGTCTTTATTCGGGTCACCAAAAAGTGCACCCATAACAGCTGCCGTGTCTATCCCCGGTAAACCACCAGAATTAGGAATAATGACACTTTTAACATTTTTTATCATGTTACCAGAGACAAATATTTTTATTTTTTCAGGTAATTCTCCTAATATTTCTCTTGCTTTTGCTGCGACATAAGCAATAGCAACAGGCTCAGTGCAACCTTCTGCAGGCACAATTTCTTCATTTAAAATATTTATAATATTTTGGTTTAACATTGTGTAAAAATCCTTTTTATGAAATTGTAGCACAATTCATTTATGTGCATGCAACCATAAAAAAGATATTACAAAAAACAATTTAAATAATTAAGCTAAATATTTCAAAAGAATATTCATTATGTCAAATTTTGTATGCAATCCGACAAATCTATCAACTTCTTTTCCGTCTTTCAAAACGACAAAGCTGGGATATCCGCTGATACCGTATTTTTCAACAAGAGCTGGAGAGTCATCACCGTTTACTTGTCCAATCCAAACTTTGTCCATTTCCTCAAGAACAGGCTCTTGCTTTTTGCAAAATCCGCACCAAGGTGTAGAAAATTCGATAAGTTTCAAACCCGATTGAGTTTCCGTGGTGAAATTTTTTTCATCAAGTTTTGTAATCATATAATTCTCCTAATAAAGAGAGCATAATAAATTTTTCAAAATTACGTATTCCCTAGTTGGCTAATTTCGTGCTTGAAAAAATTTATAAAATAGAGCAAAAAAATGTTTGCAAAGTATTGCAAACATCAAATAAACACGAGGATATTAAGAGAGAGAGAGAGAGTAAAAATATTTTTTAATAATCATTTTAATAAAAACTAATGATTATACTTGTATATCGTTGTGGTGAATGTCCCCTTAAAATTAAAATCCCTTGTATTTATATAAACGTTTTTTAAATCTAAAAATTGCCTTTTCTATTGAAAATATTTTAAAAAGTTTTGATTTCTAATTATAAAAGCCGACAATCATTGGGATTGGCGGCTTTTTATACTTGCTGGTTTGGTTGGATTTGTGGCGTTTCTTTTTCGTTTTTATACATTTCCATGACTTCTCGCCATGAATCCGTGAACTCTACGTCATTTTTTAAAACTTCTTGCGGTAGTCCGGCATGGTGAATTAACGGAATAAGCTCGTCTGCTGACCATTTAATAGGTTCTGATTGATTGTCGTCTGTATCGTTGCATATAAAGTTTATTCTTCCGTCAGGAGCTTGCTCTGCACCTATAATCGTTATTTCATGTCCATTGATAACTTTATTCGATTCATCCATTTGGGTATAGCCGATAATTACGTTGTTGTTGAGCTTAAGTGCGTCTAATATATGTTTTTGAACGGTTTTTGCATCACACTCGTAACCGATTAGTTTTCCATCTTCATCCAGTTTTTGGTAAGTAACAGATACTTTAGGTCTACCTTGAGCTACTTCTTCTGTGAAGTTTTTTTCAATGTCTGTTAGACCTCTGTTATCGGGGTTGAATTTTCCGTAACGAGTATCAGTCAATGAGTCATAAGTGTTTTGTGAACCTATATTCATAAATGTTGATTGCATCAAAACGTCCACTAGAGAGCGTTCTTGAGAGTCTTTATATGAATTTTGAATTCTAGCTCTTATGATAGCATTTCTGTCAGGGTGCATATTGATTTCGACTTCATTCCAATTATTTAATTTATAATCGGAATTGAATTCGTTAAGCATCCATATTGCATCTACGGTGTTTGAGGCAATATCAGAAAGCTTTAATGTCTTTTTTACAGAATAATTTTCAGAAGATAAGCCCGAAACCATTCTTGTAAACTCGGCAGGTTGTTTTTGTGCCATGTTAAATTCAATACTTGTTGCAACACAAGAAGCCGAACGTACATTTAAGTCTTCTGACGTGAGAGGCTGCGGTGTCGCAGAGGTCATTAAATCTTGAGCTACAGGAGTCGGTATATCTCCAAAATTTTGTGTAATAGTGAACGGATTTGCGATTGCTTTTATTGTTTCTTTTAATACGTTACCGTTGTCTATTCCTTTTATTCTGGGTTGAGTCGCTATACTGTATAGATTGTCCAGTACAGTCGATTTGTCGTTAGAATTTTGGTCTAACAAAACTCCTGTTTTTAATAAGCTGTTTAAATATGTTCTGTTTTGAGAATCAAGATATTTTGAAATTTCATTATATTTTAATTGCTCGTCTTTTGAGCGTAGAGATGAACTGAAAGCAGGAGCATAAGCTTTTATATTTTCGCTTGAATAACCGGAAAAACTCGGTTTTAAAGGCGTTGCAGCAACAGGAGTAGCCGTTTTTTTTGTTTGCAACGGCGATTGTTGTTGAGCTTGAGCTCTTATGTTTCCTATTTCTGCAAAGTTCATCATAAAATAATACTTTACCCCTTATTTATTCTAAAACACTAATAAGAATAAAATTGCGTATAGAATTTAAATTAATTGGGAACATATGTTTATAAAGGGTTTCAAAACATATATTCTCTATTTTATTATATATTACAATATGTAACGAAAAATAGAAATGCTGAAATCCAAAAATTATATATGTTTTTATTTATATATAAAGTGTAAATACTAAGGAGATACGATGTCAACTTTTTCAGTAACTCGTGCGGCAAATGGTCAAATAATTCTATCAATGCAAAATATGTCAAAGTACAATGTTGCAAAT
The DNA here is from genome assembly GCA_028693235.1 of Candidatus Gastranaerophilales bacterium. Classification (NCBI taxonomy): domain Bacteria; kingdom Bacillati; phylum Candidatus Melainabacteria; order Candidatus Gastranaerophilales; species Candidatus Gastranaerophilales bacterium. The sequence goes on from JAQUVW010000001.1 coordinate 328,099, forward strand.
GTTGGTACGATGAGCGGCAATCTTGATTTTTCGCTAGGTCAAACAGGTGACTCCGACGAATCAGTTTTGCAAGTGGCATCAAATACAGGATTAGAATTTAATGCAGCAGGAACTACAGACAGTTTCGAATTCGACGGTAGCGGTGTAGATGCAAAATTTAATCAAAAAGCTGACGCAGCATATAACGTAGCTTGGAATGTAAAAAACGGTAGTTTTGATTCTTCAAAATCTAACAATACTGTTATTTTTCAAGCAGGAGAAGACAGTGCCAACAATGTTATAAAGACAGGTACTTCAACTACAAAATTAATGGATGCTTACAATAACGTAATCGTCGATGGTGGTAAAAACAATACTTATATAGCAGATGACAATTCTTCTAATCGTTATGAAACAACATCAACAAGTGAAACAGCTGCTATTTTGGCTGGTGATGGCAAGAATGATTTCTTTGTTGGCGGCAAAAACGGTGTATTCGTAGGCGGCTCCGGCGTAGATAGATTTATCACTCAAAATGGTACTGCTGATAGAAACTTGATGATTGGTGCTGATGGTGCTGATGAAGTTTATGATTACGGTTCAAATTCAATGTTCATAGGCGGTGCTGGCAAAGATACAGTTGCTGCAAACGGTACTGATGGCTTGTTTAACGCAGGCTTTGATGAAGAAGCAAATGTTTCAATAAAAGGTTCTGGAAATGCAGTATTTACAGGTGCTGAACAAACTGACTCCAATGGCAAAGTGTATAAATACGCTGATATATTAAAGCTACGAGGCTGGGATATGGACAATTTCTTTAAGTTTTCTGACATAGAAGCAAATCCTTATTTTTCACTTGTCGAGAAAGCTTTAGAAGACAATATTAAATAACACACAAGCAAAATTAAAAAGGACTACGAGAGTAGCCCTTTTTGTTTGCAAAAGTTTTGCATTTAAACAAGTTTTTGTGAAAGGTTTACCATTTCAATAGCACCTTTAGCTGCTTCTGAGCCTTTATTTCCTGCTTTTGTGCCTGCTCTTTCGATAGCTTGTTCAAGGTTGTCTGTTGTAAGTACTCCAAACATAACAGGAATAGAATTTTGTAATGAAACTGTGGCTATACCTTTTGAAAGTTCTGCTGACACAAAGTCGAAGTGAGCGGTTGAGCCTTTAATTATTGCACCAAGTGCGATAATTGCATCATATTTACCCGTTTTTGCAGCTTTTTGAGTGATTAGAGGTATTTCAAAAGCACCAGGAACCCATACTACATCTATATTATCGTCTTTAACACCGTGTCTTGAGAGCTCATCAATGGCACCAGAGAGTAGTTTTGAGCCGATAAATTCATTAAAACGTGATATTACGATACAATATTTTTCGTTTGCTGTAGTTAGCATTCCTTCTATGATATTTGGCATTATTTATCTCCATTTATATTCAGTTTAATTTTACACTACAAATGAAAAATAAAAAAGTTCTATGTTTACATAATTTAATGTGTACAAAAAAGGCAATAGGACTAAAAGGTTTGCAATTATTTGTTCTATGGTCTTGCGTGAATGAAATTATCCATACGGTTATCTTGGTGGCGTATTTCTATCTTCTTATTGTAGTCATAAACTTTTTTCAATAGAAAAAGGAGATAAATAATGAAGATAGCCCAAAAAGTTTTGAATAACCGACAAGCATTAATTATTTTATATATGAGTTTAATTTATGGTACCTTCGTAGCCTGCTTGGGGTTAATGTTATAGTGAGGCGTTGTAATTTTTTGCAAATTCAATATCTCTTATAATTTGAGATTTGAGTTGTTGAACATCGAAAAATTTGACTTCGTTCCTGATTTTTGTCACAAAGGATATTTTGATATTTTTATCATAAATGTCCTCTCCAAAATCTAATAAATGAGCTTCTCCGATAAGTTTTAATTCGTCACTCACGGTTGGTCTGTAGCCATAGTTTAAAACAGATTTGTAGATTTTGTTATTTACTTCGATATTAGCAATATAAACTCCTGAAGGGAGTTCTGTTATTTGGTCCGGATAGACAAAATTAGCAGTCGGGAAATCAAGTTTTCGTCCCAATTTTTGTCCTTGAATTACCTTTGCTTTGATAAAGAAATTGTAGCCCAAGAGTTTGTTTGCGAGTTCTAAATTGCCACAAGATAGGGCATTTCTTATTGAGGAACTGCTTGTTATTATGTTGTTGCAGGTAATTGGAGGAATTTCAAAATATCTATAGTTATATTTTGTTTGAAAACTTTTTAAAAAAGAGCTGTTGCCTTGTCTGTTATGACCGAAAGAGTGATTGAATCCGGTCGTAATTGCAATTGGGGAAAAATATTTTATCAATATGTCTTTTAAATAACTTGTAGCTGATAATTTTGCTAAATAGTCATCAAAGCTTACCAAAAATACGTTGTCGACATTGAGCTTTTTGAGTATATTTATTTTGTCTTCAAGAGTAATTATTTGTTTTACCGAATTTTTTGTAATATAGCTCATAGGATGTTCTTTAAATATTACAATTCCTGATTCAGCGTTATTTTCTTTTGCAAAATTAACTGCAGTTTTTATGACAACTTTATGTCCTTCATGTAAACCGTCAAAAAAGCCTAAAGCAAGTGATAAATTCTTTTTTTCAATAAATTGGTTATATATTTGCATATTACAATTATATTAGAAACTTTTTTGAAGCGTAAAAGTTAATATAACTTTATATAATTGTCAAAGTCAAGCAAAACATGAATAATTAGAGTGTTTAATACTAATGTGTGTTTTAAAATAGTTGGAGTAAGTATATGATTGTATATAACAGTCCCTTAATTTCGAGAAACTTAATGTATACATCAAAACAAAAAGAATCAAAAACTGAAAATAATTTGTCCCATGCTCAGCGTAATATGACGAAATGCCCCACCGGAATGAAAATGGGCATATACAACGGTGTACCGTTTTGCTCTTTAATTCAAGATCACCAAAGCTGGGGTGCTTCTGTCGAGAAAAATAAAAAAGTTAATTTCAAGATTGCGACTTTTTCTGATGCTAAAAATGTTTCAGTTGAGCTAAAAGCCAAAGGTGAAGAACCGAAGATTATTCCACTAAAAAATAAAGGTGAAGGCGTTTTTCAAAGCACTGTCAATCCTGATGTAGCAAAAGCAGGTGACCGTTATCGTTTTCTTATTGATAGAGAAGGTAAAAAGATAGAAAAGGTTCGTGACCCTTACTCTATGAAACAAGATTCTTTATCTCAATGGTCGATAATATATGACCATAATGATTATGACTGGAAAGATACAACTTGGATGAAGAATAAAAATGATGCAAAAATAAGCAGACGAGCTAATGCTGAAAATCATTTGAAACCAATTTCTGACTTAAAAATATACGAAGCTCATATCGGAACAATGACTGATGAGGGCTCTTTTGAAGCTGCAAAAAAACAACTTGATAAAATAGCTAAAGATAAAAAATTCAATGCGGTTGAATTTATGCCTGTTGAGAATACTTATGGCTACAACTGGGGCTATGACGGCGTTGATAAATTTGCACCTAATCACACAATGGGCGACCCTGACAAGTTAAAAGAGTTGATTGACCACGCTCATTCTTTGAATTTGAACGTTATTATGGACATGGTTCCAAACCATTTGGGTCCTGATATTCCTGATTTGCAAAATGCCGGTCCATACACTGACGGTACAAATGCTTTCGGTTACAAAATGAATTATGAAAGATGCGACAATAAATATGTACGTGAATATATCTCAAATGCAGCATTGAATTGGGCTACAAACTATCACTGTGATGGTTTGCGTTTGGATATGACGAAATTCATGGACTCTGATTTTACAATGAAGCAAATCGTAGCAGAGCTCAACTATCACTCACCTGATACTTTCTTGATTGCTGAAGACGGCAGAGATAACGACGCTCGTGTTACTCGTCCTTTTTCAAATCAGGAAAAATATGAAAATCAGCATGAACATTGTGCATTTATAGGCAAAATCGCAAATAATCAAGTGTCTTTGGAAAACTTGGGCTTTGATTCTGAATGGGATTTCCCGTTCCATAAACAAATTGCTTCATCAGTTTTGGGCTCTTGGGACGGTCGCTATAGAAATATGGAAAACCTTGATTATGCTGTTAAACACTCAGGCATGCGGGTTAAATATCCTATGAGTCATGATGAAATCGGTAATATTGACGGTACAAGATTAGTGTCAAAATTATTCCAAAAAGAAATGAATTTGTTCTATGACGTTGAAGGCGATACGCCTGCTCAAAAAGGACAAAGAACTGCCCATGCTTCTCATAATGTTGTGAAATCTTTATTAACAGGTCGTTTAGATGATATGAACAGCACCGAAAGACAAAAATTCTATCGTTCAAATCATATAAAGAAAAATTTGGATATTAATGTTATAAAAGATGCCTATGAACGCTCTATTAAACAACATAGGTTGGCTGTAGGTATGACTTATTCGGTTCCCGGACCTAAAATGATTTTCCAAGGCGATGAAGAAGGCAATCAATCTTATTTCAAATTCTTCCGTAAATTTTCTACAGGTTATGAAAAATATTTAGAAGATAAAGGCTATGAGCCAGGCGAGAAAGCATTTTTAGACTCTAAATTGAACAGTGTTAAAGTGGCAGATAAATATAAACATTACATTTCGGAAACGGCTAAATATACTGAAGATTTGAACAATATTATGGCTGAAAACCCTGCTCTTGAAAGCGGTGTTGTTGTGAATACTGTCACCCATCCTTTATCTGAGCTTCATGCTACTCATTGCAAAAAAGACAAAAATGAAATTTTTAGTATTTCAAATTTCAAAAATGAAGCCTATTATAAAGATTATGGAATCCAATTCCCTCGTGGAAAATGGGTCGAAATAAGCAACACTGATGACAAAAAATATGGTGGTTCCGGTGACTTTAAAAATGATGTGATTATTTCAGATGGAAAGAAAACCTCTGATTTATCAATTCCTGAGTATGGAATGATTTATTTCAAAAAAGTTGATTAAAACAAAAAAGCATACTGATGTATGCTTTTTTTATTGATAAAAAACTCAATTATTCTGCGTCTTCAGCGTCTTCGTCTTCTTCGTCCATATTTTGGATAAGTTCTACGATTTTGTTGAACTCGTCGTCATCTTCAATTGCTTCAAAAACGAATTCATCGCCTTCTTTTTTCAATCTCATAAGTACAACTTCAGAATCATCATCTTTTTCGTTAAACTCATCAATTGGAAGTAACAAGCCATATTCAACTTCGTCAACTTCTACAATATCAATCAATTCAAATTTAACTACATTACCTTCTTCGTCCAAAGTTTCAATGATTTGTTCATTTTCATCTTGTTTAGTCATTTGATGCTCACTTTCTATCTAAATATTGTTGCAAAATTATGCAGGCACTTTTTAAATCAACAAGCTGTTTATTTCGTGTGTATTTTTTTCCTTGAAGAGCGAGTATGTTTTCAGCTTGTTTACTTGTAAGTCGTTCGTCTTCAAATATAATTTCAAATTCTTCAAAGTTTTTTGAAAAATCCATACAGTCGTGGGCTTGCTCGCCAATCGTGTTGTTCATGTGTTTAGGTAGCCCGATTATTATTTTATTTATGTCGTTATTATGACAGATTTCTTTAATCTTTGCTATAGCTTCAGGTTCCGGCTCTCGACTAATTGTTTCTACAGGTTGTGCGGTAAACAGCAATGCGTCACTCATTGATATGCCGATTCTTTTGCTTCCTACATCTAATCCTAAAACTCTGTTCATTCTTTTGTCCAATTCATTTCAATGTCTTTTATTATTTTTTCGATGTGTTTTAAAGAGATTTGTTTATTTTCAGTATTTTTTTTGGCTCTGAATATATTTGTGCTAAAAATTGTGTCTTTGGTATTTTGTTTAGTCAAAATTAAAAATTCGTAAACAGAGCGTTTGATGATGCTGTCTTTTAGCTTTTCAAATTGCTTAGTGCTGATACAAAGAGAGGCAATTAGTTTTGCGTCGCTTTGAGAAACCGATGTATCCAGCAAGTATGCTGTGTTGTTAATTCGGTCGATAAGGTCGTTTAAAGTTTCTTTATCCCAAATTTCTGTATTATTTTCAGAGAGAGATTTTTCAATTTTTTCTAAAGAAATTGTTTCATCAGATATATAATCATTCAGAAGCTTTGATAAAGTTTGATTATCAGAGGGAGAGAAGAACCATTTGTCAAAAAATCCTGCTTCAAATAGGTATTCAAAATCATTATCTGATAACTCTTTTTTTTCAATGTTGTTTTTAACATAGTCACTGATTGACAAGTCCTTATTTTCAATGTCTTTCAGTAAAACGCTCCAGCAAACAAATTCATAAGAAATGGCGTTTACATTTTTATCAGCTTTTATCAAGGCATTGTTTATAATTGTTTTACAATATTCTGGAGAAACCGCAATTTTGGGCTCGTTTTTTGAAAATCGTTCAATAATTCTGAGCATTTCTTCTTCTGTTAAGAAATTAAAACCGAAGCAGTCTACAATTCCATCAGTTGGGTTTATGACAATGGCTGCAAGTTGGCGGGATTCGTCATCTCGGGCTCTCCCGATAATTATAGCTTGGTTGTTGTGACCATCTGGCATAGTTGTGTAACAAGCTTCAATAGTTGAATCTTTTAGAATCTTTTTATAAAATTCGAGGGATTTTTCTTTTGTAGCACCCGATAGTTTTAAAAGGTTGGAGCTTTTTTTGCAAAGAGATAAGATTTCCGCATCTTTTGTGTGTTTTTGTAAAAACTCAATGGCATCAAGCGGTATAAATGATTTTGTGTCGCCGATAATTTCAAGAGCACGCTTTTGGATTTCGGGGCTGAAATTAAAGAACAAAACAGGATAAAGTACATTTGCCAATGTATCACCTGTATAATCATCGCCTAAAGAGTTTATGAGGGTCATTTTGTCGTTATCGGGTAATGAGTGCAAAAAATCTAAAAAATCTATTTGGGTTTCCGGGTTAACGATGGCAAATTCAAGTAATTTTTTAGTATCTTCTGCCAGAATTGAATCAGGGTCATCAAAGTAGCTGAAAAATTTATCATAATCGACAGGTGAACCGATATCTTTCAAAACTTTTACGAGTTGATATTTCAATTCATCAGACACGCTTGTTGAGCCTAACATTTCGAGAGCTTTATCTTTAAGATAATCAGTCGGAACAGTTTCTGCCATAGTGGCTTTCAGAACCAAAGAATAGCTATCAGGAGCTTTTGCCAGTTCTTTAACAAGAATTTCGAATAATGTTTCTTTATCTTCAATGTCTTTAATTTGAGTAATTTGTTCAAAGAAATAAGTTGGAGTAAGCGGCTTTTGTCTTTTTAAATCTGACATTACGGACAAAACTTTAGCTCTTATTTGAAGTTTGTTGAGTTTTTGCATTTTAGACTTTGCTCCAGAATATATCGAGAATTTTTTGAGCCTCGCCTGAAGGCATTTTATCGTCAAGAATAAGGTATTGAACGGCAATCATTGTACATTCTGAACAAATGTTAACCCCCGGACCTTGGACCATTTTTACCACTTGAGTATTGGGTCTGCCGCAAAAACTACAATATACGATTTCGTTGTTTTGTTGATTATCATTTTGGTTTATTTCTTTGGCTTTGTGCTCTTTAGCTTTGTGCTCTTTAGCTTTGTCTCTCATATTGGTTAAAGATACAATTTTTTCATCGTCGCTCATTATAACTTATCCATAAAAATTCTACATTAACCATTGTATCTTATTTTGTAGATATTGCAAAATTTTATAAAGTTATTTAAAATAACAATATTGAGAGGATATACTGCATGAAAAAAATAGTCTTATTAATGACAATTCTGTTTGTTTCAGTTTTAACTACAGCGTGTATAAATAATTTTGCGGTGCAAGAGTTAAATAATAAAGCACAAGAATATATGAATGCAGGCGATAACCAAAAAGCGATTTGTCGTTTAAAATCCAGTCTTGATTTAGATAATAATATGTACGAAACCCATTATAATTTAGCTGTGGCTTATATTGCTGAAAAGAACTATGAAGATGCGGTAGCGTCATTAAATAATGTTTTGAAATTGAAACCTGATTTTGTAGATGCTTATTATTCATTGGGAATAGCTTATGAAGAAGAAGCTTATAAGTTAATCAATGGTGAAGACGATAAAGATGTTGAAACAAAAGCCGCTTCTTCGTCCAAAAAACCTGTTGATGCAGAAGAAGTTTGTGTTTTGATTACAAAATCTATTGAAAACTATAATAATTATTTGACTAAAAAAATAGATGCAACTGATGGTGATAAAGTTAATGAACGTATTAGTGCATTAAACCAAGAGCTTAAAAAATATAACCAACAACAAGTTGTACCAACTCAGGAGCAATAATGTTCGCATCTCCCGGAGTGGTTGCTTTTTCGGTTTTTAATTATCCGATACACTGGTATGGAATTATCATGGCTTTGTCCATTTTGACAGGATTGTATGTGATTTCATTAATTAGGCGAAAGTTTTATGCTTCAGTTCCTGCTGATTTTGTTTTAGACTTAGCTTTTTATGTTATATTGGGTGGCGTTTTGGGTGCTCGAATTTATTATGTCTTAGCTGATTATGCCTATTATTCAAAATTTCCGATGGATGCACTTGCTATATGGCATGGCGGTCTATCTATTCACGGTGCTATTATCGGTGGAATTACAGTTGCAGCTATTGTCGTTAAACGATATAAACAAAACTTTCTTCAAGTGGCTGATTTGCTGGTTTATGGTCTTGTTGTGGGGCAGATAATAGGCAGATGGGGAAATTTCTTTAATTCTGAAGCTTTTGGACTTCCTTGCAGTTTGCCATGGAAATTGTTTATTCCAAAAGAGAGTAGACCTGTTGAGTTTTATAATGTTGATTTTTTTCACCCAACATTTTTATATGAATCTTTGATAAGCATTTTTATATTTTTCATTTTGTTTTTTGTTGTTCGTAAATTAGCGAAGGGAAAAGATGGTGTTATTTTCTTTTCTTATATGATGATGTATGGAGTGTCCCGTATTTTTGTCGAATCTATTAGAATCGATAGTGTCTTAAATCTAATGGGGCTTCCTATTGCTGTTTGGGTAAGTGTGTTGTTTCTTATTATTGGTGCTGTTGGGGTAAGCACGATTTGTAAACAATCTGAAAAACATGTGCAAATATAGCTCTTTCGGTCTATAATTGCACTATGAAAAAAAGATGGATTTGGATAATTGAGCTTTTCCTTTGGGCGTTTGTTTTATTCGCCGTGTCTTTTAGTTTCGTTTTTGTAAAAGCTGTCAATGCTCAAAGAGGAAACAGTTATTACGTATTTTTTAAGGATGTTGACGGATTAGAAAAAGGCTCTCCTGTCAGATTGATGGGGATGCAAATCGGATACGTTAAAAATATAAAAGTGTTTGATGACAAGGTCTTTATATCATTTTTGGTTACTAAAAATGGCGTAAAAGTCCCTGAACATGCAATTGCTACCGTTGAATTTTACGGGTTAGGTGGCTCAAAATCTCTGGAAATGATGCCATCAACTGAAAAATTTGCAGGTAAAGAAGATTATATCATTTCAAAAGAACCATATAGAATTAAAGACTATTATGAAGGCTCAAGTCAAATTGCTAAGTCTATTATGGAACTTTCAAGAGGTACAAGCGGTATTACTGAAGCTTCCATCGATAGAACCAGAGAACTTTTAAAGTTTAGTTCTGTTTTGGAAAAAATAAACTTCGGCGTCAAATTTGCTGAAGGAGTAGAAAATAAATTTATAGAAACTAACGATAATACCGATAATATAAAAATAGAGGGTGATTTAGATGGTGATGGAAAAGACTGATAACGAAAATTTAGTTATATGCTCTCACCCATTGTGTCAGCATAATTTAAGTATAATAAGAGATAAAAAAACTTCTGCAGAGGTTTTTAGAAATGCGGTAAAAAGGATTACATATTTGCTTTTTTATGCAGCTACTGAAGACTTAGAGCTTGAGTGTGTTGATGTTGAAACTCCGCTTCAAAAATGTGAATCAAAGATTTTGAAACGAGATAAAAATATTATTATAGCTCCTATTTTGAGAGCAGGGCTTATTTTTTCATCAATAGCGGCTGAAATTATGCCACATGTTAGCATTCAACATATTGGTATGTATCGTGATGAAAAAACATTGCAGCCTATTTGGTATTACAACAAAATTCCGATTGAGATAGAAAATCCTGAAAACAATATTATTCTAATCCTTGATCCGATGCTTGCTACCGGCAATTCAGCGATTGAAGCTATAAAACTGTTTGTAAATAAAAAAATTCCTCAGAAAAATATAAAATTTGTGAATTTGATTAGTGCCCCTGAGGGATTGAAAAAAGTTCATGATGTTTATCCTGATGTTAAAATTATTACAGCACATGTTGATAATTCATTAAACAATAACGGCTATATTCTTCCGGGATTAGGAGATGCTGGTGATAGAATTTTTAATACTTTAGAGGATTAAATGTTTTATTTTGATTCTTTCTATGGTAAAAAAGTTTTAAAATCTACATTATTAGACGGTGTAGAACACTTTTTTACAACCAGAGAATTTCCGCTGACCTCTGCAGCAAGAGAAGATTTGAAAGATATTTGTGAAGATAACAGAAAATTTTTATGTGAAAAATTTAATATTCCGTCTTCTGGTTTGTTGACCGCAAATCAAATTCATTCAGCAAATATTTTACATTATGACGGAGAACACAGCTTTTATGACAATTGTGATGCGGTGATTTCCAGTAAAAAAAACACTGCGATATTGCTTAATTTTGCTGATTGTACGCCTGTTATTTTGTATGATAAGGTTAATAATGTTGCAGCTGTAGTTCATGCCGGTTGGCGAGGTACTGCTCAAAATATTGCAGCTAAAACCGTAGATGCAATTTGCTCCTATTATGGCTCAAAACCTGAAGATATAGTTGCGGTAATCGGACCGGCTATTTCAAAATGTTGTTTTGAAACATCAGAAGATGTCTTTGAAAAACTTGTACCCTCGCATGACGATAAATATTTCTATTATGATTCATCTTTAAACAAGTATTTTGTTGATTTAAAATTGTTGAATGAAAAACAATTATTAGACAAGGGACTAAAAAATATTGATATATGCGACTATTGCACAGTTTGTATGTCTGATATATTTTTTTCATATAGAAAAGAAAAAGGAATTACCGCAAGGCATAGTGCCGTTATAAAGTTATAATCACATAAAAGAGGAAGATTAATGTCTGTTATCGAAAAATTTTCAACTATATCAAACACTATTACTAAACTTATAGAATTTGTTTCAACCGATGAAACTGTTAAAGATGATTTTAACGACTATTTATTGACTATAGGTGCTAAAAATATGACACCTGCTCAAGTTCAGGCTATGCTGGTTCCTTACATTTTTGAACGTAGACTTTTTGAAGAAAGAAAAGGTATTATCGATTTATATATTGAAAAAAATACAAAACTCGATACTTTTACGAAAAAATTGTTAGCATCATTGAAAAATTCATTTTCTTCAATATATGAAATTAAGAAAGTTGTGCATAATGGCTTTGAACTTGTTAATTTGATTAACGAAAAAAAATACAATGTACTCTCTTTAGTTAAAATGACTAATTATAGAGGTGTTTATGCCGGTCAATATGCAATGTGCAGAATTTTTAATTTTGAAGATGATTTTTACATTTTGGAAGTATCTAACATAGTTTCTTCTGCTAAAAAAGAAGAAGTTCAAAAGTTTGCAATCGCTAAAATAATTGAACGCCCCGAGGAAGTGTATTTAGATAATCCTGAAAAATTGAAAGAAATTGAAAAGCAAGTTAGTAATTTCTCTGAAAAATTTACCGAATGTTTTGGCAAAGATGAAATCGTTACAACAAACCAACACGCCGATATTTTAATAAATATATTCAATAATTATTGCGAAAATCAAAATGACGTAAATTGTGATGAAATAACTGAAAATATTAAAGAACCTGATGAATATAAGTATTTTCACGTTCCTGAGTTCGACAGCTCTTATTCAAATTTTGTTGAAAAATCGATGGGGGGCTTTTCATCTCACAATGCTCTTTATGATGTGGGTATTGTTTATGATAAAGATTTGGGACTTTTTGCTATTCCATTCTATGCAACTTTTAAAAAAGTGTTTGAAGTAGAGGATTCTGCATCAATTCAGGGGGGTGAAGGCTGTGTAAAAAGCTTTTTGGAAAATGACCGAATACCTTATCAAATCATAAAAAAAGTAGCCGATGCTTCGCCAAAGTTCATGAGTGTTGTAAATAAGATACTTGATAAAAATTACACTTTTGATGAGTTGATGGAATTTTACAAGTCTGATTCTATAAAAAACAAAGTCTTTTCTCCAACGAGCGTTTTGTATTCTTCAAAGATATTTTCTGAAGTCATGGGGTTTGTGATTGAAGAAACAGACGAAGCTACAAAGCCAAAAGTCGATTATTCAAATGTTGGCAGAAATGACCCGTGTCCTTGTGGTAGCGGTAAAAAATACAAAAAATGTTGTATGAATAACTAATTAAATAAACAAAAAAGACGACCTTAAAAGTTCGTTGTAACGAGTCGCGAAGTTTGAGAAATTGGCTCACCAAGTTTGAGATTTTTTAACAACTTTATTGCAGATAAATTATTTTATATAAAAGTCCTATGACCTTGTAGTACAGGTTTGTTGACTCCTAAATTGCAGATAAGTATGTAATATATTGTAGATAAATAAATTTAAACTCAGTTTAAAACGTTTTTAAAGTCTATTTAAAAGAAAGACAAAGCCCTTAAAATGGGCTTTGTTTTGTTTAGAGAAGGAGAGTTCTATTTTATATATTCAATAATTCCTTGGAATATGCCTTCTGCAAATAGTTCTGGTTTTTCATTTAATAGTTTTTCTTCGTTAGTGTTGGAAATAAAAGCACATTCAACAAGAATTGCTGGTGCTTTAGTTGTTTTTAAAACATAAAATCCCTCAGTTTTTACACCGCGGTTAATCAACTTGGTTACATTAATAAGAGAGTTTTGTACACATTGAGCAGCTTTTTTACCATTGAGTGAGCTTGAGTAATAGAATGTTTCGACTCCATTAGCGGTTCGATTTGCGTGGGAATTACAATGAATTGAAACAAATAAATTTGAATTACTGTTTTTTTCTTGGTTAGAGATATCTTCCAACCCTTTTTCTTCTTGGAATAGTTCTACAATATAACCCTTTTCAAATAGTTTTGAACCCAATATTCTTGCTATCTTATTAGTTATTATTTTTTCTTTTATTCCTGATTTACCGATAGCCCCACTATCTTTCCCGCCGTGACCTGCGTTAATAAATATTTTTTTCATATATTCTTTTCCTTTATATTGGTTCTTTGTAAATCTTATTCAAATCTATTGGTTCTTTGCCTGATTTCAACCATCCGAGATTGAAATTTACTGCAAAACGCATCATATTAATACGCCAATTCTTAATGCACTCAACGGCTTTCATCATACGTTTGAATTTTGAATTTGCTTCACTAAAGCTAATTTTTTTAACGCTTAATATATTGAGTGGTAGGTCTTCACAAATAACAATTGCTTCACCAAGTTTTTCTATTATTTTTATAAACCCATTTTTAAATAATTCTTTAACTGTTGCGTTTACAACAATAGTTTGATGATATTTGCAATCAAAGTCATGACCGATTGCAGGTCTTACATCCCATTCCATACGACCGCCACCTATTGGAGCGAGCCACTTTGGGATTGTAAAACCGTCTGTCAAAAAGAATCTGGGAACAAGATATAAAAGACCGTCATCATCCTGATAAAGCTGATTGTGTAAGGCATAACACCTACCGTCTTTATTTGATTGTCTAAATTCAGTTTTACCTGTTATGAATTTACCCATTATTTAGACACCTCGATAATTTTATTATTTTTAGCGCTTACAAAAACAAGAAAAGAATTTTTTATTACAATTATTTGTTGACTAACATTGTCTTCTTTTTGAACACTTACAGTTGTTAAATAACAATTATTAATGTATGCCTTTTGTGTTTTAACCTCATCTGCAAAAGCAATATTGCAAGATAATAATAGTAAAAGTAATAATATCTTTTTCATAATAAGTCCTTTCCATTTTATTCATCTAATAGTGTTGTTTTTTCTTCGAGTAGAGCTTTCCTAGCTAATTTTCTTGCCTGAAAAGCTGGTTCCGCTACCTGCTTTAAGAATAACCCCAACGCAACGAGTTCATTTTTAGTCATTTGAACTTCATTCAACTCTGTAGCATCCCAAATTGCTATCGGGAATATATCAGTAGCGACTAATAAAGCGTAGTCATTGACATAACTGGGTTTGTAACTTAGACCATTTGTATATTTGACTGGCGTATTTAACACCGTTTGATAAGCTTCATCTGCTTGTTGCAATTCAGAATCAATAGCTTTTAATCTCTCTTGCTTTATATATTCAGGTGTTTGAACAACGTCAATTACTTGATGATTTATGATTTTATAACCATAGCCACGGCATAATAGAGCTTTTTCTTCATCAGTCAAAGCTCTATCGCCATCAATTCTATCGCCATTATAAAAACCGCCTATTGGCACAATAGCGCCAATTATACTAATATTATCGTACATTTTAAACCTTTCCATTATCACTTAACTTTAAAATATAAAACCATTTTGTTAGCACGAGGTTGAACACTTTCACTATTACCATACATTTTATTTACCAATGAAGCATTAAAGTTTAAGACAGAAGGTGCATAATCTGCCCCACCACTACCACGAGATACTTGATTTGTAACTTTAAAACACCCTGTATCATGACTTAAAGCTGCACCTGACCACGCTTCACCTACGATATTCGGCAAGCCGGCTTCGCCAAAATCCGCAAGTCCAGTTGAGTCGTTAATAATCTCAAAAAAGTTAGAAGCTCTTGGCAGTTTGAACTTTTCATTAATTGTATCAAGCTGATAGTACCACGCGGAATTTGTTTTTTTAACGAGATAATCCATGAGTGTACTTTGCGATTCAGAAACCAATTTTCTACCATCTGAGGCTTTTTTATAGGTGACAGATTTGTTTGCTACAATGTTTTCAGAAGAAAGTTTGCCCGTATTGACATCCCAGATGATTTCATCACCAACTTTGGTGTAACTTTTAGCTAGATTTATTGTGCCTTTAAAATAACCTGTACTAATAGCCACATAGCTCATTCCGTTTTTTAAAGGAAGATTGGCATTATATATTGGTGTTGAACTGGTTAATGTATAATTTGAATTTCCTGAAAAATCTCCAGTCGTATTCAACCATAATTTATAGGCTGTCCCCGTAAATGCCAATTTTGTATAATAATTAGTATTAGCAAGGATTGGGATATTAGCTTGAACACTTGCTAAATTCCACCCTGACCCACTTCCCAGATATAGTCGAAGCACGCCAGATATAACCTCAACTAATGCCCCACATTCCGTCGATGGCCCAGAGGCATTAAAGATAACCTGTTCAGTTGTAATGTCGGTATCTGTGGTGAAGTTCCTAACAATTTCCCAAGTTTTATTACTTGGGCTGAATAGTGAATTTTCCAAAATATAATTTGCTGCAGAAAATCCACTTGCTATAAAGTTATCGTCGACTATAACAGCCCCTATTTTTGAATATGTATTCATTGGGATATGGACAATATTTTCAGTTTTATCAACAGCGCCAGTCAATAATCCATTCAAATAATTATAAGCTTCAGGATAATCAGCTTTGTTTAACCAACTTCCGTCTGCAAGCTTCCAACTTGGGTCGGTTATGACGTGGTCTGACATTTTGAAGTCGAAAAGATTATAATCACTTTGTTTTGGCAAATTTGCAATTGGGACTTTTGAAGTTGCATCTAGCGGGGCATATCCATTTGCATTGCCCTTTTCGGAAGTTTTTTGGTATTCTGTTAATTTTCCATCAACATATTGCGTAGATGCTGTAACTATTGATGGGTCAACCAATAATTCTAATACATTAGTATCCATCATTGATATGTCAATCTCTATCAACAACTGTTTTAAAGCACCAGTTGCTGATGATTGTTTAATTGTCTCAGGCATTTTTGCTACAACGATTAATTTGCCTTCAGCATTAAAAACGCCAGCTTCTCTTATCGTAAAGCCACCTTCGTTGGCAGGAATATGAGTTATTGCATAGATTTTTCCATCTTTACGTGCAAATTCACTTACATTACCCTCCCATTTTTTGTTTTTTAAAGCAGTCTGACTCTTTAAGGGTTCATAATATATACCATTAGAATCCCCAACGGCAATTTTGGTTAGCGCTAAATCTTTTGAAGAAACAAGACATTCAGCTTGAGATATTATGCCGTCATTAGTTAAAATTGAATAAAATTCTTGTGTCATTTATTCTTCCTTTGCATTTATTGTTATAATTTCACCGATTTTTGTGTAAGCAAAAATGTTTTGTTTACAAATAGATGTCAAATAAACTTCTATAGCTTCGAGTCGAGAGCGTGCGTTTTTGAACGTATTTATTAATTTAATAAGTTGTTGTTCTACTGTCTCTGAAAGACCTCTTGAAAAGACATTTAAAATGACTTTAAAATAATAAGGATTTCCTTCATACTCGAACCATTCTTTAATGTCGCCTTGAATGTTTAGTGTTTCAAGAACTTTTAATAAAGCGTATTTTGTACCTTTGTATCTGTGGATTTCAAGGGCATTTTTAAGAAGATTTCTTTTTTCTTGCTCTGACTCAGCGAAATTCCACCCTTCATCTCCTAAAATATGGAATGCTTCCGCAAGTAAAGGTAAAAATTTCAAATCTACGTGGTCAAAAGCGTAAATCATCAATGGTTTTAAGTCCATTTCAAAGGCTTTAGCTGCACATTTTTCTACCGCTAAATTACTTTGATCTTGTAAAACAACTGGAATTAGAGAACCCATCATGAAACCCTCGCTACACTTAGAGTTCCAATAGAACCATTATAAAATTTGGTATCATCAGCTACTAATTGGCTAATATCGTCATCAAAATCAACGTCATAAACACCATCAATAGATTTTATTAGGGCAATAATATCTGACTTTATTACCGCAATTTTTAATTTTGTTTTAATAGAAATAAAATATGCTTCTAATAATTCGTTTATCAGCGTTGAAACTTTTACATAATCAGCTTCTTTTTTTATCTTGACAGTTGGACTTATTGTATAATTTACTTTTATTGCCGAATGAACGACAACATTATCAGTTAGAGGTCTAACCTTGTCAGCCGTAACCACCTGACTTACTGCATCTTGAATAGCTAAAGAAGCTTCCCCATCTTTTGTTAATACATATATATCAACCGTACCAGCTGAAGAAGATTTAACTTTTACGTCAACAATATCTTTATGTGCTGATTTGGCATAATATTCATAACCTTCAGTTGTTCCAGCTGTTGAAAAACTTTCTGGTGCTAAATAAAGCCTTTCTCTATAATGTTCATCATCTTCCGCATCAGATGCTCCAGAAATGCCGTTAACATTTGAGACTGATTCAATATATGCAAAATTTTTGATTAAGTTGTTTATATCGCCTGCTTTATAGTTATTTAACACAGCACCTGCAAGTTCTGATGTTATTCCAACAGTTGCCGTTGTTTGACCAGCTGGAATAACTAAATCTTTATCTGTAATAAAGATATATTCACCGTCTTTTGTTTCAATTTCAGTTCCTTTCGGTAAAACTTTATCAACTGCAAATATTTCATATAAAGTAACTTGTAATAGGTCTTTTCCACAACTTGCTGTTAAACGAGGGCAACCCAGTATTTCGCCTATAAGGTCAAGAAAAATCCCTTTAGCTGTTTTAAGAAAGCAATTTTGAAAAGCTTCATTAAATGAAATCTTACTCAGGGTAGATAGATGATTGATAACAGATAACATTAGTCTTTCACTTTGAGCTGGAAAAAGTGTTTTTCCAGTTTCTTTCTCAAACAAAGCTACTAGTTGCTGTTCATCTTTTTCAGGGTTTATCTCAATTAAATCTATGTTGTCCATATTAACTCTACCTCTTTGTAATATTGAATTTGCTTGTATTTATAACCTATTTTGATTTTTAAAGTGCTTTCTGAAATTATCGAGAATGAAATATTATTAAACTTTACTCTTGGTTCTTGATATTGAAGCTCTGTCAATAACATTTGCTTCATCTTTGATTGAACTTGATTTATTGGTCTATCCATATACTGCATAAGGTCAACGCCCAAGTTAGGATTATGAACAACCGTTTCTTTTTGAGTCGAAGCAATAGTTAAAATACATTGATCTATATCATCAAGTTCAGTTGCAATTTCGCCAATCGTACCGATTTTATGCTGCCAATTTTTTGTATCTAATTCTTTTACGTTTTTTACAATCATTTTTAAACCTTTGGTGGTGTTGTATCAGCACCATTATTACCATTACCGTGTAAGTGATTCTTTAAAGAAATGCCTGCAGCTGTGACGTCTCCAGTAACAATTAAATTTCCAGTTATATTTACGTTTGTTGCTATTATTTCAGCGCTCCCTTTAACATCAGCTTTTAAATGATGTGTTGACTTATCATATTCAATATGCGTCCCGTCTGAGAATGTGAAATATTTCTTGTTTCTGTCAAAAATTGCAAGAGGTGAAGAGTCAGTATTTACAGCACCTAGAACAACTCCATCATCAGTTTCATCGTCATATATAAGCGATACTTCTTCATCAATATCTAAGAAGTTGCCATCTTTATCATTCTTAGATTTTTGCTTTATGACAGGCAAGTAATCTGTTTCAAAATTGTCCATATCAGGGATATTGACTCTAACTCTACCGTAATCATCTATATTTATTACATTTCCGAATTTTAAACTAAGCAATTTTTTTCACCTCGCCGTTGCAAGAGTAATCATCAGGAGTTACTGTATGTATGCTTTTAGTAATATGATATTTTCCGTTGAAGTTGAAATAATCTTCCAAATTGAAATTGACTCCAGCTATGAAATAGCTGTTGCCACTTTTTAAATCAACACTTCCTTCAATTGTATTCTGACCATTTTTCAAACCAGCGTTTGCAACAGTCATAGCTTGTTCTTTAGTTTGGCACTTACGATTGATTTTTAAAGTTTCAGCCTTTACCCCATCTTTTGCATTTTTAGCGGTATAACTTACCATTTTTCCTGTTTTTGGATTTTTGTATTTTACGCTGCAAGCATTGTAGGTCTTAGTCGACGTATCATTAAGAGATATATGCTTGATATCGTTACGTTTAATCGTACTTAAAGCTTTTGTTTCTTCCAAAGCTTCCATTTTTGTAAAAGTTAAAACTGTATCATTCAGCTTAAATAAATAACCGTATTTTTGTGCAAGTCTATGTAAAAAGGCTAAGTCAGATTCATTTCTTTGTGCTTCTCTTGGGATTTTTATAAACCCTTCTTTTCCAGCTACTGTAAAGCCGTGCTTTTTTCCAATTTCTTTAGCTATTTGAATTAGAGTTTTTCCTTCATACGGTTTATTATTTTTTTCTCTAATTTTATTGTTTATTGATGCCGCCAAAGTTCTAATAATATAGGTATCACCATCATCAGAGCTATCCATCGTTCCTTCATCAACAGTAAATGTGCCACAGTTTAACAATTCTTCGCCTGTGTATCCTATTTTTGCGGATATTTTGTCGCCTTTTTGCGGCTGCCAAGAACTTTTAAATAAGTTTTCATTATCGTTTAAAGTCACTTCAAGCTCGTCAGATTCACCACTTTCATAATCTGTATATGTCAACGATAGAATATATTTACTGATATCAGCTGTAATATTCTTTTTGTTGTAGATGATTTCTATGTAAGGTTTTTTTATTGTTTCCAAGGTGGTAAATCCTCATTTGTTGCGTCTATATCTGATAGGACAGGGACAATTAACTTAATCCCAGTTGGTATAATCGGTGAGATAGCCACAGTCGGGTTAGCCATAACTAGTGGAGCGTACTTAAAACAATCGCCGTAATATTTATAGGCTATTGTGTCCCATCTATCACCCTGTTTTGTTATGTGTTCTTTATAATGGCTGTATTGCATCTATAACTCCGTTTTTAATATCACCTGAAACACCATTTGTTACTGTGTTTAAATAACTATCAGCTTTTCTTAATGCAGTATCTAAAACATTATCAGTAAGTGTTTCATAAAAGTTTTGTGTTTTATTAACAATATTTCTAACCGCCTTTTGTGGCTTTGTTTCGACCTTTTTAAGTTCACCAGTCGGTTGAGTTTTCTTTTTATTTTGCTGTTTAAATTCTTCATCTTGTTTTGATGGAGCTTCTATTAAATCTACCGTTAAATCAGCACATAGAATCGTGTCTAAATATTGTTCAATTGTATTTTTAGCAATTTTTGAAATAACATATTTGCCGATGTAGTTATCTTGCTGAAAATAATCAATTATTTCGCAGTTTTCAGCTTTGAGTTCTAAGTCTTTTATGATCTGCCCAGGATGACAAAATGAATGATGTAATTTAATCGGCAAACTGTACTTTTTTAGACCTTCTCCTGTTGCTATCAAAGTTGGTTTTTGTCCAATACCTTTTTGTTCGGTATAACCATAGTCGACTTCCGTTGCTTGTGTTTCAGTTTTTGAAAAAATTTCAATTACATCATCAACACCAACTTTTTGAGGAATAATTGGTTCAGGTTTAAATTCGTTGTAATCTATATATCCACTAAGCATAAGACCTTGCCTCTTTTCTTCTTTGTTCTGTTTTGATTTTCGCCAGTAGTTTGCGTTCGTGTTCTTCTAAAACTTTTTTCAAATCCTGAACATCTTTTATAGTTGAATTGTTTATTACAGGAGCATAGGTTAGCCTGATAGAGCTATCTCTACCTAGTGAACCTTGTCTAAGACTTTTGGCTTGATTCGCTGGAACGATCATTTCATCCTTGTGAGTTTCAGCTATATAACCATCAAAAGGAACTCGATCTAAGCCATCAAAATGTGAGCCATCTGTTTTTGTTTTTTTGTCTGGTTTTGGCGTTCCTTTTGGTGGAGTTTCCATTTTTTTATGAGTTTCAATAACCCATTTCCCGCCTCTAAAAATCCAATAAAGAGGTTGTGTCCATTTGATTACATCCCAAGCAGCTTTAGCTAACTTGGCTAATCCTGTTATTATAAAACCGATAGCTTTACCAGCTTTTATGCCGAAAGATTCTGCACCTTTACCAGCTGAATTAATAGGAGTTGAGATTTTTTTAAACCAATTAATCATACCTTTAACTCCGCTTGCAATAGGAGTCATCCATTTTGCAATCTTATTAAAAGTTGGATGTAAAGGTCTTGTTCCTTCAATAATTCCCGACCACAAACCTCTAAAAAATCCTTTTATCGGTTTCCAATATTTATAAATAAGAAAGGCTCCGATTGCAATTCCAGATATTATCCCAATCATAGGAGCTAAGGCTATTGTTGAATTCAGTCCCATTGCCGCAAATAACTTATTTTTATGCATAAATCTTACTGTATCGCGATAAATAGGTGCGAATTCATTAAAGCCTTTTAAAAGCCCACTGACACCAAGAGAAAGTCCGCCAATTCCAATTAAGCCAACAGCACCTAATGCACTACTGATAGCAATGACGCTTTGTATTGGTTCAGGCAATGCTCCAAATGCATTTGTAACAGCAATAGCACCTCTTGTTAGTCCTCTTATCACAGGAGTAAGCTTATCGCCATAACTTATCGCAATAGTTTCGATACTACCACCTAACTCTTCAAGTTCACCTTTTAAATTGTTCATTTTTTCTGCAGCGACTTGAGTTGCCGTAACTTTTGACATCGAACTCCACATTTTATCAGCACCTTGTGCTCCTTCTGTGAATAAAATGTTAGCTGCTCTGATTGCATCTGCTCCAAACATTGTTTCTAAAGCGTAGAGACGTTGTTGGTTTGTTAAACCTTTTAATTTGTCGTGTAATACTCCTGAAATCTCAGTGATATTTTTGATATTTCCATGAGAATCAAAGAATGCATTAGAAAGTAGTTGATATTTTTCTTTACCGTCTTTTGAAACTTTTACAAGTTTTCCAGTCGCAAGACCTAATTTAACAAATGCAGTAACTTGTTCATCTGTTCTTGGTTGCAAGTTCATAAGCATTGATTTTAAAGAAGTACCAGCGTCTGAACCTTTCAATCCGTTCTGTGCAAACAATGCCAATGCTATATTCACATCTTTAAAACTCATTCCAAAGCCAGAGGCAACAGCTGAAGCCATTGACAGAGAAAATTTTAATTCTCCGACACTTGTTGCTGAAGCATTCGCTGCACCAGCCAAGATATTGGCAGCACCAGCAACTGTAAGGTTGTCTTTTCTAAAAGCGTTTAAAGCTGTTGAAGCGATTTCAGCGGCATCCGCCAATTCTAAATCACCAGCTGCAGCCAAACTCAAAGCACCGGATAAACCACCGTTTAAAATCTGAGAAGTTGAAACTCCTGCTTTTTCTAATTCAGTGATACCTTGTGCCGCTTCTAAAGCTGAAAATTTAGTATCAGCGCCCATTTTTAAAGCTAATTTCTTTAGCTTATCCATATTCTCGGCAGTTTCACCAGTAATGGCTTTTATATTAGATAATTCACTACCAAAATCAGCAGCAACTTTGACACCAAGCGCTAGAGGTGCTGCAATAACGCCACCAGCTACTAAAGCTCCTTTGCCGATTGTGTCTAAAGAATCAGATACTTTTGCAATCTTTTTTTGCATTTTATCAAATTCACTATCTGATTTTGAAACAGCACCACGGATAACCCCTGACATCTTGTCATTGGCAGATAACATTAATTTTAAAATCATATTATCGCTCACTAGTTATCCTCTTCTGGTGCTGTGTTCAAGTAGTTATAAAAGTCTATGGATTCATCAACCCAAAATTTAATTTCATCAACAGGCATAGAAAGAATGGAATCTTTACTCCAGCCAGTGACATAAGCAAGAGTTATTATGTCTCTTGCTGTTGGGAGTTTTTTCCAGAAGCAAACTCATTCCATTTTTCTTCTAGTAATAAATAATCAGCAACATCTAAATCTAAAAGATCAGAGTATGTTAATTTGTCCCCATCGAAACTTGCAATTTCTGCTATTACATGGGCTCCAACTAGACTAGACTTTGAACCAGCCCTTTGTCTTGCATTTATAACATCTCTACCCGTTGATTTTCTAAATTTTACAATTGTGCCATTACTCAAACAGAATTCATCAGCTGTGTTTACTGATGACTCATCATTTTCTTTTGTTATTTCTGGATTAACATCTTTTTTTGACATTTTTTGCTCCTTCTTTTTTCAAAAAAATCAGGAATCGGGATTCCAATCCCTGATTTTGCATAACTCATAATTTTAATTTTTTATTCTTATTTAAAGTTCATTTAAAACGGCTTTAAATTTTACTGTTTACAAACTTTTTCTACCTGACTAAGCTGTACAGTCAGAGTCTTCGACAATCCCCCTTGTAAACAAACCGTTTGCATAGCTTGCCTCCTTTACTTTGCAATACTGCCTTAAGTCAATATTTAAAGGATTCCTAGATTTTTGTTTATTTCTGCTCTGACATCAATTCCATTTACTTTATGGATATTGTTTGGAATATCAATGTGATAACGTTCTTTTCCTCCGACAACAAGCCTTGCCATTGTAAGGTTAAAGTTCATATCATAGTTCATATTTTCATGGTCTTTTAATTCACCTAGCAAGCCAAATTCTTCGGACGTTCCACGAATGAACAATTTAACCCCTTTATGAGAAGTTACTTTGTCGCCAGTGTATTCCATCAAGTCGCCATATATCGCGATTTCTACAGCTTCGCAAGGGTTAGCAATCTGGGCAAAGATTTCTTCATAAAAGCTGTTTAAAGTAATTTTTGTCGTCATAGCTTCTACTTTGCCAGTATTTAATTTGTAAGAGCCGCAAGAACCTAAATCGTTAACATCAATAGTTTTGTGTTTGATAACGGGAGAGGTTACTGATGATGCAATGCCTAAACAGTTGTTTGCACCAACGTAAATACAAGCATCAACAAGCATATTTCTTTTAGTTGTCATTATTCTTGACCTCCGATTTTATTCAAATATTCGATTACAACATCGTTTTCGTAAACTAAGTTTTCTAATGGTGGTGGTGGACAAGATTTATAACTCATAACAAGCATACCGTTAGCAAGTTGTGAAGCTGGGTTTTTTGCTGGGTTATAGAAAATTTCCGCATCAATCAAAGCACCTTTTTTCTTTTCAATAGAGAAGAAATCAGTTACTTTAGTTATAATTCTGTCAATGATGACGTCAGAAATAGGACCATCAATTACATTTAAAGAGAAGTTTTCTATGCTTTCTTCAATATAATCAATCTGTCTGACACAACATTCAAAAGTCATTAAACCATTTGAAGCAGGGAATGAAGCGTTTCTATTGCCCCATTCTTTATATGTCCCTCTATCATTTATAGTTGTTGTAATTCCGTAAGAGTTTAATTTGTTCGCATCGCAATCAACATCATTAAGTTCGAATGAGACAGGAACATCAAAGCCCTCAATTCCGTAGATTGGCTGGTTTGAAGATGACCAGTGAACACCTTTTGTTCTGTCCAAATTAGCTCTTAAACCAGCTGCAAAAGGTGAAGCGTATCGACATTCATAAGAATTCGTAACTTTGTTATATACCTTGTAGTGGTGATGTAAAAGCTTAATTCTTTCATTAGAAGTATTGAAATTGATTGTTCCTGCTTCGCCTCTACCTTCAATGGCAGTATTTAAAGAAGTATTCATTGGTGCATCGATGTAAGCATAAGCCTTAAGCTTATTAACTAAAGGCTCTAATGCTGTTTTTATGGCATTAATAGAAGTAAATGCAGGTGCAATAATGATTTTAGGCTTAACACCATATTTTGATTTAACATCTTTTAAAAGTTCTAAACCTGTTTTGATGCCATCTTGGTCAACACCACCAATTATATCTGCATTGGTAATTTTAGACGGATCAGCATAATCATAAGCAACTGTTACTTCATCTGTTGCTGTTAAAGAACCACCTGTTTTTACTTCGATTACATTATCAACGAAAGTATAATCAGTGTCTAAAACTGCAGCAGTTGAACCTTTTGTTACAGTTAAATTAGCAATGCCTAATTCTGCAAGTGTGATTTTACCTTTAACAAATGTTTTTGTTGAGCTGACATTAGACTTGTGGATAGATGGGTTAAATACGTTAATGACAAAAATTCTAGCACCACCTTTGCCATCAGTTTTTTGTTTAAAGATATCTTCTAATGATTGAGGAATAGTGTAGTTTGGATATGTTTTTCCAAAATATTTAGCGGCAGCTGTCGGATCAGAAATATCTACAATGTTATTAACTGTTTGATATTCAGCATCAACATCAAAAATCGGAGCAATACCAACTAAACCAATAATAGCAGTATCAACACCGCCAACGGTTACTGTATCAGATGTATTTCTTGTTGTACTTGAGCCGTGATGAAACGTCATTACTTAGCTCCTTTCTTTGTTATAACTTTGTTTTTTTCTTCAATTAGTTTGCCCTGGCGAACTAATGATTGTACTTTTTTATTATCTTCTGGTAGGTCGTATGAATTGCCAGATACCAAAATATAGCTATCTTTTCCAATATCCATTGGGGCAAAATCACCTTTATAAATGTAACTTTTCATATATTGCCTTTCTTATTGCCACAGTGGGACAACGTTACTTTCTTTTGAAACTTCTTGTGTTGGAAGCGTAATCGCGAAAGATACGCCCCAATATAAGTCTTTTGTAATCTTTTCTAAGAATGCCTTCTTAACTGGGTATAGTTTTTTGCCATTAATCACCAAACCAGTTAAAGTGTCTTTTACTTGTTTTAAAATAGGATAAGCATCTTTATATTTTTTTAGCGAACGTAGTCCTGTAATTACAGAGAATTCAAGAGTTTCATCTTGAGTTACCAAGTTTATTGTCTGAGGTTTTGAATAAATAGAACCGTCATATCGAACTAGCATACAGCCTTTAGCCGAGGTAAAATTATAAGAATCAAAATCAGCTGGGAAGCTTTCTATTTGAAATTTATCAAATATGGGTTTTAATGCATCTATTATTGCGGTTTCAATTGTTTCTAACATCTTCTATCCTCGATATTGATTGAAGTAACTGTCGTTAAAAATGCGGCTATTATTGTTTTTGTTTGTAAGATAACTAGACTTAATTGGCTGCATATCAGGGTTTTCAACAGGCAAATCAAGTATGATATTACCTTTTTGCAACTCCTGAAGGGTTCTTATCGCTAGTTTGTGGTTCTCGGATATGTGTTCAGGGATATCTTGTGGTCTTCTTAAATGAAGTCTATATGCAACGATATCGGCAGCAAGTTTAGAGATTAGAGCTGGCACGCATTTAAGTGGTAATGTGTACCTAGCTCTAAGATACCCGTTGATAAGCTCGTCAGCGTAAACTGACACATCATTAAATCTTTGGACATTAACAACACTTTCGTTTGATGGATCATCAACTGTAAGGTTAATTAGTTCATCTTCTGGAATAATGTTTTCAATTTCACTAATTGAGCAGTACATCTAAGCAAGTTCCTTTATCTTTTTTTGAAGCTTCTTTTTTGCTTCTGACTTAGAATCAGCAATAAGAGATTCTAGTTCAGTTTTGTCTGTTATTGTTTCAAAGAAGGCAATTTGTTCTTTGTTCGTCAACTCAGAATAAGCCTTGTCGCCGTCTTCTGTTCCTGAACCTGATTGAGCTTTTTTGTTATTTGGGTGGTTAGCACAAATTGTTTCATCACAGATAGTACAATCTTCTTGACAGTCTTCGGCTGCAGCAATGATTTGTAATTTTTCTTCATCTGTTAAGTCTTCATCACCTTTAAATACAAGAGCTATAACCTTTTTAGATGTAAGAGGGGGAGAGGGCTGTCGGTTATCCTCTCCTGAAGACTCAACTAAAGTTTTTGCTTCAATTAAGCCCGCCTCTAATAAATCTTTGGTATCTTTTTCATCAGGTGATATGCTATCACCGACTTCAAAATATTTGTGGTTATATCTGATAGGAGTTTTTACAATAAAATCCATTATTCCTCCTAAATTACATCCATCATAATTGCGCCGCAATCTGGAGCAAGTATTAGGTCTTTATTCTGTTCTACAACCTTGATAATGTGAGAACCTTTAATTCCTCTATCATTATCGAAGTACGTTAGAACCCTACGCGTTTCATATTCAGCTGTGACACCAAATGTTAAACCATAATCAACATCAGCTATTGGGTTTTGGTAATACAATGAAATATGATTACCCCAAACTCCGTTATAAACAGGAGTTTGTCCTTTTTTCGCTGTATTTACAACTGATTGACCGACTAAAATATCTTCTAGTTCCAAGAATTCTATCAAGAATGCCAAAGGAACTTTTCCTTTATCACCTGAATTTTTGTTATAAGCTTGAACAATTTCAGGATGTTGTCTTAATACCGATAGAACTTTTCTGTTCATAACAGCGTGGGTTGGTTTCATAAAACAAGCATTTGAAGCTTCTTCAAACATTGAAATTGGTGAAGATAAATTGTTAGATATTTTATCTGAACTAGACAAAGTTTCTTTGTGCCCATAGTTATCAGGGTTCTGGATTACACTTGCAACTCTTTTTTCACGAGCTAAAGCAACTAAATCCGTTGTAAATATTGTGTTTTTTGCAATTGGGTCAGCTGCATTTGCTTTTTGAGCTGCTTCTACATCTGCTGCAGGTACACAGTCTTTTAAACCATGGTCTTCTACTGAAGCATCTTTAATTTCTGATTTTAATTCAACTTCGTTAGCTTGTCCTTTTCTACCAATAGTTGTGTCTGGTACTGTGAACATTTGAGCCTTCGGGTAGAAATTATACTTAAACGATTCAGTCTTTACAGGCACTCTTTTTAATACTTTGTCAGCAATTAATCCTTGATTGGTATATGCCAAAGAAATTGCCGTTAATTGTGGGTTTATTTCTAATGCGTGTTCCATATTTTGTCCTTCCTTATTTCAATATCGCAGCAGAAATGTCACCAGATACTGCGTTGTATTTAGAGTAACCAATAGTGTTTTTTGCAAGGTCTTTAATTCTTGCTTTAATTTCAGTTAAAACTTCAACCGAATTGATAGATGTAACCGTTGAAATTGCATCTAAAACCGTAAAATCAATCTTTGCAGTGACTGCCTTGCCGTTAGAATCGCAAGTGAGCATATCTCCACGGGCAACAGTTCCGCCGAATTCAATATCTTTTTCACCAAGAGCGAATACATCTACTGTTTGACCAGCTTTTACATCCAAGCTGTCCGTAACACCAGCTAAATTATCAAATGGTGATGTTGCAATGACGACTTTGTTGTCATCAGAAAATTTTACAATTCTGTTTGCAGGAATATCAGCACCTGCAATATATGATTTTATTGTCATTAGTTTTTACCTTTCTTTAATGCGTTGTAAGCTGTTAGAGTATCAACTTCGATACCTTTTTTAGCTTGTTCAGCTTGATAAGCTACGATTTGGTTGGCAGCAGCTTTTGGATCAGAGAAATCGATTGTGCTATCATCTTGACCTTTGCCTTCTGGAAGTTCAGAAAAATCAATCTGCTTAAGTCCACCGATGAACTCTTTGAAACGAGCGACTGGCGACTTTTCATCGCCTTCAGCAAAATCAAAAGTTTCACAGCCACTAAGGACTTCCATAAAATCTACGACATCACTTTTTTGTGCCGGAGTAATTTGTCCTTCTGAAACTGCTTTTTCAGAGAATGATTCAAACTCTTGTCTTTTTTGTTGAGCTTCCATTGCTTTTAATTTTTGTTTTAAATTTTCGTTTTCAGATTTAGTAAGAATCATTTCCTCACTAAAATCTTCTGTTTTAGCCGCGTGTGCAGCTTGTTTAGGGTCAGTTGTTGTCAACTCTAACTCCTTTCCTTTATTAATAAGTTCTTCACAATAACTACTAATCTCTTGTGGTGATTTGTTTTCAACTTGTTTTAAAGTTTCAATATTCCAAGTACTAATGATTTTATCTGCAGTTTCTATGTCGTATTTCTCAATCAAATGATCGCGTAAATTTTGAATAATACGAGCCAAAGTATCAAATTTGTAGTCTTCTAAGTCAGAAAATTCATAAGTCTGAACTTGTAAATCTTCAGAAAATACATATTCAGGCATACCTTTAACTCTAGGTGGTACAGCTCCTAGGAAACCAACGTGACGAAGTTGTAAGTCTTCGGTTAAACTTACAGAACGGTTTTTGTATCTACCTTTATTTACCCATTCCGCAAAATCTTCGCAGACATCTTTATATTTTGCGTAAAGCTTTCCACCATCGGCTTTCAATTTATCAACCCAGCCATAAGCAGGACTGTTATTTTTTGGATGCCCAATAACAATTGGAGCATTTGTGTTTTCACCATCATTAAAGTTATTGGCGATTGTTTTTATGTCTTCGTTTGTGTATTCAATCTCATTGCCATCAGCTTGTTTATATTTACCAGCTCTAAAAATTTCACACCAACTCATTATTTATACCTTTCATTTGTTTTGTGGAGTTAGAGGGAGTTTCCTCCCTCTAGATAATCTAGGAATCAAACTATATTGTTACTTTAATGGATTTTGAAATTTAAAAATAATGCATTTTTCAAAACTTTTTGCAACACAAATTTCAATGCATTTTTCAACGCAGATTTCAATGCATTTTTCAACGCTCGCAGCGTTGAAATTTGCAGTACAAAAGGAACGCAAATAATAATAAAGTTTAAAAGAAATAAATAACAATTATAGAAAGGATTTTTAATGTCTGAAATACAAGGGCTGTTAGAGTTAGTCAAGCCATGGGGTGCTGGAGCTTTACTCTTTGCGTGTTTTTTCCTCTACCACAAATCTACAACAGAGCATCTAAAAAGCATTATAGATGGAAACTTTAAAGTACTAAATGGGATGTTGGAAAACAACATATATCACACAGCCCTTCTTCAGGAGATTAAAGACCTAATTGTAAATAATACATGGTGTCCGTATGCAAAACATTTTTTAAATAAGGAGCAAGCAAATGGTAAATCCAATAATAATGCAAATTAAGATGCAATTAGAAACAGTAAAAAAAGCCTATAAAGAAGACGAACTAAAGCTTATTAGAGCACTCAATGAGCTTTCTGATTATGTAAATCCTTTCTTTGGTGATGATTTGGATTTATTAAAAGCTGATGAAATTGAGCAAGTCGGTGACGAAATAAAAGCTTTAAAAGAAAAATTAGTTAAAAACCAAATATTGATTAAAAGGTTAAAAACAGAATTAGGAGAGTAATATGGCGAAAAAAGAACAATATTACGTCCTTGCTGAAAAATATTATGTTGAAGAACAAATCCCAGTAACAGGCATTGCCAAAAAGCTAAACATAACTGAAAAGACACTTCATAACTGGAGAAAAGAAGGAGAATGGGACGACAAAAGAACAAAGTTCTTGCGTTCTCAATGTAATTGTTATTCATCCTTGTATGAATTGTTAAACAAACTGATTGCTAAGGTTACAGAAAGCATTGCTAATGACGAAAAGATTGATGGTTCGACTCTTTATTTTATAAAAACATTAATGGATAAACTACCAAAGTTGAAAAAGTTTGAAAATGATTTAATCTTAGACAAGCTCGAAACTTCATCAACAGAAGAGTCAAACGAAGATATTGCTACAAAAGTTGCAGAACTTGTTGACAAAAGACTTATGGGTGGATAATGCAAGCTAAAAGAAAAAAAAATGAAAATTTGCCTGTTGATAGTCTTGAAGAATTAAAAGATTTCTGGCTTCCCTATCAAAAAAGATGGCTATTGGATGATAGTCTTATTAAATTTGTCGAGAAAGGACGTCGTGAAGGTTTTACCTATGTTCAAGCCTATGAAGATGTCAGAGATTGTGTTCAAAAAAGATATTTTAGAAAAGGTCGTCCTCTTAGCGTTTGGTTCACTTCCGCTGACTTAACTGCAGCAAAAGAGTATATTCGATATTGCCAAGAACACGCCGAATTATTTAATGAAGTAGCAAAAGAACTTGGCGAAATTATTATTGATGAAAAGAAAGATATTAAAGCTCTTTGTCTAGAGTTTAAAAATGGCGCAAGAATTTATGCGTTATCTTCAAATCCTACACAGTTTCGTTCAAAAGGTGGTAAAGTTGTCATTGATGAATTTGCATTCCATGATAACCCTCAAGAACTTTGGAAAGCTGCCTTTGCTGCTGCTAAAATCTGGGGATATCCTATTAGGGTTATTTCAACTCATAAAGGTATGCAATCCTTATTTTATAGGCTTATTGAAAAAATCAAAAAAGGTGCTTTAAAATATTCACTTCACACTGTGCCTATACAATTAGCCGTTGCTGAAGGATTAGCAGATAAAATCATTGGACGTAAACTAACTGACGAAGAACGTCAAGCTTGGCTTGATGAATTACGAGAAGATGCAGGAGATGAGGCTACTTGGTTAGAAGAATTTTGTTGTATTCCTGTTGATGAATCTACAGCATTTTTGACATATGAATTAATTGAAAGTTGTATGAGTGATGATGTTTTATTGCCGTTAGACGAAATAAACAGCGAATACTATGTAGGACAAGACGTTGCTCGTAAAAAAGATTTATCCGTAATAGCGGGCGGTGAACGTCCCGCTGATGTCTTATACGTACGACAACTTGTAATAATGGAAAAATTAAAATTTAGAACTCAAAAAGAAATTTTATATAAACACTTGAGTCATAAAACTTTCAGAAGAGCCAATATTGACGCTACTGGCTTAGGAATGAACTTGGCAGAAGATGCCCAGATAGATTATGGTAAAACAAAAGTTGAAGACATTTCTTTTACAAACTCATTGAAAGAAGAACTTGCCTTTAATGTACTAAGAGCTTTTCAAGATAAAGCTATCAGAATTCCTAATGATTCTGCTTTAAAATCAGATTTACATTCTATTAAAAAATTAATTACGGCATCAGGTCACATAAGGTTTGATGCCGATAAATCGGAAACTGACGGTCACGGTGATAGATTTTGGGCTATTGCACTATTACTTAATGCTGCCGTGACAAAATCAGGTGGTAAATTAACCGTAAAATCGGCTTCACCAAGAAGAAATAAAAATCAAAAACTAGAATTTGATTACCAACCATTCAGAAGTCAATTTAAGAGGGGTATTTTTTAAAATCCGATAAATGATACCTAACTGGCACATTAAATTAAAATTAAAGCGATTTAAAGCGTTTTTAAATCGGGTTTCAAATAATATCAGACAGTTGAATTTTAACAAAATAAATTTTTGAGGTAAAAATGAATTTTTTAAACAAATTTAAAAAAGAAAAAACTGAAAAATTTTCAGTTATGAAAAAAAAGCAAATAAACAAATCTTACTATGACGAAATAGTAAAAATTGAAAATGTAGAAGGAATGTATCAGACTTTAAACAAGCTGGCAAATCCTGATGAAGTGTTAAAAAAGACTGGTAAAGGTATCGCTTGTTTAAGAAATATAGAAAACGCAGGGGATGTTGCGACCTGTGTTGATTCAAGAAAAGCTGGCGTTCAGTCTTTAAGTTGGAGACTAAAATATAATGATGATGAAAAATACAAAGAATTTTATGATAATCTTTTTGACAAAATAGACGTTCATACTCTTATATCAGACATCTTAAACGCTCCATTATATGGCTATCAACCTATTGAAGTGGCTTGGAAGTTGGATGAAGAAGGTTATGTTGTTCCTAAAAAAATAACAGCAATGCCTCAAGAATGGTTCTTTTTTAATAGCGAAAGACAGCTATGCTTTAGGCAAAAGGGTTACCCTAACGGTAGAGTTATCTTAGAAGATGAAAAGAAAATGCTTTGTCCTAAGCATAAACCTTCATTTATGAACCCTTATGGCATTTCTATATTAAGCAGATGTTTCTGGGACGTAGCATTTATCAAAGGTGGTATTGAGTTTTGGGTTCGTTTTATGGAAAAATACGGAATGCCATTCTTAATAGGGAAACATCCTGAAAAAGCATCTGAAGATGAGAAAACAGACCTTCTTAATATGCTTGTTCAAATGGTGCAAGATGCTGTTTCCGTTATACCAGAAGACTCCTCTTTGGAAATAAAAGAAGCTGCTGAAAAATCCGCAAGTGCTGATATATATGAAAAGTTTATTTCTTTATGTCAAAAGAATATTCATAAAAATATTTTAGGACAAACGCTCACAACTGATGTTGGAACGGTTGGCAGTTTGGCAGCAGGAAAAGTTCACGCTGATGTTAGAGATGATATTGTTCAATCCGATGTAAAACTTGTTATTGATACGATAAACAAGCTTTTAAAATGGATTCACGAACTTAATTTTAGCGATGGTTTAGCTCCAAAAATTGAAATATACGAAGAAGAAGATTCAATAAAAAAAGATGTTGCTGAACGTGATGAAATCCTTGCAAAACAAGGTGTTAAGTTTACAAAAAATTATTATATTAAAACATACGGCTTCGATGAAGAAGATATTTTGATTTCTGAATCTGAAAAGAAAACGGAAGATTTTTCTGATTTTGAAAAAATAGATGATTTAACAACTAATTTAACGAATACCGATTTATCCAATATCTTGGATAAAGACATAAAAAAAATAGTTGAAGAATTTTCACAAGTCCCCGATCAAGATAAAGCTTTAGAACAATTAGCTGAAATCTATCCCGATTTAGAGTTCCCTGAACTAGAAGAAACTCTTACTAAAAGTATTTTTGTAGCTGATTTACTTGGAAGAATATCAAATGACTAAGGCAAAACAAGATATTGACGTAAAACAAATGTTTGATTTGCCTCCTGAGAAGGCAATATCATACTTGCAAAATAAAGGCTATAAAATCACAAATGATTGGCGAGAACTATGGGAAGATGCACACGCCAAATCCTTTACTATTGCCAAAATGACTAAATTACAAATGTTAAAAGACACAAAAAACACTCTTGAAACTGCATTAAAAGAGGGATGGGGCGAAGCTCAAACAAAACGTGAATTAAAGAATATGTTCAAATCAAAAGGTTGGTGGGGCAAAAAGACAATAATTGATGAGAATGGCGAAGAAAAAGAAATTCAACTCGGTTCAAATTATCGTGTTAATACTATTTACCGCCAAAATATACAAAGTGCTTTTAATGCAGGTCGATATTTAGAACAATTGGAAGATGTTGATTTTGCACCATATTTTCAATATGAAGCAATACTTGACGAACGCACACGCCCAGAGCATAGAGCCTTAAACGATAAAGTTTTTAGATATGATGATCCAATTTGGGCATACATATATCCACCTAATGGCTGGGGTTGCCGTTGTATTGTTAGAAATTTAACAGAAGATGAAGTGAAAAATAAAGGTCTAAAAGTCGAAAAATCCGATGGTAAACTATCCTTCAAAGAAGTGATTATCAACAAAGATACTGGAGATACAAAACCTGTTGCTGTTTTCAAAACAGAGGATATGTCAGGTCGAATCTTAAACTTTCAAACTGATGCTGGGTGGTCTTCTAATGTAGGTAAAGCAGCTTGGAATATCGATGTTCTTGCCTATAATTCCATTAAAGATATGCCTCAGAATATAAAAGACAAGTTTATTTCTGAGATGGCTCAAAATATCCATTCTCAAAAAGTTTATACTAATTTCATTGATAAAATTTTGAAAAACGGGTTAAAAACTCAAGGTATTGAAAAGACTGTAACTTGGCTACAACCAAATGTTTTAGATGCTTTAAACGAGCAAAAAATAACACCGAAAACTCCTGTTGTTGTAATGCAAGATGACAGGGTTGGACACATTGTTGGTGATGTAAAAGTTGCTAAACAAAAGATATCCGAAAATCAACTATATACAATATATGACATTATAAACAATCCTGATGAAATATATTTAGATAAAACAAATGAAAAAAATATGTCACTTCTGTTTGTTAGAACTTTAAATCCCGAAGAAATAACAGACAAACGAGATTGTATAAAAGTTGCTGTAAAACTCAATAAAACAAACAAAAAAGAGCCTGTAAATTACATAGCAACGGCAGGAAGAGTTAATCATATGGCTTTAACTAAAGATAAAAACTACAAAAAAATAGAGTAACTATCGGAGGGACGCCCTTTGTCCCCTCATCGGCGACTATGCACCTGCGTGGCAATAGCGATTTTCCATGCGTCGAATAATTACTCTATCTGATACATTATAACAATTTTAAAATAGCTTTTAAACCCTACAAATAGGTAGTTTTAATAAAACTAAATAAACACAAAAAAGAGCCAGTACAATACAACTATCTGCAAATAGCAGTATTGTCAGAGCAAATACTCTAACTATTATACTCTCAACTTATCTCTTAATATCCAAGTTGCTGACTCGTATTCGATTATACAGTAAAAGAAAGCGGATTGCGAGCAGAGGCTGAAAGGCTTGCGAGGAGCAAGACTGAAACGCCGTTTACTGCGAGCAACCAAGAAAGGATGAACATGACATTATTAATCGACAAACGAGAAACAAAAAAACAAGATAAATATTTGATTAACTGGATCGGAGGCAAAAGACTCCTTAGAAAAGTTATATCCGAATTAATTCCCAATGATATTGGCAGCTATATTGAGCCTTTTGGTGGTGGAGCTTGGGTTCTTTTTTATAAAGAAAAATGGGCTAATTTAGAAGTTTATAATGATTTAGACAATGATTTATTTACTTTATTTACCGTAGTTAAATACCATCCTGAAGAGTTTGCAAAAGAGCTTCAATGGATGTATAACAGCCGTGCTTTATTCCAACATACGTTGGCTTCTAAGCCAGTTACGGACATTCAAAGAGCTGCTAAGTTTTTCTATTTAATTCAACGTTCTTATGGTGCTAAAGGTTCTCATTTTGCAACAGTGAGAAATGGCTTTGCAAGTGGTGGTAAATCGCATTTAAATGTAATAAATAGAATCTGGAGTGCTGCAGATAAAGTTTGCATCGAAAACCTTGATTACTTAGAACTTATAAAAAAATATGATTGTGATAGTGCTTTCTTTTATCTTGACCCTCCTTATGTTCAAGGGGCAGATTATTACAAAACAGTTGAAAAGACTTTCAATCATAAAAAATTAAGAGATTGCCTTGCGAAAATCAAGGGACGTTGGTTGCTTTCTTATGACGATACGCCAGAGATAAGAGAGTTATACAAAAAGTACACAATAATAGAAGTATCAAGACAAAATACTTTGAATAATGCAGTTAAAGGCACATTTAAAGAATTATTGATAAAAAATTACTAATTTAAAGAGGGTTTAAGGTCGTTTTCAAACGGCTTTAAACCCATTTGAAAGGATAGAATGGGTACATCAATAGAAGTATCAATAAACGATAAAGAGATATTAGATTATCTATATAAATATGCTATGCAAGTTAAGAATATGAAGCCTATGTTGCGCAAGATTGCACATATAATTAAAACAGACATAGATGACAATTTCAAAACAGAAGGTAAAAATAACAGCCAAAGCTGGCAAGAATGGTCTTTGCCCTGGGCAAAAATCAGAAAGAAAAAAGGACGTGGCGAAGGTAAAATAATGCAGTTTAACGGCGAATTAAGGACGTCATTTACCAGAAAAGTTACTGATACAGATGCCATCGTAGGAACAAATAAAAAATATGCAGCAATCCATAACTTTGGTGGCCCTGTTAAAACTCGCAACGGTGGAAAGTTCGAAATGCCTAAACGCGAATACGCTAGTTGGTCAGACAGCCTAAAAACAAAAGTTCTAGCAGAAATTGTGTATGAGTTAAAAAAGCTGGATTATAAAGAGTTTATTGATTAAAAAAAGAGGCTCAATGCCTCTTTAAATTTAGATAACTAATTTGTTTTTATCTCATCTTCAAAAAAATAAACCTCTTTGCAAGTCGCATCATAAAAATATCTAACTTCATACTGAACACCATGTTTCGTTATCCAAATAGATTTGATTCGACCTTTTAGTCCATCAAGAGCTAATATTGTTACTTGATCTCCTATTTCAAAATTAAAGTTTTTTTTAATGTTATTCTCTGTCATTATTTTCTCTCTTTCGTAAGTTGGATTATTTGTTGTGCTAAGTTACAAATTCTATCTGGATTAAAAGTTATATCATTCTCTATTTCTGCTGCGATATGTCTGATACTTTCTAGCTTTTCATTAGATTGTTGTAGTTGGGCTTCCATTTGACAGTATTTTTTAAAACTTTCCATTGGCTTATCAATAATTTTATATTTGTCAAGTTTCTTTTCCGCCTCATCAGCCCTTTGTTTTTCTTGTTGCAACTCCTGTTCTTTTTTGGCTAGTTGCTTGTAGTAGCAGTTATAGTTATCTTCGCAATAAAAATATTCGTGCATTCCCATTTTTTCAAGATTTTCAGCTTGACAACTTCTATCAGAAATATCAAAGAAATAACACCCGCTCACATCAATCTCAACTGGTGACGGCTTGTTGTAATTAGAAGCGATTTCTTGTTTAAGGTTATCCTTAATGGTGTTTTGCTTGTGAAATTTTACATAGTAGTTATCAGTTAAAAAGCTATCTATTTCTTTATTTCTAAGTTTTTGGATAATATCTTCATTATCATTAATTAATGCAATTACTTGTCTGCCATTACAGAATGTCTCTTTTTTGGTTATTCGATTAAATACAATATAAATTGCATCGCAAGAAAATATATTGTTCGGATGTATTTCCTTAAAACTTGATGTTTGATTTTCTTCCACAGTTCCTCCTTTTATTTAACTTATTATTTTGTCTTTAGTTCCTTTAACAAACATCTTTCTAAGTGTAGGACATCTTTTTTCCCAACTGGTAAGATTGAAGTTACATCAAACTCTTCTAACTCATAAAGATGGTTTAGCCACATCGATATTTTAGATAAATAACTTTCTCTTAAATATCTTTTATTATTAAAAGTAACTTTGCGGTTTTTGCATTTTAGGCATTCAAAGAATTCAACAACAATGTTATATTCAGGATTGTGATAAAACGCTACTTCTTTGTAATTGTGACAACAAAAAATTTTAAGTGTTTTGCCTTTGAATTTTTCGATTATAGGTTGTCTTTTTGCATTTATGATCTCAAATATAGATTTATTACTCATACAACAATGGCAATATGTGCTACAGTTATCACTATTATTTCTATTTTTGAGGCATTTTACATTGTTATTCATTGAGATAGTCCTATTTTATCCTCTTTAATTTTGCTTTGACTTGTTCTTTAGTAGTATTGTTAAGGATATTAAAGCAATCTTGCATTTCCTTTTCTGTTTTAAATCCCAAGGCGATGTTTTTTCGACCGATAAAGATATACACCATATAAATAGTTTTTTTAGAACTTATACATACAACCGATTTTGAAAATTTTTTGATAGTATTTCGGTCAATATACAACGAATTTATTTTCGTTAATTCTATAAAATCATTCATCCTTACTCTGCCTCGCTTTCAACTTTTTTCTCGCAGACGTAACCCCTTGAATAACATATATAGAATTTGGCTCCACAGCTACATTTTTTACCACATCCACTAATAGACCATTTATACGCTTCAACTTTATTGTTACAAAATGGGCAGTTTAAAATTATTGTACTTCTCCCATGCTCTGAATTACCTTCATACGCTACTATGTCTTTAATTATTTTACTCATCACACGCTCCAAATTCTTCGTTAAGTTCTAAAATTTCTTCAGCTATTTCATCATCAGTTTTGTCTTTTAAATAATCTTTATGATAAGGGCTATCTTTTAAAGCTTTACATCCGACACAAGTATTATGTGTTATAAAAGTATGCACAACGCACTTATCATTGCATTTAATTCCTGAGTTTATATTCTTTATAATTTCGAGTTTGTTCACATAAGCTCCTTTCTTTGGATTAAACTTAAAACAACTTTAATTGACCAAACGAAGCTACTGCATCTGGTTCTTTTTTGTCTCTTTTACAAGAGTTTATGAGTTGTAAAACTTTCCACTCTGTAGCTTTGTCTGTGTCTGTGCCAACTTTTTTCAACGGACAAGCACCATTTACTTTTATTTTTCTGTAGTGTTGGCGCAGCAATTTGTATTCATATTCTTTTTTGTCATATTCGTAGTCTGTTACTTTTGGATCATCGAATTTATAGTAAAGAAATCTATAAAACCAAAGCTGAATTCTGCGTCTTTCGATTTCTTTTTCGATTGATTCGGCAACGATTTGAACATTGTCAATTGATATGTCTTCAAACCTTGTCATAGCTACCCTCTAAATAACAACATTAACACGGCATAAGCTATTCTAGCCGCCATTTTTGAAGAAGTATTTATGACTATCTTACCTTTATTTTTAACAGCTGATGCCTCATTTACATAAGTATTTATACAGTCAACATATGGTTGAACAACTCCATTATTTACAGGTATATTTTCTTCCCAAAATAAAGCATCTTTTACAATAAATTTTATATTCATAGAAGTACCTCTATAACCCTGTAAATTTATCTAAGAAATAACGTTTATAACGTGTTGTAACCTTTTGGATTTTACCAGCAATTTCGACTTTATTTGATTTTTCGATATATTCATCAAATATTTTAATACCATATACATCTCTTAGATCAGCAATTATTCTATAAGGACAATTCAAATAAAAAGGTGGTTGAGTCATTTCTCTTACAGTTATTTCACCTTTGTCTCTTAAATGGTTTAGTACCATAGCCGTTTTAGTTCCATCTTTTGGATTTTTCATTTATCCTCCAATTCTCTCAAATAAACTTATTTGTCCTTCTATTGCAGGAGTAATTTTTGAAGATTCTAAAACAGTTCTAACAGACCGTTCACTCATACGCAATTTTCGGGCAAGTCTTTTTATAGTTTGATTTGAACCATCATATTCTTGTAAAATGATTTTTCGTTCTATTTTTGAAAATCCTTTTAATGGAACATTGATTGTATTTCCAGCGAAAAATGTGAGCAGATTTAAAGCTGCTTCTACTCCACACATATCCGCTATATCTTGAAATACTTCATTTGGCATATCATCTGAAGTTATTTTTTCAATATCAATCTCTATCCCATTTATTATCATAGTTGCTCCATACTTCTTTGATGAATTTATATGACCTCATCAGTTACCGCCTTACGGTAAGACGTGGGGAGGAGGCAAATCAACCCCACGTTTCGGTCTAATCAACTATTGTGCATTTTTGACGACTTACAGCGTCGTATTTTCCTTCTCCAGTTGTGATTATAGCGATTTCTTTATTTATAGGTGGTAAGCTAACCACAACTCCCCTCTTCTCGCCACCAAATACTCTTTCTACAACCTTGTCGCCAAGCTTTAATTTAACTTCTGTCATCATTAAACTTCACTCCCTATATTTGCTAAAGTTACGAAATCAGGCTCAATACTGACTTTATCTTCTCTTTTTATGCCAATACCAGCTTTGGTAAGAAGTGATTCATCGACATCAATTAAAGCCTCCTTATCAAGCTCTTCTTTCACTCTTATGAAATGATCAAGGCTTAATGCTTTAAGTGCCTTTATGGCAGCGTCTATGCTCTTACAAGTTATCTTTTTTGTTAATCTAAAAGAAATAGTACCGAAAGTAAGTTTTTTACTGCGTTTTTTTGCAAATTCGTCCTTGTTCTCTTCTGCGTATAGTTCAATTTCTTTTTCGATATTTTTAATGTCAACGACTAGGCTTCCAGCTTTTTTCTCACATATTTCCTTAACTTTTAGCAACATAAAGTTTTGACGATTTTCAATTTTATTCTTTTTTATTTTAAGTTGTGCTAATGTTTTTAACGCCTCATTAACATCATCCCAACTCTTGTAACTGCTTTGCTTTTTCTTTGCCATTTCTCACTCGAACCTTTCTAGTTATTCATTTTTACTTCAATTAATTTTGAACAGCTTTCAAAACCTTCTTTTAAGCCATTTAGTCTTGAGATTTCTCTGATAGCAGCTTCAACTTCAAATTGATTAGCTTTCATTACTGCTTTTGCACAGGCTTGATTAGCTTTTTTAAGCTCTTCTTCAATATCGTTCATTGAGCATTGAATTAGCCCAATAATCTCAGAAACCTTTATTGCGGTTTCTGCTGTCATTCCTAAGCTTGGAACAAGTTTAATCGTAACTGCTTGTGTCATTTTTGATTCCCTTTCATTGTTTTTAACGCTTTTACTAATTTTTGAATATCTTCTTGTGAAATAAATTTAAAATGTTCCTTGTTGGTTATTCTTTTGATAAAAACTTTTAGTGAAGATTGTCGTTCTGACTCGGTTTCTTTTTTTGAAACGTCCTTCCACATAGCCTCAATCATTCGAAGTTGTTTTGGCGTTGCCATACCTTCTCTATGTCCTAAGTTGTCATATTTGAATTGCTGAAACGCATATTGCTTGGTTGGAATATAAACTCCCATTCTTATAGCGTTACCTTTTAGGTCTTGAATTAAACTGCGAGCATTTTTATCAGTAAGATTTTTTGAAGACTCAACACCATAGATTGATAACATTTCTTGATATGTGTCATAGTCAAGCCCGATAAGTTTTCTCAAATGGCCGATTTGTTGACGTTGTTTTGATGTACTCACTCTAAACTCCTTACACTAACAATAAGCCACGTGCTGACACTATCATCTTTGGATTAAGTTCATCATTAGTGCCTCTTTGCAGGTCTTTTGCTCTTTTTAAAATATTGAATAGAACTCTTGCATTTTTTTGGCTGCAACTTACAAAAGCATCCAAACATTCTTCGTTACAATCAGGGAATATCTGTCTTACTAATGATTCAACATCACCTCTATCTAAAGGATGCAAGCCCCCAACATAGCCAATTCTATTCATCAAATAATTGAATTCTGACCTTAATTTTCTTAAATTTTGGTATAAAGTTTCTGTCCCTACAAATAACAGTCCAAAAGTAGAAGAACAACGGTCGTGTATTTTTCTTAATGAACGGATAACTTCTGTTTTAACGTTCTCCGCCTCATCGACGATTACTAAAAAATTACTATTGTTAAGTCTATTTGTAATTGTTGATGTTAAGTCTTCTGACTTCGTTGTGACTGGTGTTAAGCCTAGTTTCTCAACAAGTTGTTTTAAAACACTTCTAGTTGTAGCTCCTTCATCTGGATCAATAACAATTACACCAGTAAATTCATCAGCAAATTTCTTAATAGCTGTTGATTTTCCTATACCTGAACTACCGTAACAAAGATTGATTTCGCCATTCAATCTGCACATTTTAGCGATTGAAAAAAACCTTGAAGCAACTGATGTTTCTTCAAAATCAAGTGCAACTTTTTCATGATTTTGCGTATTATTGTGTAATACCAAATACTTGTTTAAAGCTTTTTCTAAGTTTTGAATATTGCCATTATAGCGACCTTTTAGGTATAAACTGATTGTTGAACTAGAGTATTCAATTCTGTTCGCTAATGTGACTTGGTCAATACTTCCTGACTCAATTAATTCTTTGACTTTTTGAATAGTTGCTTCACTGGGTTTAGTTTTGTTTGATTCCATAATGCCTCCTTTGATTAATTAAATAGTTGATATTTTTGTTCTGTTTTAGGAATGACCGATACGTTGTTGTATCCAAGAATGTCTTTATCTTTGTATGGATCATCTTCAACAATTACTTTTTTCTCAATTTTTTTGATATTTTCCCAATCTGTTAATTTTTTATTTACACGAGGAAGCAGTTCTTTTGCTGCTCTTAATGTAGCTTTTTCAAGATTTCTTTGTTTTGTTGCAATATGTCTAAAGGATGCCAAGTCATTTGCATCACCTAATAATGAAGCGAATGGGTGAATTTCCTTAATTGCTTCAGCTTTGCAGATATAATCACCTTTTAGCGAATAAACTTTAACTTCGAAAATGTTAGATAATGAATATCTAACGCTAACGCTATCTTTAATACCGTACAATTCTTCATCAAAATAATAATTGCCAAACATTTTGATGCCGTTTCTTCCGACTTTTCTGATTTGACAAGCCATCATTAAGTCATCGAGTTGTTCAATGTCGACACCTTCACCACGCCCCTCGTTAAATACTTCGCCAATAGTTCTTGTTTTATTGACAGGACAAGGTTGAGAGCGATAAAATTCTAACCAAGCATTTATACATTGAGTAGCTTCTTGAATTGTTGGGATATATCCATCATGAATAGCTTTATGAATAATTTCATTTCTCATCATATAAGCAGGTTTATTTTCGATATTATTACCTATATAACTAGGCATCATTGATGCACAAGTCTGTGTAAATTCTCTGAAGAATCTTTCTATTGGTTTGGATTGTCCGTGATAAGGCTTAGTAAATACGGCATTAATCCCCAATCTTCCAAAAAGTCCATAAAAACCGCATTCTTCAAGGTTTGTATCGCCATTAAAAAATTTATTTTTAAAAGAGCGACCATTATCCTGATAAGCAATTTTAGGTATTTTACCAAGTCTTATAATTGAATTTCTTAATGCTGAAGCAACACATTGAGTGTTTTCGTTCAACATAATGTCAAAACCAGCAATATCACGGCTTGCAAAATCTTGGTAACAGACCATTGTTGCACGACAAGGCTTCCCTGTGAATGGGTTTTGAACTTGAAAATCAAGAACATTA
Organism: Candidatus Gastranaerophilales bacterium; assembly: GCA_028693235.1. Lineage (NCBI taxonomy): Bacteria > Bacillati > Candidatus Melainabacteria > Candidatus Gastranaerophilales > Candidatus Gastranaerophilales bacterium. The sequence continues at coordinate 371,792 of JAQUVW010000001.1, forward strand.
CCATCAGCAACTAGTACATCACCAACTTCTAATACACTTGAGTCACGAACTATAAATGGAGCGACTTTATCATTTAGTGCTTTTGCACCTTCTCTCATGAATGTCCATACATCATTGTGATTTCTTTTAAAGTTATCTATATACCTTTTATAAGTCGCCAATGAAGCAGTTTGCTCTAATCCTTTTTGTTTTAGTGCATAACCAATAATTCTATAGGCATTGCCAACGCTTAATTTATTCGGTCTAAGCATTAAGTCATTTATTAAAGATTGTTCTTCTTTGCTCAAACAAGTATTGTATTCACGTTCATTTCCGTACTTATAATTAGGAACTAAAGCCATAAAATCATTGTTCGCATCTTTTAATTCTTTTCTCCAACGTTGAAGGGATTTTATTGAGCATTCGCCAATTAATTTATACAAATTACTGCATAAAACTTTGGAATTATATGCGTTTAAAAATTCTTGATCAGCTTCTGTTTTACTGCTTTGCCCACTTCTATATGCCTCCCAATGATTAATTAAATCAACCTTAGCCAAGGCAAGTTTTTTAGCTTTTTCAGGAACTGCCACATTATCTTTTGAAATTTTATTTGCAATAAATGGTACTATATTCGTGGATGAAGAAAAGAGGGTGTTTTTGTCTAGTTTTTGCGCAGTATCATTTACACCCTCATTGATTGGGTAATCTAAAAGAACGGGAGTATTGTGAGAAGATTTTGTTAAACCTTTACTCCCGAGTGATGAGTCATCAACTTGAGTTGATTGAATGTCTATCTTTTTTAATATTTTTTCTTGAATTTCAGGTTCGACTGAAGATAACAATATTTCATACTGCTTACCACCTCTGCAACGTGTTTTTTCGGCTGAATATCTAAATACATACTTATTGTTTTCACAGCCTTTTCTAACAGCTCTCGCTGTTACTCCTTTAGCCTCAGCGACCTGTTCAACTTTAACGTATATTAATTTGTTATCTATACTGTTTTTCATAAGCCTCTTTTAAACAAAATAGATAAGGCTTATAATAAAGCCGACTTCTAGGAGTCGGCTTCATCTTGTTGTAACAACCATTTAAGAGTTTTACTGATTAAAATAATAAAGAACCTTGAAAAAAATGCCATCCAAAAACATACAACTGCAAAAACAAACCAATGTTTTTCAAAATGCATAAAATCCAACCGTCCCGGGAATATCATAACCAGTATCATTCCGATTGTAACAGCCACTAAGTAAGACATAAATCCTCCAAATCCGATTTTAAAACCAAATAATGAACTAATATCCATATCTTATCCTCATGTTTTAATGAAATTTTACAATCATTATAACACGCGGAAAGCCTTTTCTATTAAGTTTTTAACGTACAATGCTTTGCTGCTCTTTCTCAGCTGTCAATAAATTTTTAAAGAATTTATAAAACTCCAATTCTTAAATTTCTAAGTACATAATCTGCAGCTTCTTTAATCTTTCCTCTGTTCTTAGAGTTCTTTGCTATTTTTGCCACATTTTGTGCAAGTTTATAAATTTGCTCTGAATCTATTTCATAATCGTAAAATACTGAATTCAATTCATTTATAACCCCTATTTCAAAATCAAAATTCTTTCTACGCATAAAGTTTCTCCAATCCAATATTGTCTTGAAGCCATTCCTCAACACGTGCAATAGTGGATTTTCCACTAATAGCTCTACAAACAGCAGTTTGTGACATCCCTAGTTCATTAGCTATTAAAACTTGAGACAAACCACGTTTCTTAAGTTCGAATTGAATATAAGCAACTTGGTTAAGTTTCTTAACTTTTCGAGTTTTTTTAGTAGATTGTTTATTGTTTTTTTTCTTAATATATGGTGTCATGTTCATGCATTTCCCTTGTGGATTTGTCTAAACAATTAACTTTGTTAGCTATTTTGGTTATTGAAACGAAGTTAATTAATTAACTTACACATAATAACACATAATGAGTAACTATGTCAACTCGTTATGAGTAAGCAAGAATTGGAAAACATTGGAAACTATAGGTCAACGTTTAAAGTATTTTAGGAAAGAATTAAGATTAACTGCTGAAGAAATGGCAGATTCTCTTGGTTTGAAATTAAGGACATATGGCGGATATGAAAGAGATGAAAGAGAACCCTCAGTCGATACATATAAAAACTTATCAACAATTCATAATTTAAATATAACTTGGCTGATTACTGGGAAAGAAAATACTTACTCAAATCGAGTAAGTAGATTGGGCGATTGTATTCCCATTAAAATAAGAGGTAATATAAAAGCATCAATGGGTTCTGGCTTAATAATTTCTGACGAAAACCCAACTGGCGTTTATTATATAAGTAATCAACTTGTTAAAGATTTAAACTTAAATCAAAATACAACAGAAATGATATTTGCTGAAGGAAATTCAATGGAAGGGACTATTCAGGCAGGTTCAGCTATTATTATCGACTTAAGCAATAGAGAGATACATGATGGGAAAATATATTGTGTACGTATTGATGGACAGCTATATGCAAAAAGACTTCAAAAAATTCCGCCAAACAAAATAAAAATAATATCGGATAATAAGGATTATGATCCTTTTTATGTTGACCTTTCTCAAGATATAAATTTTGATTTTGAAGTAATAGGCAAAGTAAAATGGTGGGCTACAGTTGCAAAATAAAGGAGCTTCAAATGGAAAATACTGAAGACAAAGAAAAAAATCGAACTTATAACTTGGGATGCCTTTTAATAGGTATTCCATTACTAATTATTTTATTCTTTCTTTTATCCTATCAACCAAAACCTCTAACAAAAGAGGAAATAAATCAAATAAATAAAGAAAAACTACAATCAATAAATAAGTTTGAAACCCTAATAAAGCAAGCTGGTAATTCTTGCGATAACGCTTATGTTATAAGTTTAAAATCAATAAAAAATGGTGATTATGTAACTGCCTATGATAAGCTGAATAATACTCACTATAGTTGTTTAGCAGCACAAAACGAAATATCTAAAATTAAAATACCAGATATAGATTCAAATTACCAAGATATTTTAAAAGAATCAAAAAACGATTTTGCGATATCTTATGCATCTAAAGCCAATGCTTGCAAAGCCTATAAAAAAGCTATTGATAAAAACTCCATAGATGCAGTAAACAGTGCAAGCGAAAAAAGTACTTTGGCTACTGAATTTAGAACTAGAGGAATTGACAAAATTAAAAACGTAAAAAACGATATCGAATCAAAACTAAAATAGCATAGTTCCTTAATGGTTCCTTAATGGTTCCTTAATGGTTCCTTAATCTGTACTTAGTGTCCACCAATCATCAAGTTTAGACTGCATTTTAAATTTACTATTTGAATTTTTAAATTTTATTTAAAGCCGTCATTTCAAAGGTTTACAGGTTTTTATTTTAATATTTAAACAGTTTTTAAACCCAATTTAAAGATAGTTTAAATAAAAGTATTAAAAAAATACCACTCTTTAAAGTGCCAATAACACTATATCTCCGACCATTATTGATTTTATAGGCATTTTTTGGAGTAAATGAAATGGTAAAAAAATGGTATTTTCTGTAAAAAATCTCAAACTTAAAAAAGCGCCCTTATCGAGCGCCTCTTTTGAATTTGCGGGACGTCCTGCTATATCTCAAAGTCCCTGATTAAATACATTCGTCTTTTTATTAGAATTTTTAATTTTTATATTGTTAATTTAGTAATCAAGATTTACTTGTGAGAACAATACAATTTTGTTTTTTCCACGTTTTTTTGCATTATACAAAGCATGTTCAGCATATCTGATTAATGTATTTGCGTTTTCGTCAACATTTTCCAAGAATGGGAAAGAAGAAATTCCGCCGGAAATAGTTATAGGGTGTCTTTCTTCTTCGCCTGCAGGGATAAATTCCATTTTTTCGATTTCTCTTCTGAATCTTTCAGCAAATATGAAAGCGTTTTCTTCAGTGGTGTTTGGGAGAATGATGATAAATTCTTCATCGCCGTATCTGGTTAAAATATCTTCTTTTCTTATGAAACCTGAAAGCATTTCAGAAATCTTCTTCAATAAAACATCACCCCAGTCATAGCCGTACATGTCATTTACAACCTTAAAGAAGTCGATATCTAAAAGTAGGCAAGATAATTTTGTTTCATATCTTCTGGCACGTGAAATTTCTGCTTCAAGACGTTCGTGAAGGAAGCGTCTGTTGTGCAAGCCTGTAAGTTCATCTGTTGTAGAAACCAAATTAATAGTTTCTTTCAAATCTTTTATTTTCATTAAATTTTTAATTCTGAGGTTCAATTCAGCTTGAGAGACAGGTTTTATAGCATAGTCATAAGCTTCACCTCTAACAGTGATATCAGAGTATATTTTATCTGCGATAATCAATGTTGGAACAGGGAAACGAGTAACCATAGCTACATCTTTAATTTTTTGTTCAGGCAAATCAAGAATTAGTAAATACGGATTGTATTTATCAACATCTTTCAATTCTGAAATGTTTTTTACACGAACATCAATCTCATCAAAAGATTTAAGCATTTCTTCATAATCAGAAGAATTTTTGTCCGTAAAAATAATTGCATTTTTCATTTATTTATCCTTATTACATACTTTCAATTTTATGAGTATATTTCACAATAGATTATACAACATTCTTTCACTTTTTGACAAATTTTTCAAAAAGTTACACAATTTTTTTTTTGTTTAAGTTTATAAAGTAGTGTAAATGCATTAGACCATATGCATGCATATGTTGTATAATAATAAAAAAGTTGGGCATGGGGGATCTGTTTTGCCAAGACCTGTTTATACACAAAGAGCTAGTTATACGAATGTATATACGCCAAAAAGGAAGACTATAACTCCTGTTGTAAAACCTGTTAAGTTCAATAAACAGAAGCAGCAGCGGAAAGTTAATCCTATTCAAACGTTTGTTTTGATAGCGTTTGCTACTTTTATGTTTATGTTTGTTTTCCCTTTTACTTATTATAATTTTACAAGACATTTTCTATTCGGACCTCAAAATCAGGCTATAAATGTTGATTATCAAAAGCTTTATTTGCCTACCACCAATTATTTATATAATGATACTTTTTTGAATGTTAATTTGTTAAAGGGTGCAGAGCTCAAAAAACCTGCGATGCAGACTTTTTACGAAGCAGGCGAGATGCAGGTTTTAAAAGCTAAATTGCAAGCCTTGATGAAATTGTACCCAAATGTTCACCCGTCGGTTTTTGTTTGGGATTTTGAAACAGGTAAATATGTAGATATTGGTGCCAATGAAACTTATCCTGCGGCGAGTATTATAAAAATCCCTGTTTTGCTTGAATTGTTCCGTTCTGTTGAACAAGGACAAGTCGATTTGACTGACAATATGATTCTTACAGAGTATTACCGCTCAGGTGGCTCAGGTTCTTTGCAATTTGCCAGACATGGAAATGTCTATGATTTGGATTCTCTCGCCAGAGTTATGATTCAAGATTCTGATAATACTGCGACAAATATGATTATGTCACAGTTAGGAGGAAAAATTGATATTAACAGGGCTATACGGGAGTGGGGCTTGAGCCATACGCATGTTGCAAATTGGCTTCCTGATTTAGAAGGTGGAAATTATACTTCTGCAAAAGATATCGGCCTAATGCTTTATAATATCGACAATTCTTCTTTCTTGTCGCTCAAGTCAAGAGAGCATATTGTTGATTATATGAGCCATGTTAAGAATAACAGATTGTTACAAGCCGGATTGCCCTCAGATGCCATTTTGATGCATAAGACAGGTGATATCGGTAAAATGCTTGGTGATGCAGGTATTGTTTGGACACCTCAAGGTAGAAAATATATTGTCGTAATCTTGGCAAAGAGACCTTACAATCATCCAAATGGCAAAGATTTTATAGTTAAAGCTTCTTCTTTGATATATTCAAGCATTAATTCAGCAAATTTTTAGATTAGAACAATAATTTTATACATAAAAAAAGGAAAGTGCCATTCTTTCCTTTTTATTTAATTCGTTATTAACATCTTTAATTATATGCACATGCCTGCATTTTCAAAGAAGCCTCTATGTGCAGTTTTTGCTTTTTCTTCTACTATTAACAAATTATTATATATATAAGAAACTTCATTTATCAAAGAATTGAGTTCTTCATCAATAATATTGTCATCTTTTTCCGGTTCAACTTGTTGTGTCAAAATAGATTGTTTTGTGTAATATCTTGATATAAGACTCATATACAGCTCCTTGTTTTCTCTATGTATATATAAAGTATATACATGGTATTGAATTGACAATGTTTAGAAAAAAGTTTACAGATATTTACAAAAAAAATAAGCAAATATAAATCTTGAGAAATTTTTTGATATATAATTATTCTAGGAGCGGAATTATATATTGAAAAGTTCGAAACTAACACTGTTAATATTCATCGGTTTGGTGCTGGGAACCTTGGTTGGGTGGCTTACACCTTCATTGGGGCTAAAGATGCAACCGTTGGCAACAGTCTTTTTGAATATGATAAAAATGATTATTGCTCCATTGCTATTTGCCGTGTTGGTAACAGGGATTGCCGGACATGGTAATGTTAAATCATTAGGACGCCTAGGGCTAAAGACTATTGTCTATTTTGAGGTTGTTACAACTGTGGCTTTAGTGTTGGGGCTTACTGTGGGACATATTTTTCAACCCGGGGTTGGGTTTGACCACAATATTTCTAATCACCTTATGGATACAGCGTCTTCGTTGGTTGCTGTTAACGCAAAAATGTCTTTATCTGATACTTTTATTCATATTTTTCCGACGAGTATTGTTCAGGCTATGGCTGAGGGGAATTTGCTTCAAATTGTTGTATTTGCGGTGTTTTTTGCTTTAGCGATTTGTGCTGTAGGACAAAAGGCTAAACCGGTTTTGGATTTTTTGACATCAGTTTCCGATATAATGTTCAAGTTTACTGAATTTGTTATGTTCTTTGCACCAATAGGTGTTTTTGGTGCTATCGCCCATACGATTGCCCAAAACGGAATCGGTATCATGGTAAATTATGCAAAAATAATCTTTGCCTTGTATTTTGCTTTGATTTTATTTGTGGGAATCGTTTTGTTTGCAGCTTGTAAAATTGTTAAGATTTCATTCAGAGCCTTGATTAAAGCAATTAGGGAGCCTGCTTTGATTACATTTTCTACAGCAACGTCTGAGGCTGCATTGCCAAAGGCTATGAGGATAATGGAAGATTTCGGTGTTCCTAAAAATATTGTCGGATTCGTTATGCCTACAGGATATACGTTTAATCTTGACGGAACCACTTTATACTTAGCTTTAGCGGTTTTGTTTTCAACTCAAATTGTCGGTATAAATTTGTCACTTGAACAACAAATTATTTTGATGATAGCATTGATGCTTACAAGTAAAGGTGTAGCAGGAGTGCCTAGAGCGGGATTGGTCGTTTTGGCAGGTACGTTGCACAGTTTTGGGTATCCGTTGATTGGTGTTGCGATATTGCTTGGGATTGACCAGTTGCTTGATATGGGTAGAACTACAGTTAATTTAATCGGAAATTGCGTTGCAACTGTTGTTATTGCTCGATGGGAAAATGAATTTAATTATTCTAAAATGAAAGATTTTGTCAACGGAATGTCAGAAAATAAATTAGTTAAGGATATTCCTTCTTCAATTTATCCTAATAATATTCCAATTGAAGAACATTCAGATGTTGGCTATATGGATTTTAAATAATCTTTTGGTTATATCCTTGCGTCTATTATGAGAGTTATTCCTCTATGTTTATATTTACTAGAGGTGAATTCATGAAAAACATTGTATTTTTTGATGCTAAAGATTATGAAGTTGATTATTTCAATAAATCGCTTGGTGATAAATTTAATTTGGTATATGAAAAGTTTGCATTGCTGCCTACAACTTTTATTCCGAGAGAAGCTTTGGATTCTCCCATAATATCTGTGTTTACAACTTCCAGATTAAGTGAAAAAGTTTTATCTCAATTCGGAAATCTTAATTTGATTGCGACGAGGTCAGTTGGCGTAAGTCATATAGATTTAAGATATTGTAAAAATCATAATATAACAGTTGTTAATACTCCTCATTATGGCGATTATACTGTTGCCGAGTTTGCTTTTGGGTTGTTAGTGGATTTGGTCAGAAAAATAAATCTAGCTCAAATTGCATTGAAAGCTGGGGATATAAGTCAAAATTTCTTGGGGGTAGAGTTGTTTGGCAAAACCGTTGGAGTTATAGGTACAGGAGGGATTGGTTCAAAATCAATAAAAATGGCTAACGGGTTCAGCATGAACGTTCTGGCGTATGATATAGCTCCTAATCAAGAGTTGGAATCACGTGAAAATTTCAAATATGTGGATTTAGATACTTTAATTAGGGCAAGCGATATTATTATGCTATTTGCTCCTGCAACTGTTGATAATTACCATCTATTGAATGTGAGTCAGTTTTCAAAAATGAAAAACGGTGTGTATATTATAAATACAGCTCGAGGAGAGTTAATTGATACACAGGCTTTATATAATTCTTTACTTTCAGGGAAAGTTGCTGGAGCTGCGTTAGATGTTTTAGAGTGTGAAGAAGCATTGCAAAGTGATTGTGATTTTTTCCAAAATTCAGAATGTGTAGATTTGAATTGTTTGAAGAAAACATTGATAAATCACAAGCTCTTGTCGCTTTCTAATGTTATAGTAACGCCACATATTGCCTATGATACAAAGGCTGCAACAGATAGAATTTTGGAGATAACAGCAAATAATATTATTGCTTTTAATGACAATAGGAATGTTGAGAATATTGTTGAGTAGTTTCCAAATCTTTATAAGAAGTTTTTTGCCAATTTTGAGCATTGATTTTTTCAATGATTGTAGGGGATTGGGTCAATAAAAATTCACCGTGATTAAATGGCTTTTCAATAAACTCGTTTTCGGCATAATAAGTTGGGTGGATTAAAATCTCAGCAATGCAGTTTTTAGCTTTAATCGCTTTAAGTCCGTATATTATTGCGTTTTCGTCCATATAACCGGTGTATGTAACCCCGATTAAATAGTCATTGGCGACCAAGTTGTATTGTTTTAATGTTTGTTTGTTAATTATAGAAAAAGAGTTAAGCAGCATATTTTTAATTATATTTAAAGGATATTTTTTAGATAAATGTTTTTTTAAGTCAGGTATGATGTAAGGTTTTTCAAATTGAGTTCTTATATTTTTGATTTCATACTCATTAGCCAGTTTTGTCGTTAAGCGAAACATATTTGGAATTGCGTGAGTATGCACGTGAGAGTTGATGTGGTCAACATTTAATTGAGATTTTATTTTTTCAATTTGAGCCCTTAATTCGCTTTCAACTTGTTGCATATATTTTTCGTTGTAAGACATTTTAATCATTTTTCCGTATGAATTATTAAAAATGCCGTTCGGGTCTGTTAGGAGAGGGCAATCGGTTAAAGATTTACCTTCAATAATGTTCAAATGAATTCCTAAGCCGATGTTTGGAATTTCGTTTTTAACTATTTCTACAGCATTTTCAAAGGCGTCTCCGTTTGCAAGGATACAAGTGCTAGAGAGCACGCCTGCTTGAAATCCTTTTTTTATTCCTTGATTAAAAGCCGTGGAGTATCCGAAGTCATCTGAGTTAAAAATAAGTTTTTTCATTTGCATAAATTGTCCATATCAACTATTATTTATATTGATATTCTAACATGATTTATATAAGGTTGGTTAAGTAATGCAAAATCCAAAGCTCGCTCTTGTTATTCCTTGTTACAACGAAGAGGAAGTAATAGAAACAACAGTTAAAAGATTGCTAGAGGTAATGGAAACATTATCAGGTGAGTCTTGTATAAGTGCTGAAAGCTTTGTCTATCTTGTAAATGATGGCAGTAAAGATGCGACTTGGAATATTATACAAAAATTGCATTCGGCTTATCCTGATAAAGTTAAGGCTATAAATTTTACGAGAAATTTTGGCAATCAACGGGCGATATTAGCCGGATTGCTTGAAGTGAAAAAGCATGGAATTGACTGTTGTATTACGCTTGATGCTGATTTGCAACAAGATGAAAATAAGATAAAGGACTTTGTTGAAAAATATAAAGGTGGGGCACAAATTGTTTGTGGTATCCGTAATGACCGAAAAACTGATGGTTTTATGAAAAAACATACAGCTCAAGCTTTTTACAAAATAATGAATATGCTCGGTGTTAAAATAAAGCCAAATCACTCCGATTTTAGGCTTACAAGTAGTCAGGTGCTTGATATATTAGGTGATTATAGAGAAGTTAATCTGTTTTTAAGAGGTATATTCTACGAATTCGGCTACAAGACAGAATACGTTTATTTCGATGTGAAACCAAGATTTGCAGGTACTTCTAAATATTCAGCGTGGGATTTATTCTCTTTGGCAGCGAAAGGAATAACTTCATTTAGCGTTGTTCCTTTAAGGATGGTTACATTTGTCGGTTTTATTATATCTTTATTCAGTTTTATTCTTTGTTTAAGCGTTGTATATGAAAAACTATCAAGTTCATATACGCTTCCGGGGTGGTCAACAATTGTTGCTGCTATTACGTTTATCGGAGGTATTCAAATTTTGAGTATAGGGATAATCGGCGAGTATTTGGGGCAACTTTTTCAAGAGGTTAAAGCTCGTCCAAGATATATTATAGAAACCGAATTGTCTTAGTTTGTTTTCTCCTCGTTGTCTTCAATCCATACATAGGTTTTATTCAATGAGTTGAAGAAAGGGTTATTTGGAAACTCGGGGCAAATCGGATTGTCGACGACCCTGTTTACTTTGTTGATTTTCATTTTGATAAGTTTTATAAACGGCAATAATTTCATAATTCACTTCCACACTATTTCCTCATATGTCTATTATTTCATCTTTTGCTCAAAAAAAAATGCACATTCATCTAATCTATGTATTAGAAAAAAGAACTATTTTTGATATAATTAAACTTATGGACAAGCGTGTTTTAATTGTTGATGATAGTGCAAGCTGGAGAGCGTTTAATTCTTCGGCTGTAAGGCAGATATTGCAAGATGATTTTGTGATAACGACTGCTGATACTGCAAAAGAGGCAGTAAGGATAATAAATGAAAATATCAAAGAACCGTTTCATTTGGTGATTACTGATTTGCAAATGGAATTGGGGTATGAGCCTTTTACTGCGGGAGAATGGCTTGTTAAGAATATACAAAATATCCCCCAATATGCTTGCACCAAAGTGATAATAATATCAGCAATGTATAATATAGGTTCAATAGCTGCAAAGTTGGGTGTCGAGTATGTTCGAAAAAGTGTTATGTCTGCTGATATATTGCCTTTGAAGCTAATGCTAGATGCTCAATTTAAAGGATAATATCAATAAATTGTCGTGTTTCTTTTCACGATTAAATATTAAGTCGTGCATGTAATATTTTGTTTATAAATATTTTACAAATAAGTGTTTGTGGTACAATTGACTTGTATAGGCACAAGGAAACTATGTCAAATCTGGATTTAATAATTAAACTGGTTGAAACTGACTCGACTAACAAATATGGATTATCGCACTTCGATAACCTTTCTGATAAACAGGTTATTGTCGCAGATACACAAACTTCAGGGCGAGGTAGGTTTGATAGAAGATGGGTGGCTGACGGCACCTCAAATGTATATATGTCTATTATCCTTAAACCTGATTCTCCTGATTATCCTTTTGCAAATCTTACTCAGTATTTGGCATTGTCGTTAGTTAAAACTTTGAAACGACATTATGATGTTGATTCTTCTTTGAAATGGCCTAATGACGTGCTTGTTGATGGGGCTAAAATAGCTGGCATTTTGTGCGAAGCAGCATCTTCTCAAAATAAAATAAAAGGATTGGTTCTTGGTATTGGCGTAAATTTGAATATGAAAAAACAAACGCTTGAAAATATCGACCAATGTGCAACTTCATTAAATCTTTTGCTTAACAAAACTATAAATAGAGATGTATTTTTAAAACAATTATTAGATGAATTTGCTTCTCAATACGATGAGTTCGTAAGCAAAGGCTTTCGCTTTATAAAACAAGAATATATTGAATATTGTACTTTTTTGAATAAGAAAATTTCAATTAAACAATCTACAGCAAATGCTGAAAATAAAACAAATTATACTGCATTGAGCATCAATGACGATGGCTCTTTGCATGTTTTGGACCAAAATAACAACGAATGTGACATAATAACAGGAGATATGACATGCTAAAGGAAGGCTTAGTCCTTATGTGTACCGGAATGGGTACAGTTTTTATGTTCTTAGTCCTAATGATTTTTACAATGATGGGAATGGAACATGTGGTCAAATGGCTAAATAAAATAATGCCTGAGGAAGTTGAAGAAATAAAACCCAAAAAGAACGCACTAGGTGCTAAAACTCAAGAAATAGCTGTGGCTATTGCTGCTGTTAAGGCTTTAAGATAGTAATTTACACGAAATAATAAAGGTATAAATCTATGACAAAAAAACAAATTAAAGTTATGGACACGTCTTTTAGAGACGGTTTTCAATCAGTTTACGGTGCAAGAGTATTCGTAGACGATTTTATTCCTGCATTGCAATCAGCAGTAGAAGCAGGTATCAGACATTTTGAAGTTGCAGGTGGTGCAAGATTTCAATCACCTATTTTCTATTGCAACGAAAATGCCTTTGAAACAATGGATAAAATAAGAGCTGCGGTTGGTCCAGATATCAATCTTCAATCATTGGCTCGTGGCGTTAATGTTGTTGGGCTAAATTCTCAATCAAGAGATATTATCAACTTGCACGCTAAATTGTTTAAAAAACACGGCGTCACAACAGTTAGAAACTTTGATGCTTTAAATGATGTAAACAATTTAATTTATTCAGGTCAATGTATTACTGATAACGGCTTGAATCACGAAGTTACAATTACTATGATGGAACTTCCTATGGGCTGTGAAGGTGCTCATGACGTGGCTTTCTATGAAAAAGTTTTAAGAAATATTCTTGATGCCGGTATTCCATTCACATCTTTGGCGTTCAAAGATGCTTCAGGTACATCTGCTCCGAGAAAAGTATATGAAACCATCAAAAGAACAAGAGAAATCTTGGGTTCAGATGCTCATATCAGATTTCACTCTCATGAAACAGCTGGTACAGGCATGGCTGCTTATTTAGCTGCTTTAGACGGTGGTGCTGACGGTATTGATTTAGCTATGAAACCTGTTTCAGGCGGTACTGCTCAACCTGATATCGTTTCTATGTGGCATGCGTTAAAAGGTTCTGAATATGACTTGGGTATTGATGTTGAAAAAATTATTCAAACGGAAGAAGTCTTTAAAGAATGTATGAAAGATTACTTCTTGCCACCAGAAGCTATGGCTGTAAACCCGAGAATTATCCAATCACCATTGCCGGGCGGTGCATTGACTGCAAATACTCAAATGCTTAGAGATAACAATTTGATGGATAAATTCCCTGAAATTGTTACAGCAATGAAAGAAGTAGTTGAAAAAGGCGGTTATGCAACTTCTGTTACTCCTGTTTCTCAATTTTATTTCCAACAAGCATTTAATAACGTTATGTTTGGCAACTGGAAAAAAATTGCTGATGGCTATGGCAAAATGGTTCTCGGATACTTCGGAAAAACTCCTTGTGAGCCTGATTCTGAAATTGTCAAATTAGCTTCTGAGCAATTAGAACTCCAACCCACAACTGAACTTGTTGTTGATTTGAATGACAAAGACCCTGAAAAAGGTATTGAAGCTGCTAAGAAAATGCTTGCTGACGCTAATCTTGAACAAACAGAAGAAAATATCTTCATCGCAGCTGCTTGTAAGGAAAAAGGTATTATGTTCCTTCAAGGAAACGGCGTTGTTGGAGTTAGGAAAAATGAAGCTAAAAAAGAAGCATCATCAACTCCGAATGCAGATGGCTATACAGTTACTGTAAACGGCACAAAATATGGTGTAAAAATCGAAAATGATAAAGCTGTTGTAAACGGAAAAACTTATGATATAGCAATTGCCGATGGTATTGCTGCCGGTACAGCTTCAACTGCTTCATCAGGCGAAGGTACCCCCGTAAAAGCAGGACTCCCCGGAAATGTTGTAAAAACTTGCGTTGCAGCCGGTGATACCGTTGAAGAAGGCGATGTGCTACTCGTTATAGAAGCAATGAAGATGGAAACTGAAATTAAATCACCATCATCAGGAACTATTCAATCAATTGATGTTTCTCAAGGTGATAAAGTTGTTAGCGGTCAAGTCTTGGTAACAATAGGTTAGGAGGCTTGTAATGCAATTATTAGACGGTTTACAAAAATTATGGGAATCAACAGGCATCTATAACATGATTGCTCCGTTTGACCCAAATATAACAAGCGGTTTTGAGCAAGTTTTACATCAATACGGTTCACCGATTATGCTTGTGATTTGCTTGTTTTTAATGTGGCTTGGAATAAAAAAACAATTCGAACCATTGTTGTTGGTTCCAATTGCATTCGGTGGATTTTTGTCAAATATCCCCGGAGCAGGTATTGCTGAACCTGGTGGATTTTTGAATATTATTTATGAAGCCGGAATTCATCAAGGTATTTTTCCATTGATTATATTTATGGGCGTTGGAGCGATGACGGACTTTGGACCTTTGATTGCGAACCCTAAAACAGCATTGCTTGGTGGTGCTGCTCAATTCGGTATTTTTGGAGCATTGCTCTTAGCATTGTGTGTATTTGGTTTTACACCGGAACAAGCCGGTGCAATCGGTATTATCGGCGGAGCTGACGGTCCTACTTCAATTTTCGTTACATCTAAGCTCGCTCCCGAATTATTAGGTGCAATTGCAGTTGCTGCATATTCTTATATGGCATTGGTTCCTGTAATTCAACCACCTATTATGAAGTTATTGACTACAGAAGCTGAACGTAAGATTGAAATGACTCAGTTGAGAACAGTGTCAAAACGTGAAAAAATATTATTCCCAATAGTTGTTTTGGCTTTATGTGTTTTGTTGTTGCCATCTGCTTGCCCTTTACTCGGAATGTTGACATTCGGTAACTTATGTAAAGAATGTGGTGTTGTTGACAGATTATCAGATACTATGCAAAATGCTTTGATTAACATTGTAACTATATTTTTAGGATTGTCAGTCGGTTCAAAACTTTCAGCTGACCAATTCTTGACAACTCAAACTTTGTTTATTTTGATACTTGGCATACTTGCATTTGCATTGGCAACAGCGTCAGGTGTTATTATGGCAAAGATAATGAACTTATTCTCAAAAACTAAAATTAATCCGCTAATCGGGTCTGCAGGTGTTTCTGCTGTTCCGATGGCTGCAAGAGTCTCAAATAAAGTGGGATTGGAATATAATTCACAAAACTACTTGCTAATGCATGCTATGGGTCCTAATGTAGCAGGTGTTATTGGCTCTGCCGTTGCTGCAGGTGTTCTGTTAGCAATATTATAAAAATTATACAGGTTGTCTGATTTCGATTGGGCAACCTGTACTATGACAAAAATAACAAACAAAATGACTAAAATTATTATGGTATAATTACAATTTCCAAATAAAGGAGAAAAAAATGGAAACTTATGGTATTGAAAAATTTGGTATTATTGAACCAAAAGCAGTTTATCGCAATTTGTCAGCGGCTCAATTGACAGAAGCTGCATTACGCAGAGGCGAAGGCTCCTTGAGTAACTCAGGTGCTTTAGTTGTTACAACTGGTAAATACACAGGTCGTTCACCTAAGGATAAATTCATCGTTGATACTGATGGTGTTCACAACGAAATTGCTTGGGGTAAAGTAAATCGTCCTATCAGCAGAGAAAAATTTAATGCAATCAAAGGTAAAATCGCTGCATACTTACAAAATAGAGAAATCTTTATTTTTGACGGATTTGCCGGTGCTGATAAAAAATACACTCAAAAATTCAGAGTTATCAATGAGTTAGCAAGTCAAAACATGTTCATTCATAACTTGTTAATTCGTCCAACAAGCGAAGAATTAGCTAGCTATGGAGAACCTGATTTCACAATTTTAAGTGCTCCTGGCTTTAAATGTGATCCTGAAGTCGATGGTGTAAATTCAGAAGCTTGCATCGCTATTGACTATGAAGCACGCACTATTATCATTTGCGGTTCAGCTTATGCAGGTGAAATTAAAAAATCTGTATTTGCGACAATGAACTATGTAATGACAAAGAAAAACGTTCTTCCAATGCATTGTTCAGCTAATATGGACCCTGAAACTCATGAAACAGCGGTATTCTTTGGCTTGTCCGGAACAGGTAAAACAACATTATCAGCTGACCCTGCTCGTAAGTTAATTGGTGATGATGAACATGGTT
The DNA here is from genome assembly GCA_028693235.1 of Candidatus Gastranaerophilales bacterium. Taxonomy (NCBI): domain Bacteria; kingdom Bacillati; phylum Candidatus Melainabacteria; order Candidatus Gastranaerophilales; species Candidatus Gastranaerophilales bacterium. The sequence continues at coordinate 388,137 of JAQUVW010000001.1, forward strand.
GGTCACCGGATGGTGTATTTAACTTTGAAGGTGGTTGTTACGCAAAATGTATCAATCTATCAGCAGAAAATGAACCTGATATTTATAATGCAATCAAATTTGGTTCATTGGTTGAAAACGTAATTATGGATTCAGAAACTCGTGAATTTGATTTTACAGATGGCTCTTTAACTGAAAATACTCGTGTAGGTTATCCTGTAAATTATATTAACAATGCTGCTATTCCGAGTATGGGTGGAATTCCGAAAGTTGTTATTTTCTTAACAGCTGATGCTTTCGGCGTATTGCCTCCAATCTCAAGATTAGACCAAAATGCGGCTATGTATCACTTTGTAACCGGCTTCACTTCAAAATTAGCTGGTACTGAACGTGGTATTACAGAACCTCAACCGACATTCTCAACATTGTTTGGCGAACCATTTATGCCTATGGATGCTTCAGTTTACGCTAAAATGCTAGGTGATAAACTTGAACAATATGGCACAAAAGTTTACTTAGTGAATACAGGTTGGGCTGGCGGCAGTGCATCTGCAGGTGCTAAGAGAATGAAATTAGGATATACTCGTGCAATGGTTACAGCTGCTTTAAACGGTTCATTTGATAACGTCGAATTCAAACATCATGATGTGTTCAACGTTGAATATCCAACCAGCTGTCCGAATGTACCTGATGAAAAATTAGATGCTCGTGGAATGTGGGCAGATAAAGCTGCTTATGATGAACAAGCTAATAAACTTGCTCAAATGTTCGTCGACAACTTTGCCGCTAAATACCCGAATATGCCATCAAACATTGTTGAAGCAGGTCCAAAACCTAAAACAAAAGCTAATGTTTAATATGTCTTAGTGCATATTAAAACATAAGAAAAAGTCCTTGTTTTTAAACAAGGACTTTTTTTATAAGAATTTATATAATAATTAGCCGTTAATTTTTATCATTTTTTCAATAGTGTGGACTGCTTTTTTTCTAATATCTTCATCTACAAATATCTCGTGTTGTTCGTTTTCTAAAGCGTTCAGAATGTCTTCTAAGTGATTCCATTTCATATTAGGACAGATGGCTTTAGGGCTTATGAGATAGAATTTTTTATCTTTTAAATCTCTTTCAAGTCTTTCAACGACTCCTTTTTCTGTTGCAATGATAAATTCTTTATTATCGCTGTTGGTAGCAAATTTAATAATTCCAGTGGTGCTTCCAACGAAATCAGCAATAGATGATACAGATTGATGGCATTCAGGGTGAGCTAAAACGAGAGCATTAGGGTGATTATTTCTCATTTCTTGAACATCTTCTGCTGTAATTCTGAGGTGTGTCGGGCAGTAGCCAGGGTATGTGATAACTTCAACATTTTTAAGCATTGAGCCAACGTATGTTCCCAAATATGTATCAGGTACAAACAAGACTTTTTCAGAATTTAGTGCCTTTACAACATTTACGGCATTTGCACTTGTGCAGCAAATATCAGATTCGGATTTCACTTCTGCTGTTGAATTTACATAGCAAACAACAGGAATTTCAGGGTATTTTGCTTTAAATTCTCTAAGTTGTTGAAGGTCTATCATGTCTGCCATTTTGCAACCGGCTTCAATTCTCGGCAATAAAACTTTTTTGTTAGGAGATAGCATTTTCGCAGTTTCTGCCATAAAAGATACACCTGCAAAAACAATTGTATCCGCGTCAGTTTTAGCTGCCATTTGACTCAAGTATAAGGAGTCACCTACAAAGTCAGCGACTTCATCTATTTCAATGTTTTGATAGCTATGAGCTAAAATGACGGCATTTTTTTCTTTTTTTAAGTTATTAATTTTTTCGATTAGTTCTTTTTTTTCCATATTCCTGACCCTAATATTTTAGCTCTTTAATTCTATTACAAACATAGTTAGAACTAAATATGTATTTCTAATTATATTATTAAGTTTTGTTAATTAAATTATGCTATTTTATAAAGAGATTTTGAGCATGTACCGATATATAAGATATAAGGAGAAATCGAAAGGGAAGATTATGACCAATAATGTTAGTGGAGCTTATAGCTATAGTAGTGTTATAAAATTGACGGATACTCAGCTCAAGCAAGTTTTAGAAGTTGCTTCAGATCAGGCGATGAAAGATAAAATCACTGCATCTGCTGTTGATGGTTTTACTTATGATGAAATTGTTGCCTTAGGTGATGTTGATGTGAATGTCGGAATTAAAATTATGACATTAGGCAAGTTTGAAGACACTGATGAAACAGATAAAACGACATCTTCAAATACCACAACTAATACAACGACTGATAAAAAAGATGTTTCTCCGACTGATATTGACCCAGTGGGCACTGCTGCTTTTAGAGCAGAAGTTAAGTTGGCTAAATCAAAATATGATAATGAAAAAGATGCTGCTGACAGCATAGGAAAAGAAATAGAATCAAGACAGGATAAAATGGAAGAGGCTCAAGCTGCTTTAGAAAAAGCCGTTGAAAAACTTTCCAGCAAATCTGAAGATATTTCAAAAAACGTCAATGCATCTATGCAATCTATAATTAAGAAAGCTCAAAATGGTGAGTTGACTCAAGCAGAAGCAAAAGAAAAGCTTGGTGCTATAAAAGTTCCGGGGCTTACTTCTGAGCTTGGTAAAGTTGATGGACTTGAAGATGAAATTGATTCTTTAGCTAGTACATTAACTTCTTTAAGTAATGCTTATCAATTAAAAGCTGCTAGTGCAGATGATATTGCTAAAAAATACGGCAATTTACTTGATACAGACTTGAATACCGTAAGTGTAAATTATGCGGGACAAGTTGTTATCAATCAAATCGGAACAGGCGGACCGACAGAATCTGGTGCAGAAGGTATCAGTGCCACTGATATGGCTAAATTTGCTGCAATGACTACGGATGAACTTACTGATGCTTTAAAAAATACAGACGCTGGTAAAGCCATAGTTGCAGCTATGAATGAAGCGGGTAAAGACTCTGGGCAAACTCTTACTGCGGAAGACTGTGCTTCAATTGTTCAAGATTTGATAAAAACAAATTCGACAGAAAATAAAGATTCTTCTGCAAAAGCTGCTTTTGGTACAGTGGGGGCTGCTGGAATTTTGAATACCGTAAACGGTGTTGATAAAGAAGCAATGAACGCTGCTGCCAAAAAAGTTTGTGACTCAAAAGCTCAAGAAAGCAGTAACAAATGTAAAGACCCTTATGTCGTTACGATTGATGGCAAAACCTATCAATTTATGAAGGAAAATGGCGACGGAAAATGGGATACCGCTGATATCTATGGTATTAATGATACAAAAGATAATACATTTGCTTCAATGAAAGAAGCTGATATTGATGGAAATGGCTCTGTTTCAGCAGCAGAATTGTCTAAGATGGGCATAAGGCTTGTTGAAGTAGATAATGGAAAATTGCAGGTTAATGATTCCGGTAAAGATTTCGATTTGAGCAAAATTGATTCTATTAATCTTAATACATTGCGTGATTCCAATGAAAATAACGGCGAGACCGGTACTTTCGGTAATTTTGATTTGAATTTGAAAGACGGACGTACAATTGTCGGTGAACAAACATTTGAAGAAAAAAGTACTTTGGAAAAAATGTTTGATGGAGTTAAAAACTTCTTCTCAGGTTTGGCGAATGCAGTTATCAATAGATTTAAACTTGACCCTGATACAGTAAAATTATATTCTGGTGCTGGTGTAGGAGCTATGCAGGATGCTAAAGCTATAAAAAAAGACGTAAAAGGTGTAGTTGAAGCTGCTTCATCAAATGTCGATTCGACATCGAAAGTTCTGAGCGATGCAGAGGGTGCAGGATACGGTGTTGATGAAAAGAAACAATCCGCAAGTCAAGCAAAGCAACAAGAAGAAGTTCAAGTTCAGCAAAAACAAGAAGTCCAAAAGAAAAAGAAACTGGAAGAAGTATAATAGACATCATTTAAACACGATAATTATAAAGCCGCCTATCAGGCGGCTTTTATTTAGCAAATAATTTTATTTTCAGCTTTTATATTGATGTAAGAAAATGGTCTTTAAATGAAAATTTCGTGTTCAAAATATTTATGTAATCCAAGTGTGACAAAGTGCACTTCTGTTGCTTTTTCATCCAAAATAGTGCCTGAAAAGACGGAAACAAAGCGTGATAGGTCTATTCTTCGCGGTTTATATTATGATATTGTGGGCGAATTTTGCTCATCGGACAAAAATATTATATTAATGACAAAAGATGGAGAGAGTGTCAATGCTCTTATATCAAAGCCGAAGCGTGATGACTGGTATGTTCTCTCAGGTGGTGATTGCGTGGGGTCTGTTGTGCTGTCGCGAGCCAATGCAACTGTCCGAGGAAACAATTACCCCGAATATTACAAGGATAAACCTTACCTTTTTATAAATTCAATCAATTCATCAAAAGAATACAAGGGGGTAGGAACCCAGCTGGTTAGGGAATGTGTGAGGGAAAGCAGAAGGCGAGGATTCGACGGGCGATTGTGCCTCAACACGACGACTACAAAACCTGATTTCGGGTCTCCTGTTCCTTTTTATTACAAAATGGGATTTCAAGCTGCAGACAAAGATAAACAATCTATGATTGAAGCCGCTATTAACAACGGAGCACCTATTCCTGCTTCTTGCACTGCTGTTACGATGTTTTTACCTAAAGATGTAATTGAAAAAATTAAATAATAACTCAGAAAGTATGCCCTCCTTTCCGATAAAATTTGTCATTGCGCTTTCTATAATCTTTTAAAACAAACAGGAGATTATATGAAAAACATTTTGGTTATAAACGGCGCTGATAACTTTTCTTCGGCTAAAGGGTGTTTAAGTCAGACAATTTTTGAAAATATTGTCGAATATCTTGTTTCTAAAAATAATATTAAAACCACGTCATTAGCGAATGGGTATATTGTTGCAAAAGAGCATGATAAATACTTGTGGGCAGACGTAATTATTTTTCAGTTTCCTATATATTGGTTTTCTTGCCCGATTGGTTTGCAAAAATACATTGAAAAAGTTTATGAGAAAAACATATTTTATTCCGATTGTTCTTGTGAATATGGTTCTTGTGGTTGTTTAGAGGGTAAAGAGTATATGTTTTCACTTACGTGGTCAGCACCTGAAAAGGCTTTTTCTGCAAGTAAGAATACATTTTTTGAAGGTAAAAATGTTGATGAAATTTTGATTGCGTTGCATAAAACGCAAGAATATTGTGGACTAAAAAGGTTACCAACTTTTTCGGTTTTTGGAGCTGAAAAGTTGCCTGATGTAAAAAAATATATAGAACAATTACAAATTCATTTAAATGGTATCTTTAATTGATTTCGTATCGCAATTTTGGGTATAAAATGCTATAATGACCAGTAGGTGTTATTTAAGATGTTTACAGATGAACTCATCATACTAGAATCATCGCTCCGTAATTATATGCTCGACTCATTGAATGAGGGGGGAAGACCCGGCGTGTCCGCTATGAAATACAGAGGGCTAACATTAAATATCGATGATAGGGATAAGGAAACACCTGTTTTCAAGGTTAGAATTGCTGCTTTAGAGGCTGCCTTTAGAATACGGGATGGCATAAAAATTACTGGCAGTTTGGCGGGTGACGAAAAACTTGTCGAAAAATGGTATTTTAGGGGCTATAATAAGCAACAAATGGAAGAAATTGTTTCAGGTTCTGATAAAAATCTTGGTGAAAAAGTTAGAGAAGCCATTAGTAGGGATTTTGTTCAAAACTTTATTAATAATATGAAATAAAAAATGAAAAAGCCGAGATTCTCGGCTTTTGACTTATATTTTCACTCTAAGTTTTTCGATTTCTTCGTTGTAAGATTTCAACCTTTTAATAGCGTCTTCATTATTGTTCAAGATTATTTCTCTTATGGTTCTTGCTTGCTTTTGTTCAATTTGATAGATTTCGTTTAGAGTTTTTGCTGTTTGATTTGCTTTTCTGATAGCATTTTGCCGGCTAATGTATTCTTCTGTGTTCGATATATCAACGAGTTTTTTGTCTATTATCTTGTAGTTACTTTTGTTTGCAATTTTTTTGTGTGTTTCCTCATCTATTTCAATAAAGGGTGTTGCTGGATTTTGAGGGATATCCCAAAATTCTTTGATTTTACCATTTTCATCATATAAAACTTTAATCATTAGTTTGCTCCTTTTGTTTTGAAAAATGTCATTTGTGAGTTGGAACCGTTTCCGCTAACGTGATAGTAATAATTTTTAGGAATAGGGACAATCATTTGTAGAGTGTTGTCGATGTCCGTTATTTTTGTGTGTGCGATGGTTGTACCCAATGAGCTTGTGGGACCAATGTTGAGATAAAATGCTTGATTATTGTTTAGATATGCTCTCAGAAATAGAAAACCATCAGTTGTTGCTTGATAGAGTGTGTTCCAGCTTTGGTTTATTGGGGTAGAATAGTCAATCATAGCGTTTTGTGAAATTGTATTTTTGGCTTGAGTTGTAATGTTATCGAGGTTTTGTTCGGTGTTGGAGTTTACGTTGTAACCGTTTTGGTTAAATGGAAAGATTTCAATACTTTTGCCTGATTCAGCGTCGACAGTTAGTTTTCCTAGGGCAACTTTGTTGTATGCTACCCAAGTGGCTCCGTTGTATTTTTGAGATTTTATTGGCTCATTTGATGTATCAATCCAGATGTCGTTGGTTGTTGGTGAGGTTGGTACTGTTTTTTGTTTGTAGATTGTGTTTTTTAGAACCTCAGTGGTTCCTGTTATATCGATAAAAATATTGTGGGTGCCTTCTATTAATGATTCGCAATTAATAGGAGTTATGCCGCTTAATAGTTTTGATTCGCCCAATGCGTCTGTAATTGTGAATGGATTGTTGAAATATATTGTGTTACCCGACAAGGATAGCACTGTTCCGGTTGAAGAGTTTATGCATAGTCTTGTTTTGACTTCTTTAAGGTCGTTTTTTGCGTCAGTTACTGTTGTCGAAATGTTTTGAATGTTTGTGTTTGTTTCATTTAGCCCTGTGTTTAATTCCGTTAAATAGTCTATTACTTTAGAAAAGTTTGAGTTTACCTCGTTTGCTTTGGCTTTTGTTCCAGGGATAAATGTAAATGGTATTTTGTAGCTCATAATATTCCTTTCTTGCTTATGGCTTTGGTTGACAGGAATAGTATGGCATTTTTTTATTTTGCAAATTTGTTTTTTGTCATCGATAGGTGTTTTAATAACATGTTCAAAATGTAATCAATTACGGAAAGTGTAAATATTTCGATTCAATGATGCGTAATCGATAGGTTATAATTTTATTTTTATAGATAGTTTTTTGTATTTTTCAAGGGTGCTTTTTCCTGAAATATCTATTTCGGCAAATTTTACATATTCCCATGCATTGATTACGTTGTCGTTTTCAAGCGTATCGAGGGCTTTTTCGATGTTGTTTCTGATTACAGAGGGTCGTAGCGATGTAGTTTGAGATTTTATGAGGTCAACAATTGAACAACATTTAATTTTTAAGTTCATCTTTTTTTCAATGTATGCTCTGTAGTAAATGAATTCTCCGATTAATTTTTCTGTAATTTGTGTTTTGGGATTGTATTCAATTAATTTTTTAGATAAATAATATGAGGCACTCGGCAGTTTTAAAAGAGTAAGAGCATATTTATAGTTGCCCCTTTCTTTTATATCAATGAGCCCTAAGTTTTTGATGAAATATAAAGCTTCTTTGATTAGGACTAATTGTTTTGCATTATTGGTTTTTATATTTCTATAATTTTGAATGTCAGACGCAGATATTTCAATTAGCCTATTTGGTAAAACATCTATAAAAACGCTCATAACAATGTTGAAAATATCAAGAAATGCAGGTTTGTAATCAATTTTTTGGGTTTCAATATCTTTCTTATCAAAAATGACAGCACGTGGTGAATTATTCGATAAAGAAGTGCTTGCTTCTATTCCTTTTATTCCTAATTTGTTAAATACACTGTTCCAAATATTATCAACAAATTCTTCAAAAATTTGTTCAATTTTATGCTCATCAAAAGCCAAATTTATCTCTAATTTTGTTTCTTCAATAAATTTTAAAGAAATAATGAAATAGCTATCTTCTAAAGAAGCCCCTTCAATAAAGGTTGTTTGAATTTTTATAACGCCTGAATATTTCGCTTGATTATTGCTTAGTTTGAAATCGTATGGAGCACTAATAAACCTGCTTTCGAAATAGAAATCTTTATACTTCTCATCAATTTGCCCCAAAAAACTAATTTCATTTTCACTAAGATAGTATTTATAAATTTTTTCTTTTGTAACCTCAAGCCCATATAAATTGTCTGATACGACGTTAAGGCAAAATCTGGTTATACATTTTGCTATCATTAATTCTTGTGTAAAGTTGTTTGGAGTCTGTGTTTTTGGCATATATTAATTTTCTGTAACAATAAATGGGCTGAGTTGGCAATTTTTAATCAAGTATATACTTTGTATATATAAGTAAAGGATATAAAAATGAGAATATTGTTAAATTTTTTGAATAGAAAAAAACGCTTTTCAGCAATGGTCCTTTTGAATATTTAAGCTGAAACTGTTTGATTAACAGCGTTTTCAAAACAAGAATAAATATTTTCAGGCAATTTTCTGTATAATTTACCTTGTTTGTCAACAGCTACGATTGTTGAAGTTGCAATAGTTCTCAACTTTTGAGTTTCTTTTTCTTTTACGATATGTTTAAATTTTACAGTAGTGTTTTTGACTTCTTCTATAGATGTTTCGATGATGATTTTTTCGTTAAACATTGCAGACGATTTGTATCTTATGTTGAGCTCTACAACAGGGAATGTTACTCCTTGTTTTTCTAAATCTTCAAGAGGGAGTCCGAGTTTTTCTGATAGTTCAACCCGCCCTGCTTCAAACCACTTGGTATAAGCACCGTGCCAAACAACACCATATGCGTCTGTATCGCTGTATAAAATTCTCACTTCTGCTGAATAGTTCATTGCGTAGCCTTTTTAGTTAAATAAATCCTGTATTTTATCGTGGATTTCTTGCGGGTCCAGTTCATTTGTAATGTTGTTTAAATCGAGAGCAATTTGGTATAGTTTTGCAGCTTCGATTTTGTCACCAGTGATAGCAACAGAACGTGCTAAATTGTAGTTAGCAAGAGCATAATTCGGGTTATATTTTATAGCTTCTTCAAAAAGCTCAATTGCTTTCTGGACTCGACCTAAGTCATCAAGATATATTACACCTAAATTGTTGTATGCGATGTCGTAAGTTTTGTCATATTTGATAGCTGTTTCATAGGCTTTGATGGCTTCATCGAGTTCATTTTTGCCCCAATAGAGATATCCTAAATTACAATGGATTTTTGCGTTATACGGCTCAAGCTCAATAGCTCTGCGGTAGACGGTTAAAGCGTTGTCGTACTCGCCTTTTTCGTAAAAAGCACTGCCTAGGTTGATGTAAATATCAATATCTTTGGGCGTTAATAAGTATGCACTTTGATAGGCACCGATGGCAGCGTCCATGTCTTTAACATTTTCTTGGAAAACATATCCTAATGTTTGGGCGATAATGCTTGTCCAGTTTATACTCGGGTTTAAAGTGATAGCGTTTTGATAGTGCGAAACAGCTTCTTGGATTTCGCCTTTTAGATAAAGAATATTAGCGACGTTGCTGTGGTATTCTGCCATGTAGGGCTGAATTTCTATGAGTTTCAAATAAGTTTCAATAGCACTGTCGTAATCTCCTTGTTCTTCATATAACTGGCAAAGAGCTCTATAGGCAGTTATGTTAAGGCTGTCAAGCCAAATTGCCATTTTGTATTCACAAATAGCGTCATCATATCGCCCTAAGGTTTTGTATATTTCGCCGATTAGGCAATATAAAAGAACGAATCCGGGGGCTTTTTCAATCGCTTTTAGATAGATGTCTAAAGCTTGGTTAATACCTGCTGTTTGAGCTTTTATAAGACCGGTTACAAGCATTGGGATGAATTTTAGATAAGATAATTTTTTCCCAACCTCTTTAAGTGCATCTTTATCAAACGGCAAAGTTACACAGGATAAAAATAATTCATAATAGCTTCTGATTTTTGTTTTGTTATTTTTAAAAGCAATAATATTTAGCATGCTATAGATTAAATAATGAGTCCTAGAAGAACGGAAAGGAGCTACTTTTACGGCTTTTTCTGCAAATTCAATAGCTTCTTGGAATTTGGCTTTTTTCTTTGCAATTTCAGCTGTCATGAAGTATGCCTTACCCATCTGTGGGTCATTTTCAATAGCAAGTTCAAAATAATTCAGAGATTTGTCCAGCTCGTTTTTGTAGAAGAACGCAAGACCTATTTTATAATATATTTTTGACGAATCCATATATGTTTCAAGAGCCCGTTGATATTCAGTTATAGCTTCATCGACATATTGTTTTGCCTGATAGATATCCAAATGCCATTCAAGGTATAAATCTCCGAGTTTTACGTGCAAATCTGCGTTAGTGGCGTCATTTAAGAGTGCCAGTTGGCAGGTTTCAATAGCCCGTTGGATATTTCCGGACTTGTGAAATTTGTTAATTTTTGCGTTTATTTCTTTTTGTTCTTTTGTGATGTTCATACTTTCACTTTATTTATTTTTTCTTAAATTATTAACCTGATAGCGAATACATTCTTTTATTATTCGATTTCTGTCGTTTTCAGAAATTTCAGTGAATTCGACGAGATATTCATCTTTTTTATAGTGAGGTTTTTGTGAAACTTTGCCGTGACATTTAATGCTAGGTGCATCATCATCAAGATTTATCCAAACAGACATATATGAGTTGTTCGGTAGTTTATCTTTTGATATAAATCTAAAACCGCCTCCGCCTAAATCTTTGCTTACGCCTGTAGTTGTCATTGTATCATTTTGTAGAATTATTTTGCAATTCAAAAATTCCCGTACATAAGCTCTTCTTTGAATTGTGATGTAGTCGTCGGGGTATTCTATTTCGAAAGCTTCTTCATATGGTGCTGTAATTATAATAGAGTCTAAAACCTGAATGTTTGAACCGGTGTAAACGAAAGCCCTAATTTCAGTGCCTTCAGCCAAAAATTCAGCAAACCGCATAATTTTGTCAGGGTACTCAAGTGTTAATCTGTCTTTTTCAATCTTAGCTATTCGGCAGACAATTTGCATTTTTTCTGTCGAAGAAGTGGAAAATTCTATTTGTACTTTTTGACCTGTTAGTAAAGTATTCATAAATAATAATTAAACCTTTACCTTATAATATAACATTTTCGAGTTGAGATAAATACTGTTTTGGGGCTAATATTGACAAAACTTTAGGGGTTGAGAAGTATTTATTTGCAACTTCGAGTATTTTTTGAGGGGTGACTGTTTCAAGACGCTTCAATAGTTGTTCTTCGTAGTTGAAACCCAAGTCTTCAGATTCATACAGACCGATAAGAGTGGCTTGCAGATGGTTTGTTTCCATAAAGAATTGGCGTTTGCCGATGATATTGTTTCGAGCACCTTCAATTTCTTTTTCTGTTACGAGCTCTGATTTAATTTTTTCAATCTCTTTTTTAAATCCTTCAAGTGAAGTTTTAATATTTTTAGGTTCGGTTGCTATGTAGACGCTGAAACTTGCACATTGGTGATAAGCTTCGCAGGAGCTTCTGACAACGTATGCGAGCCCTTGTTTTTCTCTGAGTTCTAAAAATAGTCTTGAACTTAGTCCGCTTGAACCCAAAATGGTGTTAATTAGCATTATTGCAGGGTAATCATCGCAGTGCATTGACGGGAAAAGCCAACCTTGAATAATTTGAGCTTGTTGAGCGTCATCTTTTTCAAGGGGAACTATTTTGTCTTTTGTCAATATCGGTTTTGTTATTTCATCTTTAAAGTTATTGGGGTTTGTTAGTGTTGACGTGTATTTGTTTAATAAATTAATAATTTCATTTTCGTTTATATCTCCGACGACGGTTATGTTTTTCTTTGAGGTTTTAATTATGTCAGAATATGCGTCGAGAATGTCTTGACGGGTTATAGAGTCAATTGCTTCCAAAACTTTAGTGTAAGTATTTCCGTAGAAATGTCCTTCAAATAAAGTCTTGTAATAGTTATCAAGAGCTTTTGTTCTTGGGGAGTCTAATTCTGCAATGATTTCACCTTTTATTTTTTCAATTTCTTTGTCAAAGTTCTCAAAATGAGAGTTGCAAATAATATCTTCCATAAGTTCAAGTGCGTGCTCAATATCTTCATTGAGGCAAAGTAGCCTGAATCGAATAAAATCGTGCTTCATATCGCTTGAAAGTTCAATAGCGTTTTCTTCAAGTTCTTGAGCTAATTCTTCAGAGGTTCTGACTTTAGTACCTTGCATAAACAATCTGTTTAAGATTGTGTAAATTCCTGCTTTTTTTTCAGGATGTTTTAATCGCAGATAAAAAGAAAGGGCGATTCTCGGGGTATTTTTATTTTGTTTTATTACTGCCGGAATATTATTATTTAATGTTGTTTTTTTCATTTTATTATCCTTTGATAAAATCATTCATTTGGTAAAAGTACAGAGATGGTTGCATTGTCGAGGTTTAGGTGTTTTTTCGCAACTTCAAGAACGTCATCTTCTGTAATGTTTTCAAGTGTGTCGATATATGAGTCTACCATCTCAAGCCCGTTGCAAACCGTCATATAATAGCCGATAGTTTCAGCAATTTCTGATACGGTTTCAGCACTGTCGGCAAATCTCGCTTTTAGCTTTTTGACTGCTTTTTTCAGTTCTTTGTCAGTTATTTTATCGGTATAAAGTTTTTCGATTTCATTTTTGACAAGTTCAAGAGCTTTATCTTTAAGTTCCGGTTTGAAATTAGCTTGAATAAAGAAGTTGCCGCCATCTCTAAATGTGTAATAATCGCAAGAAACGAGATTGAAAATTTGTTCTTTTGATTTTTCGATTAGATTTTGATACATACGAGAGCTTTGTCCCTCTCCTAGAATAATAGAGAGCATATCGAAAATAATGTTGCTTTTAAGGTCAACAGCGGGTACGCCCAAGTATCCGAACATTAAGAAAGCAGTATTTATATTTTGTTTGTTTTCGATATATTTTGTTTCTTGTGTTGGGGTATCAAATTCGTATTTTTTAATTTCGGAATTTTTTCTGCCTTCAAAATCAAATTTCTCAATAACTTGTTCGATAACTTTGTCAAAATCAAAATCTCCAACGATAATAGTTGTCATTTTGTTAGGCGTGTAGTGTGTCATGTAGTATTCCATGATTGTATCACGTGGCATTTTAGATATAATTTCAGCAGTACCGATGACATCTCTTTTGTATGGGTGCGAGGTGTACATATTTGAGTTTGCGGAATTGTAGACTTTTGTCCAAGGTTGGTCTTGTCGCATTCTTATTTCTTCAATAACGACATGGCGTTCTCTTTTTTTCATGACGGAGGGGTTTTCGATATCAAAAGGTTCACCTACTTCGCAATCAGGAATTTGAGGGTTGAGCATCATATCGGAATGAAGGTCCAATGCTGTGTTGAAATATTCGTTATCAGGACCTTTGGGGATTGTTACATAATAAAAAGTATAATCTTTCCAGGTTGCTGCATTGACAATTCCGCCTTTAGATTCCAAAGTTTTGTCGAAATAACCTGCTTTATGTTTTTTTGTACCTTTAAACATTAAGTGTTCAAGGAAGTGGGAGATTCCGTTGATTTTTTCATCTTCGTTAATTGAGCCTGTTTTTACCCAAGTGCTTACGTTTGTAAGCCCACCTTCTTTGTATGCACAAACAATTTTATGTCCGCATTCTCTTTCGTATATCACAACCGGTTTCTGTAGGAATGGATATTCAACGGACGTTTTTTTTATTTTTTCCATTTATAGACCTCAAAAAATACTAAAAATTCGGGTAAAAGCCCAACAAAATAATTGTAGCAGATAAATGTATAATTGTATAAGTATTTAACAAATCAAAATATAATATTGAAATATTCTTGAAAAGCAGATTTTAAAGCAAGTGCTGTGTTTTCAATGGTAATGTCGTTTGAGATTTTTTTTATTGATATTAAAGACTCCTCGTCAACTTTTTCATTGAATATATTTTCAAGTTTTTCTTTATTGTAATCAAAAAGGATAGAGCCGTGTTGTAGGATATAACCTTGCTTTCTGTATTGAGCAGAGCCTATTAGTTTTTTGCCTTGATAGCTCAAATCAGCACCTGTTGAAAGTGACATACAGTAGTCAAATTTTGTTTTGGCTTTTTTGTTTTCAGGGAAAGACATGTTGATACCCAGCTTGCTCATTCCGAGAGCGAGGGCACTTGATATTTCTTTGTAGGATTGAATTACTGTTTCTCCGTTTTTTAGGAATGAAGCAGGGCAAACGAATGAGTAGGTCAATTCTTTGTCGTGGAGGAGTGCTCTTCCGCCTGTTAATCTTTTTGTTATATCAATGTTGTTTTTTTTACAGAATTCTAAATTTATTCCATCGTCTTTTTGGTTACGTCCCAACGAAACGCAAGCAGGAGCCCAGCCATACAACCTTAGAGCAGGTGACTCAGAATGGGATTTGATTGCCTTTTCCAAAAGCTCAGAGTCAATTCTCATATTGGTTAGTCCGTCAAAAATTTTGTAGTCATAAAAAATCGCCATAACGGTTAATTTATACCACAAAAGTTTGGAGAATAATTGATTATCGTATAAGAAAGGGAGTCTGTAAATGGATGAAAAATCAATAATAAAAGGCACTCAAACGGAAATTAACCTAATGAAAGCATTTGCTGGTGAGTCAATGGCTCGCAATCGATACAATATAAGTGCTACTGTTGCCAGAAACGAGGGCTATCAACAAATAGCAGGTTTCTTTGATATGACAGCAGATAATGAAAAAGAACACGCAAAAATATATTATAAATATATGGCACCGGGGATAATTGAAATCAAAGCTTCTTATCCTCAATGTTATTCTGATACTTATCAAAATCTGATTTGTGCAGCAGAAGGAGAATATGATGAATGGAAAGATTTATATCCGTCTTACGCTGATACAGCAGATGAAGAAGGTTTTGGCGAAATTGCTCATTCTTTTAGAAATATTGCCCACGTAGAAGAACATCATCATAATCGATATGTAAAACTTGCCGAAAATCTGAAAGACGGCGTGATATTTACACGAAATGATGAAGAATATTGGGTCTGTAGAAAATGCGGTTATGTTGCTTTGGGTAAAAATGCTCCGCAAGTGTGCCCTGCGTGTAAACATCCACAGGCTTATTATGAATTATTATGTGAAAATTTTTAACCGACTTAGTGGACTTCAAATAGGTTGAACAAACGTTCTTGTATATCAATTTCATCAATTTCTTGGGTGATTTTGTTCAGGTTTGCGGCCATTTGGAAATTGTCGGCAGCTTCCATTTTTAACCCCATCATTTCTTGAGCTCTTGCCAAGTTGAAGTAAGCTAAGGTGTAATTAGGATTAATATCTATAGCTGTTTCGAAATAAGGAATTGACTGTTCTGTAGTGCCGATTCCGTCAAGATAAATAACGCCTAAATTATTGTAGGCGATTTCATACTCGGGCTCGAGAGAGATTACTTTGTTGTATGCAACAATTGCTTCTTCGAGGTAATCTTTTTCCCATAAAGCCATTGCACATTTGCTGTAAGCTCTTGCACTTTCAGGGTTTAACTTAATAGCATCGCAATATGATTTTATTGCTAATTCCATTTCATCATTTTCAAAGTATATGTCGCCGATTCCGATATATGCGTCTTCAGATTTAGGGTCGAGAACTAAAGAGGTTTGGTATAGTGCAATCGCAGCTTCCATGTTGTTTTTGATTTTGTGATGCAAAGTTCCTAACGCTTGGCAAACAATAGCCGTCCATTCTTCATCAGGGTTGAGGTTGATTGCGATTTGGTAATGCTCAATAGCTTCATCATATTGCTCACTTTGAACTAAAGCATAAGCTAGAGAATTGTGATAGAAAGCGTTTTTAGGGTCAATTTCTAATCCAAGTTTGAAAGCGTTTACGCTGTTAAGGTAGTCATGCTTTTTTAAATAAAGATGACCGAGTTCGTAATATATTCTTTCGTTTTTTCCTTCAATTTCAATAATTCTGTTGTAGCAGTCGATTGCGTCATCAGTTTTGTCTTCAAAATAGGTTTGAATGATAGTTGCTTTTTTGAGGAGTATATCTCTGTTGTAGGGATTTGCTTCGAGAGCTTTTTGGTAAGAATCGATAGCGATTTCGGGGGCGTCATTTTCGATGCTTACATCACCTATCTTTTTATAAAAAAGTTCAACTCTGCCTGTCTTTTCAGCAGCAATGTCGTAAGTTTTAATTGCTAAAGAATATTTTCTGAGTTTTTCTAAAAGTTCTCCACAAAATTTATAACCGAAAATCGCAAAATTTTCGCTGAAATTCTTATATAACATTCTTAAAGAAGCATAATCCCAAGTCATTGCGACGCTTCCTGATAAGAAATAATAAATTGATTCAGAAAATTCATGAAAGCTTATTTTTGAATTATGCATTTTATTCATAAGCATCATTGATAAAATCAATCTCGGACGAGCCGCTTTTATTGGGTTAAGCTTGATAGCTTCTTTAAATTCTGTTTCAGCTTCATTATATTTTTGAGCCAAATTCAAAAAATAACCGGTGTAAATTCTTGCATTTTGGTTGTCAGGTGACATTTGTACGGCAGATTTACATTGCTCTATAGCTGCAGAAAGGCTGATTTGACCATCTTCCCACAACAAACTTGCAAGCCTGTAGTATGTTTCAGGCATTTGAGGGTCGAGTTTGATTGTTTTTATATAGAAATCAATGGCTTCATTCAAGTCATTTTTTTGCAATTTAATCAAATATTTTTCATGGGCTTGTCTGGCTAACTCCAAGGCTGCTTTAGCGTCCAAGGGTTCCGAGTACGCATTGAAAAAAGTATTGTTAGTTTGATCGAGCATTATCTACCTCGCGAAAAATGTATCTGGCTCAAACAATTTATCGGTCGAGTTATAAAAGACATTCAGCCAATTTGAAGAATATCAATCATGTGTATGAGTGGGAGTCTGTCACATATCTTAACATTTAATAACTTTGAGTCAATAAATCTCAAAAAATATTCTTTATATAAATAGGTTAGGTTATAAAAAAGGTAGGTATGTTATGAACGGTTATTCTTCTTATGATAATTATTTCGGATTAAATCAAAGTAATTGTATTGGTGCTAATTATGGTGGATACGGCACTAATATCAGACCGAACGGAATCGGCAAAATCCCCGGAATTAATGCCAAAAAAGAAACAAATACGAATGCTATAGGAGTTGTTGCCGGATTAGCCGCTGCTGTTGCAACAGGCGTGTTGTTATTCAAAGGTAAAGGTAAAATTGCTGCTGCGTTCAAAGATGGTGGTATCTTAAAAGGTATTAAAAAACTGGGCTTAGAAATGAAAGACGCTTTTACTTCTAAAGTTGCTCCTAAAACAGCAGAAGTTAAAGATGGTGCTAAAGGTATAATATCAAAAATTAAAACAGCTTTCCCACTTAAGGGCAAAAAGACAGCAACAGCTGCTACAGAAGTTGTAACTGATGCAGTAGCTGATTCTAAAACAAAAGTAGCAGATTTGATTAAAGAAATGAAAACTGCAACTCCGGAAGAAAGAAAAACTATCCTCAAAAAAATTCAAAGATTTAAAGCTATAATGGACAAAACCCCGGGCGTTAAGGATACCGACAAAGTCGGAGATGTCTTAAACAGCTTGTCAAAAGCATAAGATTATAACCTAACCAATACAATAGAGGAAGCTCAAAAAGGCTTCCTCTATTTGTTACAATTCTTATCTCGAAATCTTAATAATCGGATATTTAGGCAATTTTTGGCGATAAAATGTTTTTAATATGTAGGTAATTATGATTAATGTGAATAATACTACTTCGAATAATGTTTTTAAGGACTTTCCGGAATTATATCCCAAAGCCCAAACACCTCAGGTTGCAAATTCTCCTCTGAATGACAAAAAAAAAGACACTGTAGAACTAAAAAGTGACGAGCATATTGCCTCTGTAAAGGTGTCAGATGAGATAAAACAATCGCATAAAGGTGGAATTTTAGCTGCAACGTTGGGGACAACAATTCTCACAGCAGGTATTTTTGCTGTTGTTTTGACCAAAGGTGCAGGACTCGGCAATTATAAAAAAGTTAATGCTTTGCTGGAAGAATTGAATGACAGAATTTATCAAAGTTCTTTGAGTAAAAAATCAAAAAATATATTCAATAAAGTAGACTTGGCACTTGCAAACGGAATGAAAAAAGTATTATCCGGAATGAAAGCAGTTGCCAACTTTACCGCAATAAAAGACAGTGCTGCTGACAAATTATTACGTTCTAATCCTAAAACAGCAAAAGTTGCAGACGGTATAACTCACACTTTTAAAAAAGTTGCAACGAAAGCAGTCGATGGGGCGTATGACAAAGCTCATATTTTGTCAGATGATTTTTATGGACATTTATTAGACAGCATTACAAAAATAAATAACAATTCAAATATTGATTTAACTCAAATGGTTTCTATAAAAGGTCAAACAAAGCCTTTGGTTGCTTGGCTTGAAGACATAAAGTCCAGCGGCAAAGTAATGCAAAATGTTTTTACAGATGGGTTTAGCAAAAAATCAAGACTTGAAAGAGAAGTTGTTCGAGAAAAGAGTTTGACAGATTTGCCTGCAGAAGTTTGGGATACTTTGTGGGGAAAAAATGGTGGTATATTTAATTTCAAAGGCAATGCAAATAAGTTCAAATCCTATATTACAGAGGATTTGAGCATAGATGGCAAAATTACGCTACGTACTTCAATCGAAAAATCAAGACGCCGATTGACGAATAATGTTTCTCATAATGTGGACGCTGTGAGGACAAATGTCCGTGAGCTTACAGATAAGTTGCTACTGGAAGATGATGCAGCCAGAGCAAGTTTGAGGCAAATCTCTCAAAAAATGAATGTCTATGAAGATATAACAGGAGCCGAAGAACTGGTCAGACGTCAACAAATGGCAAAAGACATTGTGGCTGATTTTGAAGAATTTATAAAAGGCGTTAAATCCTCTGATTTGTATGATGCAAAAACTAAAAAAGCTATAGATAAACAAGTTAAATATATAACAAATGATGTTTTGTTGAATGATAAAAAAGGTGCAATGCAAGATATTATGACAATTGTCAACGGCTTGAATCACCAATCTATAGTTGGCTTAGACGGAGAAGATATAAAAGTTTTTGAAGACCCGGTTGCCAGAATGCTTGATAGAAAATCTCACAAAATTACAAAATCAATTAATAAAGCAACAACACTTGAAGCAAATGACTTGTACGACAAATTTGCAGAGTTTAAAGTCGGTTCAGCACCTACTGATTTGCTTGGTTTGGTGTTCCCGTTAGGTTTAGGGATTGGGGCTGTTAGCAAGGCTAAAGATAAAAATGAAAAAGTTTCAACAACCTTAACGACCGGAATTCCGATATTAGGAACAATCGGCAGTATGATTGTCGGTACTACAAAAATGCTTTCAGGTCCAAAAAACATGGCGTTATCTTTGGGAATAGGTGCGGTGTTGAATTTGGTCGGCGAAGCTTGCAATAAGTTGTATCTGGAATACCAAGATAAAAAATCGCTTACGCAAATAGCTTTAGACGCATATAAGAATAATCCATTGTTTAATCAACAAATGAGTACAACAAAGAAATAAGTCTTTACAATTAGCCGCTTTTAAATATTTTGTTTAAAATAAGAGCATGAAAAGATTTATTGCTTTATTATTAATATTTTCATTTTGGGTTTCACCGGTTATAGCTTTAACTGTTGACGATTCTATTGATTCCGAAATAAGAAAAACGTATAAAACTGATGTTGTGGAGCAAGTCTTATTGCCAAAGCTTCCGCAAACAGGAGCCTCTCCGCTTGATGGCGGTACAGCGGTCAGTACGCCTCAAGAAACAATTTTCTCTCAAAATTACAAAGAGCCTGTTAAACAGCCTGCTCAACAATCAAGGCCGATTACGACGACCAATACTGTTTCTAAAAAAACTGCTACTACTCCAACATCTTCATCATTTACTCAAAATTCATACAGTTTGCCGAATTACACTGCTAATACAAGAGAAATAAGCATAAAAAAGGGAACTAAGTTTAGAGTAAGATGTCAAAACACTCTTTCTGATAGAACTCCACGAGGTACAAGACTGACTTTCGTAAGTGTTTACCCTGAATCCTCTACGTATATTACAATCCCAGCCGGGACTGTTTTCTACGGAACGGTCGTAGATTCGCATCCGCCTCAACTTTCAGGTAATGGTGGATTGATTTCGCTAAAAGTTGACAATATGATGTATAGAGGAAAATCTCAATTTGTGTTGGCAAATGTATCTGTCGCGAATTATAAATATATTTTTTTCAGTAATGTAAAAGGTAAACGTAAATATATAAGGAATATGGGCAAATTTATAAAACCGGGAAGTACTTTTATGAAAAGAATGTGGCGAGTTTGTGGTTCTTTATCAAATGGACCTGAAATATTATTGACACCGCTTCCAATTGCTTGCGGGGTGGTTGTTTATGCTGTCAATGTGGCATTGTCACCCGTTTTGTCAATTTTTTCCATGGGCGAATCTGTAACGTTGCCAAAGGGTACTTATTTTGAAATAAAGTTAGCCGAAGACGCAGTAGTCAGGTATTAGGATATAGTCTTTAATTATATTTTTAGGCTTTGTTGATTTGTAACTTTTATTTCGATTTTTTGGCTTCTCAATATTAAATATTTTATAAAATTTTATATTATTTACAGTTCCCATCTCTCACTCATAGCAATATATTAGCCTGTTTTAACTCGGTCTTTATATTAATAATATTGCGTTTTATCTTGATTTATTCCTTGCTCTTTTGTATATTTTTGAGGATACTTATAGAAAAAGACATTAAGAGAACTGAAAAATCATGAGCAATTTGAAAAAGATTATTATTGCAGTTGCTATATTTTTAATAGTATGTGTAGGACTTGCGTTAAAGTACAATGACTTGGTGTCATTGAATAATCCGAAATATTATAAGCAGGCAGTCGTGTTTTTTGCAAAACAGGATTATCAAAATGCTTATTACAACTTCGGGAAAGTTAAAAAGATAAGCCCTCTGTATGTCGCAGCTTTGTTTAAACAAGGAGTTTGTGCCGAGAAGTTAGGTGATTACGATACAGCTATAAAAAAATACAATTTGTTGCTAGAAAAATCCCCAAAATCATTTTTTGCTCCACGTGCACGATATAGTCTGGCAAAAGCATATTTTCAACATAAAGATTATGATGATGCAGAACGTCTGTTTAAACAGATTAAAAATCAAGGAGTGGTTGAAGACTATATTATTGCTTCAAATTATTATTTGGGCTTGTTGAATAAAAAGACCAATCCTGAAGTTGCGAAAAAATACTTTTTTGAATATATAAAATTGAGCCCGAAAGGCACATTCTCTGTAGCAAGTTCAGATGAGCTCGGTTCGATGCCTAACTTAACAGAGTTTGAAAACAGATTAATAGGCTCAATTAATATTGAAGATAAAAACTATGTAAAAGCAAAACCGTTTTTAGAAAAGTCAAAATTAGGTTATGTATGGGCAGACTTGGCTACTTGCTATTGGGCAGAAGGCGATTATAAAAAAGCTAAAATTATTATTGAGCAAGGCTTGAAATTCTATTCTAAGAATGTCGATAAAGGGGATTTAAGACGTATTATTGATATTTATTCAAGTATATATTCTAATGAGGCGAAAACAGGATTATTCAAACTTTCAAAGATAATCGACGAGAGTGATGCTCAAGGCGAAGATTATGTTTATTATAAATTAGCTAAAATCTTGGGTGGTAAAGAATCTTTAAATTTATATTCAAAGATAGCTTATAAATATCCTAACAGTGATTTGGCAGATGTCGCATTGTGGAATTTGTTCTGGAACGAATATCAACATAAAAATTATAAAAAGGCTAAACAGTTAGGCTCTGAACATTTGAAAAGATATCCTGAATCAGATTTGAATGCAAGAATGTTGTTCTGGATGGGCAAAGTTGCTTTAAAACAAAAGAAATCTGCTGAAGCAAATGGCTATTGGAACAAAATATTGTCAAGGTACCCCGATGATTATTATGCTTTCAGAGCAGACGCTTTAGCTAAAGGTGATGTAAATGAATGGGGAACAAAAAAATATCATAAACTTCTTGATAGAGAGGTAAATGTAGAATTCCCGATAAATTATTCAGAGTTGGATATCAAAGATTTGAAATTGATAAATACGTTGTTAGAGTTAGGTGATTATGAAGTTTGGTCAGAGCTTAATTTTAATAATAAATTTGTCGAAAGTTGGTTTGAATATAAAAGGGGCAATAAGTCCAAGTCTGTATTGCTGGCTCGTGAGGCATTGATTTCAATGGACGTAAAACCTCCTTTTAATGACGATATATATAAATTGGCTTATCCTTTGTATTATGTCGCTGACGTGAATAAAAATGCTACATCAACAGCGTTAGACCCTTATTTGATAATGTCATTGATAAGAGAAGAAAGCTACTTTAATTCAACGGCAAAAAGTAAAACAGGAGCGGTGGGATTGATGCAGTTGATGCCTTCTACAGCTTCTTATGTAGCTACAAAATATGGATATCTTCGCCCGAGTGTTTCTACTTTATTAATACCGGAGAAGAATATTATATATGGTTGTTTGTATTTTAAATATATTAAAAATGCGTTACGAGGAAACGACGTTCTATCAGTCATTGCCTATAACGGCGGACCTAATGCGGTTAATCAGTGGAGTAAAAATATTAAATATACTGATTATGATGAATTTGTTGAAAATATTCCATATTCTGAAACCAGAAATTACATAAAGAAAGTCTATAGGACATATTGGAATTATCTAAATGTTTATAATTATTAAATTAAAAGAGCCTGAATAAGGCTCTTTAATCTTGATTTTCAATAATCCAATGTTCTAAAACCTCTTTATTTATCCCGTCAAAAAATCGGGAAGGTTTAGAGAGCACCATGCTTGTAGCGTAGTCAAACATATCAATCGGATAGGTTATGTATAAGAAGGTCTTAGCCCTTGTTATTGCTACGTACATTAGGCGTAATTCTTCATCTAATTCATCTTCTGAGTTGAACGAAAAGACAGAAGGAAATCGTCCGTCAACTGCTCCAATAATAAAGATTGCTTTGTATTCAAGACCTTTAGCACTATGAATTGTAGAAAGTGTTAAATATTCATCTTTAACGCTGCCTTCTTCAATGTCGACAACGGAGCTGTCCGGTGGCTCAAGTGCCAAATCGCTTAAAAAGTCTTCCAGACTTGTATATTTAGCAGCAAGGTATGAAAAATGTTCCAAATCTTTTAATCTTTTTGAAAAATCGTCGTATTTATCTGTCAAAATCGGCTCGTAATAGGCTAATACTTGCTCAACTATTTTAGATGGTTCGAAGATGCTATTTTGACTTTTTGCAATCAATTCTATTAATTTTTTAATTGACTCTGAGCTTTTTGATGGAAGATAAATTTTTGATTTATCAGTATCAGGATTTGAAAGCAGTGGGATTAATTTATTTGCAGTTTGGTTTCCAATGCCGTCAAGTAAAAGCAAAATTCGGTTGTAGCTGATGATATCGGCAGGGTTAAGAATAACACGCAAATGAGCAATAACGTCTTTGACGTGAGCTGTTTCGATAAATTTAAGTCCGCCGAATTTCTTATAAGGGATATTCCTTTTAGCGAACTCTATTTCTAGATTGTAAGTCATTCGAGCACTTCGAGCCAAAACAGCGATATCGTTAAGCGATAAGTTTTCTTCTTCGTGGAGCTCAAGTATTCTTTGGGTGATAAATTCAGCTTCTGTTTGCATGTCAGAAGATGTTATCAAGGCAGGTTTTATGGGGTTTTCTATTGTTGAAAACAAGTTTTTTGTATATTTTTCTTTAGCTTTTTTGATGACCTCGTTTGCGAGTTCCAATATATTTTGCGAGCTTCTGTAATTTTGCTCAAGCTTAATTATTTTAGTGTTTTCAAAAGTTTTCGGGAAGTCCAAAATGTTTTTAAAGTTTGCACCCCTAAATGAATAGATACTTTGAGAGTCATCACCTACAGCCATAACATTGTTGTGCTCAGAGGCTAAAAGCTTGATGATTTCAGCTTGAATAGTGTTTGTGTCTTGGTATTCATCTATCAGTATATATTTATATGTGTTAGATAATTTTTTTCTAATATTTTCATTTGAAGTCAATAAGATTTTTAAATACAATAATAAATCATCGTAATCGAGAAGAGAGTTTTTCCTTTTATACTGTGTATATTCTTGTGAAATTTCGTTTATTTTATCAACACAATGTTCAAATTGTTTGTATTCTGTTTTGATGATTTGTTCAGCAGGCATGTCCTTGTTTATCGCTTTGGAATAGATATCAAGAATCGTATGTTTTTTGGGGAATCTTTTTTCTTGTTTCCCTATTATTTGTCCTCTTATGTGAGCGATAACATCTTCAGAGTCACTTCTGTCGAGTATTGTGAAGTTGTTTTTAAGGTCAAGAAGCGTAGAATATTTTCTTAAAATTTGGTTTGCAAAAGAGTGGAAAGTGCCACCTGCAACTTTTTCGCATCGAGAGTCAAGGATTGAAGCTGCTCGAGATAGCATTTCATCCGCTGCTTTTTTAGTGAAGGTTAGAAGCAAGATGTTTTCAGGCTTTATACCGCTTTCGATAAGCCTTGCAACTCTGTAGGTAAGAGTTTTTGTTTTCCCTGAGCCTGCACCTGCGATTGTCAATATAGAGGCGTCTTTTTGTTTTACTGCTTCAAGTTGTGTTGGATTGAGCTCTTTTTCGTAGTCTATTTTGTATTGAATATCTGTTTTAACTTTTTTCAATACATATTTTTTTACGGTTAAATTCTCCATGCTATTATTATACACTGTTTTAATCTTAAGCTCGTTATTATTAACAAAGATTAGTTTTTTGACAGTGAGGTCATTTTTATTTAAACTTGAAGAAGTGGAAATTGGAAATTTATAATTATGAAAATTAAAGCAGAAAATCTGATTAAAATATATAACGACAGAACTGTTGTTAATAACGTTTCTTTTGAGGTGAATAAAGGCGAAGTCGTTGGGCTATTAGGGCCAAATGGTGCCGGAAAAACCACCACATTTTATATGGTTGTCGGTTTGGTAAAACCTGATGGTGGCAGAATCTTCTTGGATGATAAAGATTTAACTACTGTTACAATGAATATTCGTGCAAAACACGGAATAGGCTACTTGCCACAAGAACCTTCTATTTTTAGAAAACTTTCAGTTGAAGACAATATAAAACTTGTTCTTGAAGTCAATGACAAACTAACTTTAGATGAAAAAAAAGACAAACTGGAAGAACTTTTAGATGAATTCGGTGTCAAAAAATTGAGAAAAGAAACAGCTGTATCGCTCTCAGGTGGTGAAAGAAGGAGGGTTGAACTAGCAAGAGCTCTGGCTGCAAGCCCAGAGTTTATATTGCTTGATGAACCTTTTACTGGTATCGACCCTATTGCGATAGGTGAGATTAAAGAAACGATAAGAAAACTTTCACAAGAAAAAGGTTTGGGCGTGTTGATTACCGACCATAACCCTAAAGCGACCTTGTCTATTACGGATAGAGCCTATGTCATTTTTGATGGTGCTATTAAAATCCAAGGCAAAAGTGAAGATGTTGCAACGGATGAAATCGCGAAACAATTCTATTTAGGAAAGGATTTCACTCTTTAATGCGCATAAAATTGCTTGATAAATATTTATTTAAACAAGTCATATTGGCAGGTGCAGTGTGCGTGTTGCTGTTTATGGTTATATGGATAGCCCCCGAGTTGTTGCTTAGGACTATACAAAGAGTTTTGGCAGGTGTTTATACGTTGAAAATGGGTGTTCAAATTATTACGTTTGAAATTCCGAAAATTCTTGATAATGCGTTGCCGGTTGGTTTGCTTTTAGGTGCGTTGTTTACGTTTGACAAAATGAGCAAAGACTTTGAACTTACAACATTTAGAAGTGTCGGGCTATCTTTTTGGCGAATATTGGCTCCTGTGATTGTATTAAGTATATTGGTCATGGGCTTTTCGTTCTTTGTTCAAGATACATTGATTCCTTTTACATCACAGCGATTAAATGTCATAAAAGAAGAAAATGAAAGTTCTCATTTTGTTTATCCAATCAAGTCTGATGAGGAGCAAATGGAAAAAATTGTTATTGTATCAACCTTTGATAATAATTATATTCACGATATTACAGTTTTGGATTTTTCTAAAAACGAAGATGAAGGTGCAAGTATTTTAAATACGATTTCCATAGGAGGATATGCCAATTATTCCCAAGGTAAATGGATTTTGAAAGATGCTAAAAAGTATAAAGTGGCTGAAAATGGTGTCTTTACTGACGTGTCAAGGCTAGATAATGTAGAGATTTTGTCAGGCCAAAGAGCTGATGATGCATATAAATTAATGAAATATTCAGTAAAACGAGATAGAGATTTGAGCAATGCTGAAATGTTTAATTATATTTTGTTGTTAAAAAATTCTAATATGGATGATGAATTTAGATTTATGCTTAATAAATTTTTGCAAAGATATACTCATTCATTTATGTGTGTGTTGTTTGCGATATTAGGTTGCTTGCTTGGCTTTTCAAAACCGAGAGAGCAACGCTTGGTTGGCTTTACAATTGCAGTTGCGACGATTTTCTTATACTATATAACTATGCCGTTTTTCGACTTGTTGGCAGAAAAAGGCATCTTAAACCCGGTTTTGACTGCATTTATTCCGCCGGTAGCTGTTTTGGTTGCAATTATTTGGTTTAAAAAACAAAAGGATTTATAGATATGAAAAAAATATTTTTAGGCGTGATGTTAACTTGTTTAATGCTGATAACCAGCGGATTTACAATGCAGAAGGACGTTAAACCGCAATCAAAATCGATTGAAATATCAGAATCAATCCCCGGATTGTATGTTGTTAAAATAAATACACAACATTTAAAAGGTGAAATTAAACCCCATTATGTTGTGCATTTGACGACCAATAAAGATATTTACGAGGAAACAAAGGCAAAATTGGTAGTTAATGCAGGTTTTTTTGACCCTAAGAATGAGCAAACAATTTCTTACCTGACAATCGACGATAAACCAGTGCTTGACCCTCACAGAAATTCTAATTTAATGAATAATGTTGCTCTTAAACCATATTTACCAAAGATATTTAATCGTTCAGAGTTCAGAGTTTTGATAGATAAAGATGGAAAGCTAAAATATGATATTGCTCCACATAATTATGCAGTCCCTGAAGGTTACAAAATTAAATATGCAATACAAGGTGGACCTCAACTACTGCCCACGTTAAGGCTAGAGGAAGAATTTTTTGTATTGAAAAAGGACGGAAAAATTGTAAGCCAATCTGCTTCTTCTTTGAGAAAATATGCAAGAACTGCAATTGGTATTAAAGATAATGACGTCTATATAATAATTGCAACAACCAAAGTTCCAATGACGCTAGAGCAAGTTGCAAATTATGCAAAAACAATGGAACTGGAAAAAGCAATGGCGTTCGATGGAGGAGGTTCAACATCCATTGATGTTGAGGATTTACATATTGTTTCAGATAAGGATTCAACAGCTAGAAAATTGAAATCTTTCTTGATAGTTACAGACTAATTCCTTGCGAGTTGCAAGCTTTTATACTATTCTTACAGTAAAGATACTTAAAAAGGGGGACAAAAATGCTAAGAGCGGGAATTGTCGGACTGCCGAATGTTGGCAAATCTACATTATTTAATGCATTAACATCTACAAAAAACGCACAAAGTGCAAATTATCCGTTTTGTACAATTGAGCCAAATGTTGGAGTTGTAAATGTTCCTGATGAAAGATTAAATATCTTAAAAGATTTGGTTAAAACAGAGGTCGTAATCCCTACCGCTATTGAGTTTGTTGATATTGCAGGCTTGGTAAAAGGTGCAAGTAAAGGTGAGGGTTTAGGCAATCAGTTTTTGCATAATATAAGAGAAGTAGATGCTATTATTCAAGTTGTAAGATGCTTTGATGATGAAAATACAATTCATGTGTCAGGCAAAGTCAGCCCGATTGATGACATTGAAGTTATCAATACAGAGCTTGCTTTAGCGGATATGGCTTCTATTGAAAAAAGAATTGCAAAATTGACAAAACAAGTAAAAAGTGGTGATAAGGAAGCAATTCTTGAAAATAATGTTTTGAATAAAATTAATGAATTGTTGCAAGATGGAAAGTTTATAAACTTAAACGACCATTTTAAAGATGATGAACTTGCATTTGCAAAACAATCACAATTAATGAGTATTAAACCTGTTATTTATGCCGCAAATGTTTCAGAATCTGATTTGGCAACAGGTAATAGCTATGTTGAAGAAGTCAGAGAATATGCTAAAACGCACAATGCTGATGTTGTAGTCATATCTGCTAAAATAGAGGAAGAATTGGCTGAACTTGAAAAAGAAGAAGCTAAAGTTTTTTTAGAAGAGCTTGGTGTTGAAAATTCAGGAATTGAAAGAATGATAAAATCAGTTTATCATTTGCTTGATTTGAGGACATATATTACAGCCGGAGAAAAAGAAGTAAGAGCTTGGACAATTCCTGCAGGAGCCAAGGCTCCACAAGCAGCAGGTGTAATTCATACAGATTTTGAGCGTGGATTTATATGTGCAGAAATTACAGGATATGATGATTTTGTAGTTTCTGGTTCGTATGCTGCAGCTAAGGAAAAGGGGCTAACTCGCCTTGAAGGCAAAGAGTATGTTGTTCAAGACGGTGATTTAGTTCATTTCAGATTTAATGTTTAGTTTCCACTAACCATGCTGTAGGCTCTTGGTGATAGTTCATATAATTTATTAAGCGGCAATTTTAATGCTAAAATTTCAGATGGACGTAATCCGTCAAGATGTAAGGTTAAAGCGTTTTTGATAGATTCTTTTTTTGTTGAATCTGTAGTTTTTAGCATAAGTTCATATTGTTGATTAAATATGCTTGTTTGAGTATTCAAATCAGAAGCATTTTGTAATTTCTTGTATATTCTTCTAGTTAGCGGATTTTCTGACAGTTTCTTTTCGGAAGGAACCATACCGCCGAGGTCTATAATTTTTCCGCTGATAATGTTGTCTGCAGATTCGTCAGCATAAAAAATTCCTAAGTTATCAAGGTTTGTATGCTTATAATATTTGTGAGCTGGGGATTTTGGTATAAATTCAGATAAAGCATAATTTGCTTTTAAATCAAAAAGATATTGTTTTGCAAGATTGCTGTTGTCCATCTTGTGCCCCATTGCTTTTTTAATGAAAGCAGTAGAATTTGCTTCTCTGTAAAGTCCGTGAGCTTTGTCAAATTGTTGTAAGTCAACATGAGAAACTCTTTTTTGATATTGAAAGAAATCGTTTTCACTCATATCTTCAAATCTTTTAGGTATATTCAGACTGTTTTCTGCTTGAATAAAGAATGTCTTTTGATTGGGGTATAATGCAGTTTGCTTTTTGAGGTGTTGTTTTAGTTCAGGAAGGCTTTCGTTTATAACTTTTTTCTTTAATAGAGCAGAATTCGCCATAAAATCTTCTTCTTGAGAAATGTCTTTATAGACTTTCATTACTTTGTCAGAGAGAACATTTTCACCATTATTATTTTTGCAAGAAATTCGGAAAGCTCTGCCGAACATTCCTTCACCTAGGTCGTCAATTCTAATATTATCAGTTTGGGATAATACTTTGTGCTTTTTTAGTGTGGATTCAAGAATAGATTGAGCTTGAGAAATAGATTTTTTAGAATTTTCAGGATTGCTCCAGTTTATAAGCTTTGTGCTTCTATAGTCATCATCGAAAAAATACGAGTCGTCTAATTTCCTTATTTTTTCTAAAATTTGTTTAAAGGCTTCTAATCTTTCTTCTTTAGAACCGTTTACAATGTTTTGTAATCCTTGTTTGTTTGCAAGATTAATTTGATTTAAGGAGTCGGCGGCTTTGCCAAATGCTTGTTGGATGTCGACAATTGCTGCTTTTTTGTTGATAGGATTGGCAGCCAAAAGTTTTTTTATATAATCATTAGGTAGAGCTCCAACCATTGCAGACGCTGAGTTTGCAGTAGGAATTTTGAGTACATCGGAACTTTCATATAAAGTTCTTTGTGCAATCTTTTTGAGCCCATTGAAAGATATTGTAGATGAGTTTACACCGCTAGTGTAGAGTTTTGATACATTCATAAATAAATAAAGTACACGAGATATCAAAAATTGCCAGTAAAAATGCATACATCGTTTGCAAATTTTTCACAGAACTTTTAGCGAAATAGTTAGTTATTCAGACATAATTTATTAATGATATGTAAAATGAATAACAATAAAGACAACTAAATAGAAAGTATTACGCCCGACGGGAATCGAACCCATGCCTAAGACTTCGGAGATCTTTGCTCTATCCTACTAAGCTACGAGCGCAAAATTAGTTTTGTAATGAGGCACAAATGCCTTCCATTATGTTGGAAAAATCTTCCTCAGGAAGGAGCGAAATGACTTGAAAAGCTTCGTTTAGTTTTTCGGATTTGTCATACCATCTTCTAGCTTGATTTGATTGGTATAATCCGAGAACTCTTTTGAGCCCGATGCTTAATGGTAGGCTTTCTTGTTCTTTTCTAACTGATTTTATTGAATTTGCAATATTTATAATTTCAGAAGAAATCACGTTTTGCGAATTAAAATCCAATTTTTTCAAAAGGATAAGTGCATCTCTTGTGTTTTTATTTGAATCATACCATCTATTATCTAGCACAGAATTCTCCTGTTATCCCTCATATTTATATTATAGACTCAATGTGTGACATTTCAATTTTGTAATATTTCTACAATGAAATTGTGTTAAAAGCAGAGAAAGTGTTTGTGTTATATGCTTTAGGTAAAACGTTGTGTTTAAGGGGTTGTTGAGCAGTTGTAGCTGGTGCAGACGGTGCTGTAATGGGTTGCATAGCGTTTGTTTGACCTTTTTTATTTTGGATTTTAGCGGAAACGAAATTTCTGCACAAAGGAGCACAGATGTTACAAGATACTACAGAAGCAACAATTGTAGCGATTAGACCGAGGTCACCTGCTGTGTTTTTAATTGAGGAGACGTCTAAATCTTTAAAGACATTGTTAATATTTTTAACTCCGTTTTGAGAGAGTTCATTAAGGACTTCACTTCTTGTTGCCTTCCCGTTTTTGGCAACGAATTCGTCAATTGCATCAATTGATGTTTTTGTTAAAATTTTTCCTTTATTAACAGCTGATTTAATTAGTTTTGAAGCAACAGTTGTCAAACCGAGGTATAGAGTAGTGTTTACAGTACCTTCAGCTATTTCTTGAGACAAAAGATATTGTTTCTTTTTAGGGTCAAGATTTTTGTTTGAAGAAACAGCAGTAACTTGAGCCAACATGCTTACGAGCCAGCCGACAGCACCAAGTCCGATTAACATATTGTCGACTTGGTGAGAGTTATATAATTGAGCTAATAATTTAGTTGGAA
Organism: Candidatus Gastranaerophilales bacterium; assembly: GCA_028693235.1. Classification (NCBI taxonomy): domain Bacteria; kingdom Bacillati; phylum Candidatus Melainabacteria; order Candidatus Gastranaerophilales; species Candidatus Gastranaerophilales bacterium. The sequence goes on from JAQUVW010000001.1 coordinate 419,687, forward strand.
GAGTTTGCATTTTCGGCTTTCTTTCCTGTGGCGTAATTATAGAATTTGTTGGTTAAAGTTTTAGTAACAGGTGCATCCCATAAGAAGTTTGTAAATAGCATAACTCCAATGGCCGCAATCGAACCCAGATTTTTTTTGAAGTTTTCCAGATGAACTTTATCGAGGGTGTCGGTCATTTTTGCAAGAACTTTTTGATAACTTTCGATTTTTTTAGGATTAACGTTATCTTTTTGCATTTGTTTAATTATTTTAGTTAATCTTTCTTTAATTTTTGTCGGGTCTAAGACATTGTCTTTTTGGACTAAACGAGAAAGTTCAGAAGTGCAGAATTGTCTGACGCAGTATCCACTTGTTGTTCCTGCTATTATTTTTCCCAAAGAGCGGGAAGCAGATAGGACTTTCGTGTCTTTGTCGGCTCTTGGGTTAGTCAGGTCTATAACGGGTTGAGTTAATAGAGCAGAAACACCTATGATAACACGTTGTTCGGGTGCATTGATAGTACGCCCGATTTTTCTGATTGTATCCATAGCTATTTTGTTAGAGATTATCATATTTTCCTGCCATAAAGTACAAACTAATAAAGATAATCAAGTATTGTAATTGCCTGATTTTCTTGTTTTGTAAACATATTTTTACACTTTTTTGCAGAACTCAAAATTATATATCTTTTGTCAAAGTCGAATAAATTATGCAAATAAGCAGGTTAGCCTCAAATTGCCCCATTTAAAAACACTAAATCAATAAAAAGAAAAGCAGCTCATAAGCCGAGTTCTGTTTCTAGATAATCATCTGTCTCGACGCCAAGTTGCCTTGACGCTCAAGCGATTTTTCAAAAGATGGCGGGTCACCTTAACCTTTTAGTCAATCTTGCATCCAATCGGGGTTTACCGAGCCGATATTTCTCAATACCGCTGGTAGTCTTTTACACTACCGTTGCACCTGAACCTTAAATGAATAAGGTTGTTTACTTTTCTGTGGCACTAGCCTGACGATTGCTCGTACCGGACGTTATCCGGCGATTTGCCCTAAGATGCTCGGACTTTCCTCATGACAAATGTCACGCGATTATCCGGCTGCTTTTCTGATTTTATTATTGCATGTTAATAAATTTTTTTAAAGCATTAGTTATTATGATAGTGGTGGATTCTTTGGCAAATGAATGTTGATATTTTGTAAAGACAGATTGTATTTTTTTAATTCAGCAATTCTTGATTGTTCATCAAGTAAATTTCTGTCTGGAATGTTTATGGAATTTTTAACTTGCTCAAACTGTGATTGAGGGTTTTCTTTAGATATATAAGTAACGATGTCGTCAACATTATCCAAGTGGAGAGAATAACTTTGTGCGAGCTCTTTTATTGGAATTCCGCAAGGGAAACGGTAGAGCCATTTCAATGATTCAATATCACCTTTGCCGATATTAACGGTCCCGTATTGGTGTGGGGTGTACATTATATCGTCTTTGTTGTGACTGTGCCCAAGCCCAATGGCGTGACCGAGTTCGTGAATAATTGTGTGAAAAACTTCGTTTTCGTCCATATATTGAGCGTGTATAAGCCCGTCAGAAAGACCAATTTGAACTTCTGCCGAGTAAAGCCTGCCTATTTTGTCATAATGATAATGGCAGTGCCCGAGAGATTTTCTATCCACTCTACGCCAATCAATGTTGATTAGAGAGTCATTTAAAACGGTTACGATTTTAAATTTAATTTTATTTTGACTAACAGCTTCCCAAGCACGCATGGCTTGCAATATCATTTGTTGATATTTGTAAGAGTCACCTTGAGCGGCATACCATTTGAATGGAGCGATATAAACTGTCAAAGTTTTGCAGTTATCGGGCCACCTGATTAGTCTTCCGTTTTTTACGTTATCTTGTAGGTAAGTTAAATTTGTCATGGTTAATTGTTGTGGCTTTGTTCATCCTTTTTAATAAAATCGCAAATTTCTTCCATTCTGGAGTCTTCCATTTTTTCGATAAGGTCATCGATATTTTTGAGTCTTTTCAAAGCGAAACCGGTTTCAGCGATTAGAACGCAATCGTTGCATAGCCTGTGTTTACCATATTGGATTGAGCCTGCGTATGGTTTTGTTGCTCCGCAACAGCTGCAATCAAAGGTTTCTGTTTCAGAATCCGGATTTTCTTCAATATCGTCAGCTTTCATTTGTGCTGCTACTTTTTGCATTTCTTCTATTATTTTAAGTTTTTCTTTTTCGTCCATAATTACCTCTTATAACAATTATATTTTATCATATAGCTTTATTTTATGCATTGTTTACTTTTATGACGACCTTGCACTATATGCTTTTTAGACTATTATTATGTTGTGTATAAGTCTGTTTTAGAGTGTATTTGTAATGAAATTTAATAGAGAATCATACTTGAATACAAAAAGAGATGCTTGGGTTGAAATCAACCTTGATTGCGTTGAGAAAAATGTAAAAGAATTGAAACGATTTGCTAAAAAAGACGCTAAAATGCTTGCTGTTGTTAAGGCAGACGCATACGGGCATGGTAGCGTAATGCTTACGCCTACTCTTTTGGCTTCAGGTGTGGATATGTTGGGAGTTGCTTCTATTGATGAGGGTATGCAACTTCGGGAAGCAAAGATAAATGTTCCTATTTTGGTTTTGGGTGCAGCTCCTGTTTGGGCTTTTGACTATGCTGCAGAGCACAATATTTCATTGTCTTTGTTTAATGAAGAACATATCAATGCTTCTAAATTGACTTTTGAAAAAACAGGCATAAAACCTAAAGTTCATATCAAAATTGATACAGGCATGAATAGGATAGGCGTTGGAGTAGATGATGCAGTTGCTTTAATTAAAAAAGTGCAGGGATGTGATTTCATTGATTTACGGGGCATTTTTACTCACTTTGCCGCAGCGGAAGAACATGGCTGGTTTGAAAAACAGCTTGAAAAATGGAATAGTGTTATATCTCAGATTGATACGACAGGGCTCTTAATCCACTGTGCCAATACGTCCGCAATGATTGCTTTTGACAATATTGACTATAATATGGCTAGGGCTGGGCTTGGAATATATGGCTTTGTGCCGGATTTGGTCCCTGATTCTAAAGGTATTCCCAATTTGTACCCTGTAATGTCTTTAAAAGGTAGAATTACCAACGTTCATAAGTCTAAAAAAGGCTGTGGAGTGAGCTATTGTCATACATATATTACCGATAAAGAAACTAAAATTGCGACTATTCCTATCGGGTACGCAGATGGAGTTTCTCGTAAATTATCCAATAAAATATATGGGATTTTAAACGGCAAAAAAGTCCCTCAAATCGGAAATATTACAATGGATCAAATGATGTTTGATATAACAGGGCTTGACGCCAATGAGGGTGATGTTATTACGTTAATCGGCACTGATGGCGAGTCTTCAATTTCTATAGATGAATGGGCAAAAATATTAGGTACTATAAATTATGAGCTTTTATGTCGATTAAAAGTTCGTTTGTCACGGGTTTATACCAGATAAAATAGGCTTAAACGCCCATTAGATTTTTTGCAAAATTTATGGAGTCATCGTTAATTTCACCACTTGCAAGGATTGCTATACCTTTGATTTTGTTTTCACCTTGAAGGTCGTAGACATTGATTTTCGTTTCATTGTCTTGGTCTTTTGTGACATAAAGGTGCTTATCTGCTTTTGCTGCAATAATTGGCTGGTGTGTGATTGAAATAACCTGATGATGTTTTGATAGTTCTACTATTGCGTCAGCAACGGCTTGCGAGGCTTTGCCTGAAATTCCTGTGTCGATTTCATCAAAAATAACGGTATTAGTTTTGTCAGCTTGAGCAAAAATGGTTTTTATTGCGAGCATAATTCTTGAGATTTCACCACCTGAAGCTACTTTCGCAAGTGGTTTTAGGGGCTCAGATATGTTTGTTGAGATTAAAAATTCTACTTTATCAAATCCATTTTGACAAAGTGCTATGTTATCTATTTTTACTTCAAATTTGACTTTGGGAAGCTCTAGTTTTTCTAGTTCTTGCGTTATTTTTTCTGATAAAGTTTTAGCTAAAATTAATCTTGATTGGGTTAATTCTTTTGCTTCATTTTCAGCTTTTGCATTAATCGTTTTTAATTCATTTTCAAGTCTTAAAACTTCATCTTGTGAAAATTCAATGGAATTTAGCTCTGAAGTCAATTCTGTATATTTATCTAAAACGCTTTCAAGAGTTGATATTTTGCCGTATTTACGTTTCAATTTATCTAAAATGTCAATTCTTTCTTGGATGTCGTTGATTTTTTGTTCATCTGGTTCTTGATTTTCAGAATAAAATTTGAGCTTGTAGGCAATATCTTTCAACAATTCTTGGCAATTTATTATATCTTCTTCAAATTTAGTTGTATTGGTGTCTAAATTTGCGAGTTTAGAAAGAGTTGATTTTGTATTTGATAGTGCATTTGTTATGTTTCCATCTTCGCCATATAGTTCCCAATAAGCACTGTAGGAAAGTTCTTTGAGCTTTTCAGCGTTTAATAAAATTTCGAGTTCTTCTTCAAGTTTTTTGTCTTCCTCGATATCTTCAATCGAGGCATCTTCAATTTCTTTTATTTGAAATTTTAAAAAATCTATCTGTTGTTCTGTTGCATTTGCTGCGGAAACTGCTTTATTTAGAGAGTTTTGCAGTTGTTGTACACTTGAAAATGTTGTAGTATAGGTGTTTACAAGATTCTTGTGCGAGTCGTTTCCAAAGTTATCTAATAGTGTTATGTGCATCTTTGGCTGCAAGTAGTTATATGACTGGTGCTGAGAGTGTATATCGATAAGATTTTCTCTAATTTCTTTTATTAAATCTTGAGTGACGAGTATCCCGTTAATCCTTGAGCGAGTAGTCGTAGTGGTGATTTCTCTTGAAATTACTATGCTTTCTGTGGTATCAATCCCATTATCAGTGAGGATTTTTTTATCAAAATTCTCATCAAGCTCTAGTGCAACCTCAATCATAGCACGGTCCTTGCCATTTTTGATTAATTCTTTATTTGCTTTTGCACCCAGTGACACGTCAATAGCACTGATGATAATGCTTTTGCCAGCTCCTGTTTCGCCTGTAAAAATATTAAAGCCTTTATCAAGCTCTAACTGGAGTTCGTCGATTAATATGTAGTTCTGAATACGTATAGACTTAATCATATTAACCTTTCCAAGAAATTCCCCAGTGTAATTTTTCTCTTAAAATTGAATAAAAACCGTTATGCTCAATGTTTAAAAGCAGTAATTTTGCTTTAAATTTATTTTGTTTAATGATAATTTTATCAGAAGATGAAATGTTCATAACGGATTGTCCGTCAGCTGCGATTTTTAAGCGTGGTCTTGATTGGCAAGTTGTTATTTGAATTTTTTCTGTTGCAGGAACCACCAATGGTCTTGCATTCATAGTGTGAGGGCAAATAGGGACAATAACTATAGCCTCCAAACTTGGAACTAAAATAGGGCCTCCTGCGGATAATGTGTAAGCTGTAGACCCAGTAGGCGTTGCGACAATGAGCCCATCAGCTAAATAATCACAAACTATTTTGTCGTTGATATGAACATAAAGTCTTGAGGTTCTGGAAAAACTATCTCCTTTTATCACTATGTCATTAAGTGCTGAAAGCTTGCCGTCTAGTGCACTTAGCATTAATCTTTCTTCGATTTTAAATTGACCTTCAATAATTTTTTCAATGGCAAATTCAATATTATCAGGTTTTGCTTGGGATAAAAATCCTAATCTACCTAAATTTATACCGAAAACAGGTGTCGAAAATTGGCTATAAAACCTTGCCGCTCTTAGAATTGTACCGTCACCACCGACAACAATTGCAAAGGTCGTTTTCGGGTCTAAACGGTCTGTTGTGAATACTTTTGATTTTAGCCCTCTGTTGTCCAATGATTTTCTTATGATTTTTATTGTATCTTGAGATTTGAGATTGTCTGAATTGTAGACAATGCCAATATGTTCAAGAGAAATTTTTTCATCATGTATTGATTTTATAATCGCATTTTCCATAAGCAAATTATACAATAAATTCTATACGTTAGGCAAAAATTTTGCTTTATTTTTTTCTCGCAAGCAATAATCCTGCGGGTAAATTTAATATTTCAACTTGATAATCAGGATTGTTTTTTATTGCGTCAACGAAAGGTTTAACTTTTGTTTCATGGGACAATACATTGTCGGCTGCTATTATACCTCCTGATTTTAAAATCGGGTCAATAAGTTCGAAATATTTAATATATTCACCTTTGTTAGCGTCAATAAAGGCAAAGTCAATTTTTTTGTCGAAGTCATTTGACAAGATATCAAGAGCAGAGCCTAATAGTGGGGTTATTAAGTCATTTACTCCGCATTTTTTGAAATTTTCTATAGCTAAAGATTGTCTGTTGTCCCAAAATTCAATGGTTGAAAGGTGTCCACCGGTTTCTTTTAAGGCTTTAGCTATCCAAATTCCCGAATAGCCATTGGAGGTACCGATTTCCAAGACTTCTTTTGCATTTGCCGATTTGATCAGCATATTCAAAAAATTGCCGGTTTCTCTTGCTATATTCCAAAAGTTTTTTGAGGTTTTTTCAAGTTCTTCAAAAGTTTGTTCTGTAATTGTGTCCATTATTTTTTGTCAATGATAGTTATAGCATTGACCGGAAGATTTATGTTTGCGGTTTGCAAAGCTGTCATCTTGTCTAGGTCAACTATAACGTATCTTCTTTCTAGTACATTTGTTATTATTGCGAGATTAGAGCTTCCGAGTTGGGTTATTCTTTTGGAAAAGCCTGAAATTGGAAGTCTTATTGTTTTGGTCATTTTTTGAGTGTTTATATCAAAAACATTTATTTCATTTTCTTGAGCACTTAAAATATATATTTTGTCTTTATATAACAGCATATCAGTTGGCTTTTCGCCTGTTTTAAATGTTTTTTCGTCCGTTGCAAAACATTTTTGGGGGTCAGCTTTTAAATCTCCTTTAGGAATTGCAACGTCAAAGCCTGACATAAACGCTTCTTTAAAGGACATATCTTTTTTTTGCCCACTTTCGTTTATTGGAAATTCTTTGTTTAGGTCATATTCTGTTGATTTTAGTTCAGATGCGGTTCTTGAGATTGTATAAATATGGTTTTTATGGGCAATGATTTTTGATAAGTTTTCACCAGTTGTAATCCATTTATTTTCATAAGTTCCATCAAGCTTCAATACATATACATTTGATGTGGCTCTATCGTGATATACGAACTCGTCGCCATTGTCGCTGATTGCTATATTTTCAGGTTCTCCTAAAACTTTGATTTTTTCTTTAATTTGCATTCCGTTGATATCGATTACAAAAATAGATTTATCTTTTAAACTTGCTACGTAGGCTTTGTTTTGGGCGTTGTCCGCTATTATTTCGCTCGGAATTGCTGCCAAATCAATTTGCTTTGCTATATACTCGTTTTTTACATCAACAACGTCAATTTGTTTTTTGTTGTTTGTCAAAATTAAAAGAAATTGGTCGTTCAAAACGGATTGCATATCTTTGTAAACGCCACTTAGCTTTAAGCTATATAATGGTTCTGCGACATCAGCAGAGAAAACTTTTAAATATTGTGAGTCATAATTGCTTACGAGATATATTTTGTTTTTGATTTTTGCATTAATAGCTTCTTTATCAAATGTGTTTAATCTTTTGTTTGGTAAAGGGGCTTTTTTAACTACTTCTGCCGGTTTTACGACGTTAGCAGATTTCAAAAGCGGTATTTGTACATCACCTAAAATACCCTTCAAAGTTTCAGGTAGTACCAAGCCTTTTGGCACCAATATATCTTGAGGCAGTGAGCCTGTTTTGATAGAAATAGGAATTTCAGGATATTGGCAAACTGTCAAAACTCCGTTTTTAGTTTTTACAAGTTTTAAAAGTGCATAATTTGTATTGAAGATAATGACTTCAGGTTTTTTTGAAAAAGCGGTTTTGTTCGGGTAAGTATATGTTATTTGAAGTTTCTCAACCTTGTCTGTATAAGCAGGAATGACGGGCAAATATATGGTTCCGTCAGGTAGAGTAATCAAGCCGTCAAATCTAATGTTAGCTGCAGGAAAAGTTTTGAAAATACAATCTTTGACCTGAATTGGGATTTGTGTTGCAAAAGCACTTGCCGCAGTTATCAGTAATGCTATAAAAGTAAAAAATACTTTTTTAATATTAAATAATTTCATTATTTCTATACCCGTTAGCTGTAATTAATTGTGTAGTGCACTTTTTACTTTGTCCATAATGGATTCAGACGGCTTTTTTTTGTTATAAATCTCAAACAATCTTGAATATAGTTTCTTTTCTTCTTCAGCCATATTTTTAGGAGTTGTAAGCTTTATTATAACGTGGTGGTCGCCTCGTCTGTTTTCTTGTCCGATAAACGGTACCCCTTTAGATTTTAGCGTTAATATTTTATCATGTTCTACGCCTTGAGGGATAGTTAAAATTTCTTCACCGTCAACAGTTTTTATGGAAACCTTATCACCAAGGGCTGCTTGGGGGAAGCTTACGTCTAATGTTGTGTAAATATCGTTACCTTTTCTTATAAAATCTTTGCTTTCTTTTACAAAAAGAACGATGTAAAGGTCACCTGATGGTCCGCCGTTTTTGCCTGCATCACCTTCACCTGAAATTCTTATTTTTGAGCGATTGTCAACGCCGGCAGGTATTTTGACAGAAAGTTTTTTGTCTTTATCAATTCTGCCTTTTCCTTTGCATTCAGGGCAAGGATCGGTTATTGTTTGACCTGTTCCATGGCAATTTGGGCATGTCGTTATTTGGCTAAAGTGTCCCAAAATTGTTTGGGTTACTTGTTGAACACGACCTGTTCCGCCACAAGTTTTGCAGGTTGTAGGTTTAGAGCCTGCTTTTGCACCAGAGCCGTTACAAGAAGCACAGGGCTCCAAATGTGTAATTTTGATTTCTTTTTCAGTCCCAAAAACTGCCTCTTCAAAATCCAGTTCAATGTCTAATCTAAGGTCAGCACCTTGTTGAGGGGCATTGGGGTCAGCTTGACGTTCTTGAAAACCGCCGAAACCTCCACCAAAGAAGCTTTCGAAAATATCGTTTAAGCCGCCAAATCCATAGTCAAAAGGACCTTGCGAACTATAACCTGCACTGGAAAGACCATCTTCGCCGTATCGGTCGTAGGTGGCTCTTTTGTCATCGTCCATCAGTGTTTCGTATGCTTTGCCTAATTCTTTGAATTTTTCTTCAGCATCTGGTTCTTTGTTTACGTCTGGGTGAAGTTGGCGTGCTTTTTTTCTGAAAGCACTTTTTATCTCATCTTTACCGGCGTTTTCTGTTACGCCTAATATTTCGTAATAACTGCTCATTTTACTTTTAACTCTCTTCTGATTGTGGTTGTATATCTATATTATTGCACAGCCACGTTGACAAGTGCAGCTCTTAACACTTTATCGTTAAATTTGTAACCTTTTTGAAGTTCATTTATTATTGTATCTTCTTCTTGCTCTGTTGAGGGTGTTTGCATTACTGCTTCGTGGAAGTTAGGGTCAAATTTTTCGCCTTCGGTTTTTATTTCTTCAAGCCCCATTTTTTCTAAGGCCTCTACTGTTTGTTTGTGCAATATGTTGAAAACTTCTTTTAGTTTTCCGCAATCTTCGACTGCATCAATTGATTTTTGAGCTCTGTCGAAATTGTCCAAAACTTCTATAACTTTTTTCAATGCTTCTTCTGTTCCATATTTTAACAAGGATTCCCTTTCTTGAGATTGGCGTTTACGGAAATTTTCAAAATCAGCTGCGAGCCTTACATATTGATTGTTTAGGTTGTCATAATCTTGTTGCAATTTGTCGGCAGAGTCATTTGTTTGTTGAGCTTCTTCTTGGATTTCTGTTTCCTCGTCAGGCGTTTCAGTTGCGTCGTCTTTTATCTCTTCATTAATTTCTTCGTTATTATCAATCATATCTTGTTTTTCTCCATTATAATTTTCTTTTGAAAAAGGATTATTTCCGTGTCTATTATGTTTTTTCATTTTATCCCCATATTCTATTTTAACCTTTCTATATTATAAGTTATCAAGCTTTATTCTCAATCTTTTTTAATGTTTTTTTAACTTTTGGCTACATAAGCGTTGATTAAATCTTGAAAAAAAGCTATTATGTTTGTATAAAGGGGCTTTTATGGCGAAATTAAAAAAGTTAGGCTTAATTGATATGGTGGAAATACATAAAATGATGTCTATGGTGGCATCTGGTGATTTCCCTTCGTTTTCTGAATTGCTGCTTTTATCCCCTTTTATATTTTTTCAGAGCTTTTTGCCCTTGAAAATGAGAAAACTCCCGGAATCCTTTGTTTCAAGAGAAAATAAGGTGCTAAACGGCATGATTTCTGTTCAATCTGCCCCGGGGAATCCTTATAAGTGGAATATTAAAAACCTCTTTTTAGCAAAAAATTCGTTTGCAGCAGGTCGCCAACTTGTCGATTATGTGCTTGCCAGATTTGGTGCAATGGGGGCTAACACCTTTAGAGTTACGGTTTCTGATTCTAATGAAGAACTTTTGGATTTGTTTTCAAAAGGGTGTGGGTTTAGATTGTGCTCCCATGAATCTTTGTGGAAAATGAATGAATATGTCATCTCCAAAACACCTACAAATGGTGACTTCTTTAGACCTTTCAGAAATGCTGACGCAAAAGAAGTCTGCGAGCTATATAATGACGCAATTTTCCCTCATTTTAGATATTCTTTAGCCAGAGTTAAACAAGAATTTTATGATGTTTTCTTTCAAGGTTTATCTAAAACCAGTTATTTTAAGTATCTTTTATGCGACGCAAAAACAAAACGGATTAAAGGTATTATTCAGTTTCAAACAGAAGATAATGAAAATTTCTTTCTGGATATCGTTTTGCCGGCTCCTTATGAAGAAAATTATCCCGATGCTTTGAATTTTTCAATTTCTCAAATATCTCGCAGGAAAAAGAAATTCAATTTGTTTATTCAAAATCGTAAATATATGATGACTTCTAAAAAATATGAAGAATTCCTCAAAGAACACAACTTCTCCTGTTTGCAAAACAATGTTGTACTTGTCAAAGATTTCTTTAAAACTATTAAACAAGAAGAAAAAATTATCAAACCAGCTATCGCATTTAGTGAAATAAAAGGTAAGCCTGCGTTTGATGCTGTTGAAGAAAAATCTTGTAAAATTCATTCGTAGACTTTAATTTTCTTAAGGTTTCATATATAATCACCTTATGAATGAAATTAAAAACGCAAAAAGACTTGTATTCAAATTCGGCACAAATGTGTTAAGAAATGAAGATAAAGAAATCTCTCTATCTCGTATTTATTCTTTTGTGGAAGATATCGCCAAACTCCATAAACAGGGTAAAGAAATTATTATTGTCACATCAGGGGCTGTTGGATTAGGTGCTAAAAAAGTAGGCGTCGATGCTTCTGATAATATAATTTTAAAACAAGCCTGTGCTGCAATCGGACAAGGTCAACTTATGTCTATTTATGAGCACGGTTTTGATAAGTATTCTATCAATACGGCTCAAATCCTTTTGACAGAAAGTGACTTTGACCAAAGAATTAAATATCTTAATTTAAGCAGTGTTTTGAATGAATTGTTGAATTTAAAAGTAATTCCTATCATTAATCAAAACGACACTGTTTCAACCGAGGAGCTTGAAGAATCTATTCACAATACAATAAAAGTTTCTTTCTCTGATAATGACAAACTTTCAGCATTAGTCGCAAGCAAACTTGATGCGGATTTGCTTGTTATTCTATCTGATATTGACGGGCTTTTTGATGACAATCCGAAAGAAAATCCAAATGCAAAATTAATCCACAAAGTTGACAAGGTTGATGAAAGTATTGAAAAATATGGTCTAAATCCGTCAAAGGGCGGTCGAGGCGGTATGAAAACCAAGCTGGAAGCCGCTAAAGTCGTGACTCGCTCAGGTGGATATGTGGTTATTGCAAACGGTACCGTCCCGCAAATTATTAAAAAAGTTTTCAATGAAAAAGAAGTAGGAACTTTGTTCTTGCCTTCTGACCAACTTTCTGAAAAACGTCGCTGGATTGGTTATGCAACAAATATCACAGGGCAAATAGTTGTTAATAAAGGTGCAAAAAAAGCACTTTTGGAACAAGAATCAAGCCTCTTGTCTATCGGTATTGTTGACATAAACGGTGATTTCCTAAAGGGTGATGTTATAAGTATTCTTGATGAAAATAACCAAGAAATTGCTCGAGGGATTGCGAATTACAACTGCAAAGATTGCAAAAAAATTCAAGGTTTACATTCTGACAAAATTTTAGATACTTTGGGTTTTAAAAACTATGATGCGGTTATTACCCGTGACAATATTGTTATACTTTAATTATGGTGAAAATTATGCTTAATCTTGAACAAATGGCTCAAAATGCAAAAAATGCTTCTATTGAACTTGCCTCTTTATCTCTTGAGACAAAAAATAAGGCTCTTGAAGCTATGGCAAATGCGTTAGAAATTAATAAACAAAAAATTGTTGATGCTAATAAAGAAGATTTATTGCTTGCTTCTGAGATGGTCAAGTCTGGCGATTTGTCAGAGTCTGTTTATAATAGATTGAAACTTGATGATAACAAGGCTCGGGATATGATACAAGGCATTCGTGACATGATAAAGCTTGAAGATCCTGTCAATAATATAGTTTGGACAAAAGAATTGGCTGAAAATTTAGTATTAAAAAAGGTTACTTGTCCGATTGGTGTCATTGGGGTTATTTTCGAAGCTCGACCTGATGTTATCGCTCAAATCTCCGCTCTTGCTGTGAAATCTGCAAATGCGGTTTTGCTAAAAGGTGGCAAAGAAGCTCAAAAAACTAATACTATTATTGCCTCTCTTATAAATGAGGCTTTGGCGTCTGTTGATGGCTTCCCTAAAAATGTTATTAACCTTTTATTTACACGTGAAGATGTTGCAAAAATGCTTGAATTGAACGCTTACATTGATTTGATTATTCCGAGAGGCTCAAATTCACTTGTTAAATATATTCAATCAAATACGAAAATTCCCGTTTTGGGACATGCTGAAGGTATTTGTCATATCTATATTGATGAAACTGCTGATATAAAAAAAGTTTTGCCGATTTGCGTTGATTCAAAATGCCAATATCCGAGTGCTTGCAATGCAGTCGAAACAATTTTGATTAATAAAAATGTAATCAATTCTATTTTGCCGGCTTTGGTTTTGGAGTTTAGAAACAACAGTGTTAAGGTCAAAGGTGATGAAGTTTGCAAAAAAACAGTTGTTGATTTGGATTTAGCTATAGAAAAAGATTGGGCTACTGAATATGGTGACAAAATCGTTGCGATAAAAGCCGTTGACTCAATAAAAGAAGCTATTGACCATATAAATAAATATGGCTCTGGGCACACAGATAGTATAATTACTGAAAATAGCGAAAATGCTACACTTTTTATGAATAACGTTGATTCTGCCGGTGTATATCAAAATGCTTCCACCAGATTTTCAGACGGTTTCCGCTATGGGTTTGGTGCAGAAGTAGGTATTTCAACCAACAAAACTCACGCCAGAGGTCCGGTCGGTTTGGACGGCTTAACAATATACAAATATAAAATGGTCGGAAATGGCGATATTGTGGCTGATTTTGCCTCAGGTAAAAAACACTTTACTCACAAATATTTATAAGGTTTTATTTTATAAACATACAATCGCCATAGCTGAAAAATCTGTACTCAGTTTCAACAGCGTGTTTATAGGATTCAAAAATATAGTCTTTCCCCGCAAAAGCACAGACCAGCATTAGCAGGGTGGATTTTGGCAGGTGAAAATTAGTTATGATTTTATCCACGATTTTGAATTCATACCCCGGATAAATAAACAGCTCAGATGCGTCTTTTACTGCTTTAATTTCGCCGTATTTTTTCATTGCCGTTTCTAAAGTTCTTACGCTTGTTGTGCCTACAGCAACAATGTTTTTGCCTGCTTTTTTGGCTTCATTTATTATTCTTGCACTTTCTTCTGATATTTCATAGGCTTCTGAGTGCATTTTGTGCTCTAGTATATTGTCGCATTTTACGGGTTTAAAAGTCCCGAGTCCCACTGTAAGATTGACAAAACAGTGTTTTACACCTTTTTTTTCAAGTTTATCTATTATTTCATTTGTGAAATGCAAGCCTGCAGTTGGAGCAGCAACTGAACCTTCGTTTTTTGCGTAGACTGTCTGGTAACGGTCAGTATCGAGTTTCTTGATATCTTCTGTTGTCATTTTTCTCTCGATATATGGCGGAAGCGGTAAATTTCCAACTTTTTCTAAAATTTCATAGATATTTCCGTCATATAAAAGCCGAATTTTCCAGCTGTCATCATCTTTTTCCAATGCTTCAACAGAAAGCTCATCTGAAACTTTTAGTACCATGCCTGCTTTTACACGTTTTGAGGGTTTGATTAAAGCTTCCCAAACATCGGGTTCTGTTTCTTTTGCTAAGAAAATTTCAATGTGAGCACCGGTTTCTTTTTGGGCAAAAATTCTTGCAGGAATAACTTTTGTATTATTCATAACGAGCAAGTCATTTTCTGTAAGTTCATCAATTATATTAAAGAAATGTTCATCTTTAACTGTCTTTAAACACTTGTCAAGTACCATCATTCTTGACATTTCTCGTTTTTGAGATGGTACTTGAGCAATTAATTCTTTAGGCAGTTCATAATCGAAATTTGAAAGTTTCAAGTTATTCTTTTGTGTCTGGTTCAATGTATTCAACTGCTTTTGCTTCCTTTTTCTTCATATCTTCTTTTTCAAGTTGTTTGTTTATAACAACAGTTTGAATGATTTGGAAGATATTGCTGACGATTAGGTATAACAATACACCTGCCGGAATTGGTATGAAAATAAATGTTGCGGTAAGCATAATCGGCATTGTTGCACCCATCGTTTTTTGCATCGCTTCTTGGTTAGGGTCCATTTTGACATTTTTATTAGTCGCCATCATTATTTTTTGAGAAAGCCACATTGTGAAGCCAAAGAATACAACGAGCAACAATACATCAAGATGGAAAGATTGTTTTACGGCAGCTGTAGGTACAGACGCTTTTAAAATACTACCATCACGTGTAAACGTTACGTTTTCGACTTCTCTAGTTGTTCTGTCGACGATTGTTGCATCAGCTTTTTTGACTTTTTCTAATTGGCTGAATTTCAAATCAAGTTCATCAAGGCTGATTTTGAAATCAATAGATTCACCGGGGGCTACTTCGCCTTGCGTCTTTAGTGCTTTTTTAGAGTCTAAAACTTTTACATCATCTAATGCCTTGTCGCCAATATAAACTTTTACATTTTTATTAATTGTGAACATATCGTGTTTTGAAACTTGGAATGTTCCGTCATAAGAGCGTCCTGCGTTTCCTCTCAAGGTAGCGTCAAGTCTGTTTATGAATAAAAATTTTGCATTACCTGCCATTTCAATAAATTGAGGGCTCATCAAAGCTGAGTACAACAAAATAAATATAGGCATTTGCAATAATAACGGCAAACAACCGGCCATAGGATTGAATTTATGTTCTTTGTAAAATTCCATCATTTTGCGTTGCATAGTTTGTGGGTCATTTTTGTATCTGTCTTGAATCATTTTCATCTTTGGCTGCAAAAGTTGCATTTGTCTCATAGAACGTTGTTGTGAAGCATTCAACGGCCACAATGCTAGTCTTACTATTATGGTTAAAATTATTATGCCGAAACCGTAGCTACCTGCTACGTTGCTTAATGATTTCAGTAATTCAATGGTTAGTGTTGTAAAATCCATATTATCCTCTCTCTGTATATGTTATACAGTAACATCTTCTTTTTTGTCTGCTGCGACAGGCGTTAAAACTCCGTGTGCTGTTTTTCCCCAGTCCATAGTCTTCTTTCCGAATATTATTTTGAATACGATAAAGACTACTACCGGGAACCATAATACAACAAGATAAACACAAGTTTCAACAGATTGTTTAATTGTTTCAAAAATATTTAACTTATTGTATTTTTTCAAGCTATATGCAAATGCACAAATGAAGAATACGCACATAATTGCCGCCAATGTCATTGATGACATTACCTGATTTCCGTATCCTTTTACAAATCTAAAAACTTGGAATGTGATTTCAGACATTAACCAGAAAGGTAAAATAAATTCTGAAATATATGCTGTCATATCTAGGGCTACACGTTTTGATACATCTTTTGAGGTTAAAACGCTCATAAAATGTTCAAGGTAACGTCTAATACTTCCTTCTATCCAGCGTCTTCTTTGTTTAACAAGCGGTATATATTTTAAAACGCCTTCTTCATAAACGCACACATTCGGACAAAAACGTACGTCCCAGCCTTTTATGTGCATTCTTGTTGACATATCCAAGTCGTCTGTAATTGTATAGTTATTCCAACCGCCGATGTCATTTAGAGCAGTTCTTTTTATTAACTCGCCGTTCCCTCTTAGTTCTACTGCCCCTTTAACAGCGTCACGACCTACTTGGAAGTGGGTATCAAGCGACATTTCGTTGTCTTGACATCTGGTTAAAAAGTTATAATCTCTGTTTATAATAACTTTTCTTGCTTGGACAGCTCCAACGTCTTGCGGTTCAAGAGCGGGTAGCAAGTTTTTTAAAAAGTCAGAATTAGTTCTTGCATCTGCGTCAAAAACAAGTATTGCTTCGCCTTCTGCAATCTTTAATGCATCATTCAACACAGCTGATTTGCCTGGAAATGCATCCATTCTTCTGATTAATGATTTAACATTATCATATTTTTCACTTAAACTTTTTACTATTTCAGCAGTGTTATCTGTACTCCTGTCGTCAATTACGATTATTTCGAAGTGCTCGTAATCCATTTTTAAAACATTTTCGACAGTTTTATCAATAACAGTTGCTTCATTGTGAGCCGGTATCATAATGGTTACAAAGGGTTTATAATTTTTATTAATAATAGGTGGGTTCTTTCTTTGTTTTCTCATTTGGTGCTTGAATGCAATTTGCATATAAATTGTATAAAGCACCATGAATATCATTAAGGTGATAATTGCCCAAAAAGTATCCATGTAATTTTGGAATATAAACAAAAATACCCATAAACAGCTTATTATTGTAAGTAAAACTACTCTTTCCTTCATCCCCATTTTCCTAATATTATGTGTTTACATTTATATATTCTATCAAAAACACGCTCCTTTATCCTTAAATGCAATAATTTATTACTTTTTGTTGCGAGCTGTTTATCCCTTTAGCTAGTATTTTGTTTTCAATTTTGTGTTATAATCTTGGCATTATGATTAAATCGATTAAAGATGCGTTTATTATTTTAAAAGACAATTTGATTGTTGTTCAACCATTGATTTTGTTCTTGTTGTTGGTCGGCTTTGTCGCTCAGCCTATAAGATTAAGTGTTCAACAATCCGTTCCATCTCTTATTGCGGTAGTTATAACATTCGCTTTTACCGCTGCATTTTTGGCTGGATGGTTCTATAATATGAAACTTGCCGTCGCCATGAAAGGTAAGGTCTATGAAACTCCCGAAGAAAAAGGGCTTGCTCAACTAGATTTGTTGAAACAGTTCTTTACAGGTGTTGGTGATTATTTCTTATCTACGATGGGAATGATTGTTGTTTATATGATACTTGTTTCTATTTTCGCTTTCTTTGCCTATAAAATAGGTGTGCATTATATTGGCTCTTTGGACAAAGTTGCTGATTTTATCAAAATATTAAGTGTTGATACTAAAGATACAATGGCTATTGCCGCAGGCAAGTTTCCGCAAGGCGAACAATTAAAAATATTCTACTGGAGTGCTTATGTATCTCTTTTGAGCGTTATTTTTACTTTTGTAACAATGTTTTTTGCACCTGTTTTGTTTTATAAAACAAAAAATCCGTTGTTGGCTTTTTTCTATAACGTCGTTTTTATCTTTAAAAATTTCCTCGGCTCGTTAGGTGTTTTGATGTTTTTGGCAGTTGTAAATTTTGTTGTTTCCTTTATTTATGTACTGTCTGTATCGAATATAATACTTTCTGTAATTGCTTTGTTGATAACTTTCTTTTATATGTCGTATCATGTTATGCTAATATTTGTATATTATGAAGAAAAAACAAAAGATAATTGCGATTGTGGGTCCGAGTGCATCGGGGAAAACGGGACTTGCTGTTAAGCTTGCTGAGTTGCTTGATGGTGAAATCGTTTCTGCTGATTCAAGGCTCATTTATAAAGATTTAAACATTGCAACAGCAAAGCCTGATAATGAGGAAAGAAACGGTATTTTGCATCATCTTGTTGATATTAAGTCCCCATCAGAAGACTATACAGTTGCAGAGTTTGCTGATGACGCGAAAATAGCTGTAGCTTCAATTATAGATAAAGGCAAAACGCCAATTGTCGCCGGCGGAACAGGGCTCTATTTCAGGATATTGCTCGAAAATTATGACCTTCCTCGAGTTGCTCCTAATGAGGCACTAAGAGTAAGACTTAATCAAAAATCAAACGAGGAATTATATGCTCAACTTTGTGAACTTGATAAAACAATTGCAACAAAAATCCATGAAAATAATCGAGTTAAAATTATACGTGCATTAGAAGTCTGTATCTCTTTAGGAATACCTATGTCTGAGGCTCAAGGTAAAAAAGAAGGCGATTTCGATACTCTGTGGATTGGGTTGAATGCAAAAAACAGAACTTTTTTATATGACAGAATTAACGTTCGTGTTGATATCATGCTTCAAAAAGGCTTGATTGAGGAAGCTAAAAATCTGCTTGAAAAATATGGAAATCTTGACCTTTTTCATAACACAATAGGCTATCAAGAATTATTTCCATATTTTAATAATGAATGCCCACTTGCTGTGGCTACAGATTTGATAAAGCAAAATACAAGACGCTATGCAAAACGTCAATTAAGCTGGTTTAGAGCAAACAAAGATATAAATTGGTTTAATATAGATGAATTGTCTGAAAATCAAATTGTTGATAATATTTTGACTCTATGGAAACAAGTCTAATCTACATTTTGAAAACAATTTGTAATCGTATGGATGTATTCAATAATTTGTTCAAAATAATCCAACGAAGATGTCCCATTGATAATTATATCTGCATTTTCTTTTTGCGGATGTATAAATTCTTTCGCTATTCTTCTTACGTAGGATAATTGTTTTAATGCGTTTTCTTTAGTTTGATTTCTTGATGCGGCACGCTCAACATACCATTTTTCCTGAGTAGAGCGGTCAATATCCACATATACTTTTATGTCAAATAAATCACGGATAGAGTCATGCATTGTAACGATACCCTCTACAACCACAATCTTTTCTGATTTTGCAGGTACTGATTTTGGCAAGCTTCTTCCTGTTCCGTCAGGTATATAGGAAGGCATTTTAATATCTGTGCCTTGTGACAATTCAGCTAAATCTTCTTTTAACAAATCAAGTTGGAAATTGTCCGGAGTATCAACGTCATAGCCGGATTCTAAAAGTTTATCAAACGAGCCATGAATACGAATAAGCTCTGATATATCATTAAAATAGTTATCAGAGCTCAAAATTTCCACAGGCATATTAAGTTTATCGGTTGAATGTTTAATTCTTTGGCAAATCGTAGTTTTCCCACTTGCTGATTCGCCGCAAATTCCCACGAGAATACGTTTCTCAGGATGGTTGATAATCCTTTTTGTGAACTTGCTGATGAAATTGGATTTTACATTCATTAGGATTGGCGTGTCAGCTTTTTTGTCATAAGCACAAATTTGTTTAAACTTTGTTTGTAGGAAGAATGCAAGGAACTCTCTCCCCGTTCTTGTTGAAAAATCAGGCTTTGATATTTTATTATAAATACTGTTTTCTTTTTCGAGTAGTGTTTGCATGTTCTAATAAAGTGTCCTAAATACAAAAGTTGCTATCTTTATCTACATTGTAAAGTTATACTAACGAATTTTCTATTTTTTCAGCGTCTTCCTTTGTGAATTGCATTTCGTATAACTTTCTGTATATACCGTTTTCAATTTGCATAAGTTCATTGTGGTTTCCGAGTTCTGCGAGTTCGCCCTCGTTTATAACTGCTATTCTATCAGCATTTTGGATTGTTGACAATCTATGTGCTATTACAAAAACCGTTTTATTTTCCATTAAGTTGTCTAAAGCTTTTTGTACAATCTTTTCTGATTTGTTGTCTAAGGCTGATGTAGCTTCGTCTAAGATTACAATCGGAGCATCTTTTACCATTGCTCTTGCGATTGCGACACGTTGTCTTTGACCGCCTGAAAGGGTTGTTCCTCGTTCTCCTAAAACTGTGTCTATTCCTTCAGGAAGCGTTCCTATAAATTCATCAAGGTGTGCTCCTGTTATTGCTCTTTGAATTTCTGCATCAGTTGCGTTGAAGTTTCCCATAACGATATTATCTTTTATTGTGCCTGTAAATAGGAAGTTGTCTTGAAATACAACTGAAATTAAGTTTCTCAAGGATTTTAGTTTTATATCACGAATATCTCGTCCATCAATTGTAATATTGCCTGATTTGATATCGTAAAATCTCGGTATAAGGTTTGCAATTGTACTTTTTCCCCCACCTGAGTTGCCGACAAGTGCCAAAGTCTCGCCTTTTTTAACTTCTATTGATAAATCTTTAAGGACTGGTTGGTTTTCTAAATATTCAAAATTTACATGGTCAAATTTGACGCTGCCATTAAGTTCTTTTACATCAATAGCACCCTCTTTGTCTTTTATGTCAGATTCGCAGTCAAATAATTCAAAAACTCTGCTCATTGCAACAAAGATAGATTGAATTCCAGTGAATGTTTCGCCTAAACTTTTAACCGGTTTGTATAAAAGTAATAAGGAAGTTACAAATGATGTCATACTACCTACTGAGAGTTGACCTGAAATAATAAGGTAGGTACCGTATCCCATGACGAGTGCAAGCCCTATTGCTGATATCAAGTACATCATAGGTGACATCCAACCTGCACGTTTTATCAATGACATTGAAAGATAGAATGTTTCATTGATTTGGTCGATAAATTTGTTGTTTCTTTGTTCTTGCAAGTTATATGATGTTACAATTTTGTTTCCTAAGCATGTTTCATTAAAGTTTGTAGTGATATCTCCGCCAACTTTTATTGAAGCATTTGATGTTCTTTTTATTCTGTTTCTGATTAAAGCTGCGGGTAAAACTGAGCAACTAAGTATTGCAACACCAACGAGTGCGAGCTTCCAAGAGTTGTATAATAATACAAAGATTAATGAAATAGCACCGACTCCTGTGGTTAATATTTCTTTTGTTTCTGTCAAAACGCCTGTTGACGCTGTTTGTGGATCTCCAAGATATCTTTGTATAATATCGCCTGTTTGGTTTTCATCATAGAATTTTGGACTCATTGTTGTTAATTTTTTGAACAAATCAAATTTAACAGCGTTTGTAATTTTTTGTCCGCACCATTCTGTCAAATAATTGTTTAAGTATTTCATACAGCCTTGTCCGACTGCAAATAAAACTATTCCGAACGGTATTATAAATGCCAAGAGCATGTTTTTTTTGATTAAAACTTCATCAATATAAGGCTTTAGTGACCAAGCTATTACTGCGTCAAGCATGCCTACTATTGTTGCTAATATAAAGTTTAGAATGATTCTACCCATATGAGGCTTTAAATATTTGAATATTCTTTTAAATAAATATATATAACTAAAAGCACTGTCTGATGTTGTATTTTTTAGTTTCATAGTTCCCTCAAATCTTATCCTTTATGTTAATTTTACATTAAAAAATCTAGTCGGGATATCTTTAGGCTTTTTTCTATTGAAAATCTTTACAAGAATATTCACAATACATGTGTTATATGTGTTTGGAGTGTTTGGAGTATGAAAAAATGCTTATTAGTATTGGCTTTTATCGCTTTCTCAACTAATTTATCAGTTGTGTTTGCTGATTGCCCAACTGGTTATGCGTGTCTTTTGAAAGATATTAAACTTCAACAAGAAGTTCAAAATCAGATGGGTGCGGGACAAAAAAAAATTATTGATGATTATTACAAAATTAAATTTGAAAAACCTGCTTATCAGGATGTAAATGATAATGACAAGTTTATTGATTATAGCGAATTGATGCCGTTTTTACCTCGCTATATACACAATTAAGATAAAGGGCAACCCTTTTCGGGTTACCCTTTTAACTTTTCGTTTGCTTTTTATTGACTTTTAAAGTCTAACAAGAGCAACAAGCACAGTCACAATTCAAAGCTTTTTTTGCTTCTTCCATTCTGACTTTAATTCTGCCGTCAACAGCTATGCCTTCGCCGGTTTTTTCAGAAATTAACAATGGGTTAATATCCAATTCGTCGATGAATTTATAGTCTGAAACTAATTGAGATAATCTCAATAATGTTTCTTGGATTTGTGTCATTTGAGCAGGTTTTGTGCCTCTAGCACCTTCTAACAATTTGTATGCTTTAACTGATTTAATCATTTCTTCAGCGTCAACATCTGTCAATGGAGCAATTCTGAATGTTACGTCTTTCATAACTTCAATGAATACACCGCCAAGACCGAACATCATCATAGGACCGTATTGAGGGTCTGTTGCGATACCGCAAACCATTTCACGGTTACCTTTAACCATTTCTTGAATGATTACGCCTTCCAAGCCTTCAAGTAATCCTTTTTCTTTTAATTTAGCGATTAAATCTTGGTATTCAGCTCTTAATTGTTCTGCTGATTGGATATTTACTCTTACACCACCAACATCTGTTTTGTGAGAAGTAGTTTTTGATGTCATTTTCATTACGACCGGATATCCGATTGAATCTGCGATTGTAACAGCTTCATCTTCTGTTTTAGCAAAACCTGATTTACAAACTCTGATACCGTATGCGTCTAAAACATCTATTGATTCACGAGTTGTTAATTGTGCTCTGTTTTCTTTAATAGCTTGTTTCATTATGCTTTCAGCTTTAGCTTTGTCAACTGAATAAGATGGAGTTTTTCCTTCCGGTCTTTCCATCCACAATCTTTGTTGATTTAGTCTGAATAAGCCGTCTGCAGCTTCTTCTGCGTACATAAAGAATGGCATATTCACGTCCATGTTTGACAATTTGGTAAAGAATTCGCTTTTTGTCATAAATACGCCGATAACAGGTTTTTCAGGATGTTCTGCTTTTATTTCCATTAGAGCTTGAGCAACATCAATATCTTTCAAACCTAAGAATGGCAAGTAGATTGTGATAATCATATCAACATTTTCATCAGCAATAACTGTTTCCAATGTTTGTTTGTAGTGTTCGATAGGAGCTGAAGCAATCATATCGATAGGGTTTTTAACAGAAGCAGCAGAAGGTAAGAAACTTCTCAATTTGTCTTTTGTTGCGTCTGAAATTTTTGCAATTTGCATTCCATGTTCACAAATTGCGTCTGTTGCCATGATTCCCGGACCACCTGAATTTGTGATGATGGCAACTCTGTCACCCTTTGGAATTGGTGATGTTGCAAATACTTTTGCAGTTGCAAAAAGGTTTTTCAATGAATATTCTCTGATTACACCTGATTGTCCAAGAAGTGCGTTAGCGGCTTTATCAGCACCTGCTAAGGAGCCTGTGTGTGATGAAGCTGCTGAAGCACCTGCAGCTGAACGGCCTGCTTTTAGTGCTAGGATTGGTTTTTTCTTTGATATTCTTGTTGCTAATTTTCTGAAGTTAGCAGGGTTTTGGATTGATTCCATATATAGAAGAATTTGTTCAACATCTGCTTCGTTTTCCCAGTATTCAAGAGCAGTTTCAGCGTTTACATCTGCTTGGTTACCGATAGAGATGAATTGAGCAAAACCTAAGTTCAAGTCTTTTAATATATTTAAGATACCGCCGCCGAGAGCACCTGATTGAGATACGAAACCGATGTTTCCTCTTTCGGGAAGTGATTCAGCAAAACAACCGTCCATTCTTACGTCAGGAGCTGTGTTTACAACGCCTAAGCAGTTAGGACCTACGCAACGCATGCCATATTCTTTTAATTTGTCAGCCATTTGTTGTTCTAAAGCAGCACCTTCTTTGCCTGTTTCTTTGAAACCTGCTGTAATGATGCAAAGACCTTTGATTCCTTTTTCATTACATTGGTCAATTGTTGAAAGTACGAATTTTGCGTTTACAACGATAATAGCTAAATCAACTGATTCAGGTACTTCTAAAACGCTAGTATAAGCCTGAATTCCTTCAATAACTCCACCTTTTGGGTTAATCGGGAAAATCTTTCCTTCAAATTTGTATTCTTGCAATCTTTTCATGATGTCAGAACCAATTGTATGTTCTTTGGTAGATGCACCAACTACTGCAATTGTTTTAGGACGCATGATTTTGTCTAGTTGTTCTTTTAGCATGTTCTCACCTTTCTTTTATTATTAATAGCGATAGTCGCTTAAGTTATGTTTATATGGTTAATAACCAGATTCGAGCCATTCACGGACTCTGAATTTTGCACCTAGTGATTTTGTTATTTCTTCGCATTTTTGTACGTCAACATTGTAGTGCTTATAGCCTGTTACAATTGTTGCTGTTGTATCTATGCCTGACTCAACGCATTCTTTTATAAAATTTTTAACAGCTTCATAAGAATTTTTGTTTTTAGGTTGAGAAAGTTCATTGTAAACAGCTTCATTTTCTCCGTTCAAGCTGATTGAAACTTTGTCAATAAGACCTTTTAATTCAGGAACAATATCCCTTTTGTAAACGAGATTAGCTTGTCCGTTCGTATTAATTCTTATTTTAACATTTTTATAATTGTCTTTAATATATTGAGCGACTTCTTTGAGTACATCAAGTTTCAAAGTCGGTTCCCCGTAGCCGCAGAAGACAATTTCGGTGCTCATTTCTTTTTCAAACTTTTTAAGTTGTTCAATTACCTGTGCTGTTGTGATTTTTTCATCTTTTAAAAATAAATTTGCACCGACCACGTCATCTTTAATGGCTCGAATACAAAATACACAATCATTTGTGCACATATTTGTTAAATTTATGTAGATGGTTCCATCTAGGGTATAAACTAAATTATTTTCTTCCATTTTGCAAAATTTCCTTAATTCAATTTTTGCACAAGTATAGCCAGATAATCAAGTCATTTTTTTATTTTATGTATAAATCGTGAAAAAAATCTTTATTTTGTTTTAAAAAGGCACGATTGTAATGCTTAAACCTTTTACACAATTTTACTTTTCGGGCTGATTTGTGCTATCCTGTCTTTATGATTGAAATTCTTATTCTGTATATTATTTATAATCGTGAAAAGACTATCTATTCTATTAGAAAAGAAATTATAGATAGATTCGGAAATTTTACAAAACCAAGCTTGGGGACTATTCACCCTGCTCTTAAACGTTTAAGAGCTAAAAATGCTGTTTCTGTTTCTGACAAAATGTCAGAAGGCGGTAAAAAATCAAGCTATTATATTATTACACAAGACGGAAAAAAACTCTTTAGAGAATTGTTTAAACACGATTGCAGTACAAACCCATGCCTGTTTTATGCTCAAATTCAAGCTCGCTTTGCGACGATTGGACTTTTAGCCAAAGAAGAACGTAATGAGTTTTTAGACGGCATGATTACTGTGATTGACAGATATAACCTACTTAATGAAAATAAGTTGCTTGATGAATATATCGGTTTTGATTTTTATCAAAAAGAACTCGTTAAAAAAACGTTGGCAGAAGCCCAAACTCTCAAAAATTACGCTCTGATGCTAAAGGAACACAATGAGCGGTAAAATTGCTGAGGTCTTGAATAATTCTATCGCCAAAGACTTAGAGTTTAAAAAGAATGATGAAATATTGAAAATTAATGGCGTTATTCCTTCTGATTACATTGATTACAAATATCTTTTGGCTGCTGAAAATGTTGATATTGAGTTGCGTAGACAAAATGGTGAAATCGAAATCTTTGAGATTGAAAAAGATTTTGATGAAGACTTGGGTATAGTCTTCGAGTCCGCTATTTTTGATAAGATAAAACCTTGTTTAAATAAATGTATTTTTTGCTTTGTTGACCAGCAACCCAAAGGCTTGCGTAAATCTTTATATATAAAAGACGATGATTACAGACTTTCTTATTTGCAAGGCACTTACGTTACTTTGACGAATTTAAAAGATGAAGATAAAAAACGAATACAAAAAATGCACCTCGGACCTTTGTATGTTTCTGTTCACACAACAAATCCCGAATTGCGTGCTAAAATGCTTCGAAATCCGAATGCTGCAAATATAATGAAGGAGCTCAAGTGGCTGCAAAAAGCTGATATTCCAATTCATACGCAAATAGTTTTATGCCCCGGATATAATGATGGCGTTGAGCTTGAAAGGACTTTGAATGATTTGTATTCTCTCTCCGATATTTTATTATCAATAGCAATAGTGCCATTAGGCGTCACAAAGTTTCGCAAAGAGCCGATGCTAACCGTTTCCAATGAATGTGCTCTTGAAACTATAAATATAATTGAAAATTTCAACAAAAAAGCTCAAAAAAATCTTGCCTGTGCTTCTGATGAATTCTTTTTAAAAGCAGGGTTTGACATACCTAAAAAAGACTACTATTCTGGTTTTGCTCAAATAGAAGATGGAGTCGGGGCTATCAGATTGTTGAAAGATGATTTTGACAAAAGAGCGAAAAAATTGCCTGAAAAATTGCAGCAAAAATCTGAATTTACATTCGCTACATCTTTTGCTGCACTTGACATAATGAGCTATATTTCAAATTCTTTAAACAAGGTTGAAAATGTTTCTACAAATGTTATCCCCGTAAAAAGTGAATTTTGGGGTGAGCATATCAGTGTTGCGGGGCTTATAACTGCAAACGACTTAATCAATGCGTTAAAAAACAAGAATGTCAAAAATGTCATTATACCATCTGTAATGCTCAGACCTTATACGAAGGAGTTTTTGGACGGATTTACTACGACTGAAGTTGAAAAAACTCTTAACTGCAAAATATATCCAATAAAGGATATATATTCTGCAAAAGAAATTGTGGATATTATTTGTAAATAAATAAATTTTATCTCTATGAAAGGTTTTGAACAGATTTGCTGTCAGCTTCAATAGATTCTTTAAGCATTTTCTTAACGATATCTCCTTGCGTATCCAACATTTTTACAACTGTTTCAATGTTTTTAACCTTGTTTGTTAATATTACGTCTGCATTTGATAAAACGTTACTTGTAACTTTTTGGTAAGCAGATAAAGCCGCACTGCTTGTGCCTTGTAATAAGTTACCGGCAATAGTTGCACCCAGCCCGAAAGTGCCCATGTAAGGTGACATTGCTTGCAAAATACCACCCCAACCGGAAATAACACCCGCTGTCGGTAAAACCCAGTTTGGAGCGGCACCTACGCCAGCCGTTAATCCGGCACCGTAAGCTGCTGCGTTAACTCCTGCCATTCCACCGATACTTGAAGCTGCTGTTAAAGCAGATGCACCGCCTGTCGCATATCCGTCAGAAGAAGAACTTCCAAAACTCCAAGAAATAGGAGCTGCACCACTTGGAAATCCGGGGTAGTTGCCGATAGAGCCTATTCCAAAAGCTGAGTTTCCGCCGTCAACAGTCGCATTTCCGCCTTGCATTGGTGTCCAGTATGAAGTACCGGCAATGTTCATCGCTGTACTTCCGCCCATTGCTGTCATAAATGAGCTTGGAGCAATCAATCTTGCTAATTGCCATAGAAAACCGCCAGCTGTACCAAATCCTGCACCGTCTAAAGCTGAACCACTGACAGTTATGTCCCTTAATCTATCGTAAGTTTCAAATAATTGTGCTTTCGCATCAGAACTGGCACTTCCAAATTTATTGGATATTACCAAATAACTATCATTTTTGTAACTCATCTGTTTTTCCCTTTACCCGTGTTTATTTCTTCCCTATCAAAACATTCGCAAGAATTATGCGAATGTTTTGAATGTTGATTCTACGTTCTTTTCGATAACTTTAGAAACTGCTTCAAGTTCTGTTTGAAGAGCACTTTGTTCTGTATCTAATTGTTTTAATCTTAATTCAAGAGTTTTATCTTGTTGTTGGATGTTTTCAGTTTTAGCGTTGATATCAGAAATTTCTTTGTCGTATTGGTTTTTTGCAGTTGTGTATTGAGTCATTGCTCTAGCATATGCTTGATCATCCATTTCTCTTGTTGATGTTGTTGTGCAGTTTGTTTTTTTGCCGTCTTCGTCAGTGATTACAACGTTGTAGTAGTTGCCATCTTCGTCTTTATACATACTTACATTTTCGAATTGTTTGTATTTTGTGACGGATTGGTTAACGTTATAGTAATCGCTTACATTATTGATAGTTTCGCCTTCTTTATTATTTAATTGGTCTTCTGAAATGTAGTTTGTAACACCTTCTGAATTGACGTAAGAATAGAACATTGTGTTTTCATCTAACCATTCTTGTTTTTCATGATTATCATTCCAGTTTTGAACCATTGTCGGGTTCTTTTTTGAAGCGTACAAGTCATAAGTTGAACCGCCTATTGAGATAGAACCATTGTTAGCGTTTGCAGGCAATGAATCAAGATATAATTGTGAAATTTGCTTATAAGTAGCCATAGCTGTTGTTTGATTGTATTTTGTGTTGATATTGTAAACGTTGTCAGTAGTAGTATTAGAGATGTTTACAATAGTATAGTTATCGCCATCATAGTCGAATTTATAAGTGTCTTTGTAGTAATTATATGAATCAGGAGGTGTCGGAACTTGTAGTTCTAACATTCTATTGAATAAGCCTGAACTTTCGTTAGCCAATGCTGTACGTTGTTGGTTAACTTGTTGTCCTTCATATTCTGTGTTGGTTTTTCTTGCTGTTAAACCTAAGAATCTAGCTTGTGATGCTGCCATTCCCATAGTGGCTGTTCTCCATTTTGTTGTTGTTACTTATTATGTTATTCGACCTAATTGCTCGTAAACTTTAGCGGTTAAGCCTATTTCGTTACGAATTGTTACATAAATTATAACTTATCAACAAAAATATTTATACATCCTAAAAATGTATTTTTGCACCTACTTTCGACCTCAATTTTTTATTAATGATTTTTTTGTTTAGGTCAATATTAAAAATTAGTTTTTAAAAATTTTACAAAACTTAATTGTTGCTGCTCAAAATTAATCCATATTGCAAACTGTCGACAATTGCCATATATGAAGCTTCGATGATATTTTCACTAACTCCAACTGTATCCCACTTGTTGTATCCGTCAGTTGTCTCAATGTTTACTCTTACTTGAGCTGCTGTGCCATCAGTGCTGTCTAAAATTCTTACTTTGAAATCTTTCAATCTGAAATTATTTACAGTAGGGTAAATAGGTGCCAATGCTTTTCTCAACGCTTTGTCGAGGGCGTTTACAGGACCTTCGCCTTCTGATACCGTGTGGAAAATTTCATTTTTTATTTTTAATTTTACAGAAGCTTCGGTGATAATAGATTCTTTGATGTTGTCAACAGAGTTGTCGCCGATTACTCTAAATCCTAAAATATCAAAATATGTTGGCATCTTTTCAAGTATTTTCATAATTAAAAGCTCGAAAGAAGCTTCTGCTCCTTCGTAGGCAAAGCCTTTCCATTCAAGTCTTTTTATTTTGTCTATGATTTTAGGAATGTCTTTTTCGTTCAAGTTTTTGACTATTCTCAAATTGTCAATTTTTTCTTTGATTGAAGCCGCACCAGCCTGGTCACTTATCAATATTTTTCTTGTATTTCCTACAGAATCAGGGCTTATGTGTTCGTATGTTTGAGAGTTTTTGCGGACGCCACTAGCGTGTACTCCTGCTTTATGTGTAAATGCACTATTCCCTACAAACGGAGCATTTACTGGGGTTGAAAAGTTGCTGATTTCTGCAATTGATTTTGAAACATAAACGAGTTTTTTTATATTTTCGCCGATAGCATTATAGTCTTTTTTTAGTTGTATATTCGGGATAATAGAGCATAGATTAGCATTTCCGCATCTTTCGCCATATCCGTTTATTGTGCCTTGAATTTGAATAGCCCCGGCATCTGCTGCTGCTATTGAGTTCGCAACTGCCATATCTCCATCGTTGTGTGCATGAATGCCAAAGTGCGTTTCAGGCATTATATTTACTATTTCTTTTGTTATTTTGTATATTTCACCATGAGTGCAGCCACCGTTTGTGTCGCAAAGTATGATTCTTTCAGCACCTGCTTCTTTAGCTGTTTTTATTGCTTTAACAGCATATTCACTGTTGTTTTTATATCCATCGAAAAAATGTTCTGCGTCAAAAAAAACATTTTTCCCTTGTCCTTTTAGAAAAAGAATGCTGTCGTGAATCATATCGAGATTTTCGCTTAAAGTTGTTCCTAAGGCGTGTTCTACGTGAAAGTCCCAAGTTTTACCGAAAATTGTAATAATATCTGTATCAGCTTCTAAAAGTTTTTTTAATACAGAGTCTTCTTTAGCGTCGCTATTTGGTTTTCGAGTGCAACCAAAAGCTGTAATTTTTGCATTTTTAAGTTTAAGGTCTTTTAATTCATTAAAAACCTCAATATCTTTTGGGTTTGCACCGGGCCATCCTGCTTCAATATAAGTTACGCCAAGTTCATCAAGCAATTTTATGATTTTGATTTTGTCTGAAGCTGAAAAATTTATACCCTCTGATTGGGCACCATCTCTAAGTGTTGTGTCGTAAATTTCAATGTGTTTCAATGTCGGCTTTTCCCGTTTTTTATACACGTTAATTGTAGCTAAAAACGCAAATACTGTCCAGTATTTTAAGCTTTTCCGTTATTTCCGTTAATAAATTTACTTATGCTTTGTTTTAGTTGTGCGAGTTTCAAATTCATTTGATTTTTAAGGTTTTCTGCTCTTATTCTTTCTGCAATAATGTCAAATTCCATATCGTGAAGTTGGTTATATCTGACAGTGCTTGGGATAAAATCTCTTGCGTTACCTTTTTTTTCTAAATTATTTATTTGAAATCTAATAGGAGATACTCTCATAGTTCTCTAAATGTCCTTTTGCTAGTGTTATTAATTTTAATGTCTCGTTGGGGTATTCATTATACGTAAAAAACAAACAAAAATAAATTGTATATTGTGATATTTTTCTCGGTTCCTGCTAAACCCTTTGATATAAAGCATTAAACTTCATTTTAATTTATTTTTACAAAACTTAATATTTGGCATTTCTTACCCCATTCTTCATATATAACCATTTTCATGTTATTATATTTAGTCAATACTATTGTTAATGAATTAAGGAATTGTTATGCAAATTGAAGATGTTATTAAAGTTGCTAAAGGCGACACTAAAGCTGATTTGGTAATCAAAAACGCTAAATTGGTTAATGTACTTTCGGAGGAAATCCATAATACAGATATCGCTATTGTTGACGGCGTCGTCGCTGGTATCGGCGAAGGTTATGAAGGTGTTCAAGAAATTGATGTTAGAGGGGCTTATGTTTCTCCTTCTTTTATTGACGGACATGTCCATATTGAAAGCTCAATGTTGTTGCCTTCAGAATTTGCAAGAGCTGTCGTCCCTGCTGGTACTACTACTGTCGTTTCTGACCCCCATGAAATATCTAATGTATTCGGTTTGCACGGTATAAGTTTTATGAAAGAGGCTGTTTCGGGTATTCCTCTAAGTGTATTTGTCATGTTGCCCTCGTGCGTACCTGCTACAAATTCTGAAACTTCAGGTTTTGAGTTGAGTGCTTATGACCTCTCATTGTTAATTGACAGCCCTTGGGTTCTCGGTATTGCTGAAATGATGAATTTCCCCGGAGTTTTGTCTATGGATAAAAATGTTATGGCTAAGTTGGATTTAGGTAAGAAAAAAAATAAAAGGATTGACGGGCATGCACCACTGCTTTCAGGAAAAGATTTGTGTGCTTATGTTGCTGCCGGTATTAAATCTGACCATGAATGTACTAATCCGGCTGAAGCTATTGAAAAAATAAGAAAAGGTATGTATCTTCAAGTTAGAGAAGGGTCTGCGGCTAAAGATTTGGACGCATTAATCCCTATTCTTGAAAAAATTAACACCAGAAAATGCTTCTTTGTTACAGACGATAGACATCCTACAGAACTCTATGAACATATCAATTCTATGGTCCGAAGATGCGTAGCTGCGGGAATTTCCCCTGTTAAAGCTATTCAAATGGCTAGTTTGAACGCAGCAGAATATTTCGACATAAAAGACGTAGGTGCCATTGCTCCAGGCTATAAAGCGGATTTCGTCGTGTTAGAAGATTTGAAATCTTTTAAACCAAAAATGGTTTTCAAGGGCGGTATAATGGTTGCAAAAGAGGGCAAAATGATTGAACAAGCCCACAAGCCTGAATTGCCTACTTTAAGAGGTTCTGTAAACGTAAAATGGATTGAACCTGCTGATTTTAAAATCCCTGCTGAAGGCGACAAAGTCAGAGCTATTGAAGTCATTCCAAATCAGTTGGTTACAAAATCTGCGGTTGCAAAAATTAAGGTGGTTGATGATTACGCAGAAGCAAATTTGGATGACGATGTTTTAAAAATTGTTGTAATTGAAAGACATAGAGCAAGCGGAAATATCGGCAAAGGCTTTGTTAAAGGCTTTGGCTTGAAATCCGGTGCCATTGCTTCTACTGTGGCTCATGACTCTCATAATATGATTATTATCGGCACAAATGACGCAGATATGCATGCGGCTGGTGTTGAGTTGGTTAAATATCAGGGTGGAAAGGTTATTGTTAAAGACGGCGAAGTTATTTCTTCATTGCCTCTTCCGGTTGCTGGTTTGATGTCTGATGAAACTTTTGAGTTCGTTTTAGATAAATGCCATGAGCTCAAAGAATCGGCTAAAAAAATAGGTTGCAGTTTAGATGACCCCTTTATGTCTATGGCGTTTTTATCCTTGTCTGTAATTCCTGAATTAAAAATAACAGATAAGGGTGTTGTTGATGTTATGAAGTCAAAATTTGTTGATATATTTGATATTTAATTAAATTATTTGTTCATACTAAAAAGAGTTGCTTGTGGCAACTCTTTTTTATAATGAAAATTTTTACAACTATATTCTGTTGTGCCAAACTCCGCCGTTTCTGTCTACAACTGCGTCATAGCAAGACCAAAATCTGAAAACACCTGTTAAACCTAGTAAAGCGTGGGTTAAAATTTTGTCATCTTGTTGGGCATTTACAGCTTGCCCGATTCCTGGCCAGATGAGTAGAGATAAAGCACCTGCTCCTACACTTTTACCTGTGATTTTTCCGTCTTTTCCGTGGGTTCCGGCAAAAGCGGCAGTGGTTGTTGTTGAAATAATTGTTGCTAATAATAATACAGCTAATATCTTTTTCATATCTTTCTCCTTTTTTTCACTATCATACTGGCTTAAATATTTTTAGTCAAAATTTTATGATTTAAGCCATTGTGTGCAATTTTTTATAAATAATTTAGGGTCTTTTAGGTATAAATCTTCGGCGTGATTACCGTTTTTTATAATCCATATATCTTTAGGGTTATTGGCTTTATCATATAATATTTCTGAATGCCAAAGGTGAATTGTAGGGTCGTTTTCTCCTGCAATTATTAATATGGGAATAGGGGATATTCTATCTATTATTTTTAAAGGAGCTGTTTTATTTAACCAGATTTTTCCCGGTCGAATAGTGCACCATCTTTTAAATTCGAATTTTTGTAATGTCGGGATATATGCTTCTTTTCGCCACATTTCATTTTCTATTTTATCGAAACTTACAGGTGCTGAAACCAAAATTAATTTGTCTACATCTTTGTTGTGAGCGGTGTAGATTGCGGTAGTGGCTGCACCAAGCGAAAATCCTGCAATATAGACTTTTTTATATTTCGGTTTTGCATATTGGACAACCGTTTCTAAGTCTAACGGTTCTTTGCTCGTAAATGTAAAGGTTCCGCCACTTTTGCAATGCCCTCTGAAATCCATTGTTATGATATCAAAATATTTGCTGAAATCTTTAGACATATCAGCAAACGCTTTGGAGTCTTTGCTCATAAACCACCCAGGGGCGATTATTAAAACTTCATTGTGGTTCGTTTTGTAATGGTTTATTGCTATTTTTATGCCGTCTTCTGTTTTCAAGAAGGTTTCAATATCTGAATTTTGATTTTTTGATGCAGCACTGCATAATAAAACGGTTACCAAAACTATAAAAATAGATAAAACTGCTACAATTTTTCTTTTTATCATTTATATTCTGCCTTAATTTTTTTGAATTTCAATGCTACTATTATTGACTCAACAAGGCCGATGAGCGTTAGTGAAACTGCAAGTCCAATCCAAAAACCTTTTAAAGAATAGCAAAACGGATATGCAAGAATTATACCAAGCGGAAGACCTACAAGCCAATAACCTCCGAGCACGCATACAGATACTGTTTTGGTCATTTTTAGTCCTTTTAAAATTCCTCCGACAGTGACTTGAAATCCGTCTGATATTTGGAATAAGCCTGCAATTATTATGATAGGTGTTGCTATTTTTAAAATTTCAGTTGATTGAGTAAATATTTTTATGAAAAATGCAGGATAAGATATTAATGCAGCTGCACATAATCCCATAACTGTAATGCCCATAACTGTTCCTGCAATGGAATAATTTCTTATTTCAGGGTAATTTTTGGCTCCATTGCAAAATCCGACTTTTATGGAAATTGCGTTTGAAATTGCCAACGGCACCATAAATGTGCTTGATGTTATTGTTGTAATTATATTGTGTGTCGCAGCTAAAATACTTGCATCTCTGCCTACGAGTATTGTAATAAGATTAAATGCGAAGAATTCCAAAAGCAGTGCTAATCCTATTGGTGAGCCTATTCTTAAAAGTTTTTTTGCAAAATCAAGGTTTATATTTGTTTTGAAGTCAAAAAGTCTTCTGCAATATATAATCATTGCCAGTCCCATAAGGGTTCTTACTATGAAGGTCGACAGGGCAAGACCGACTTCGCCCATTGATGGTATTGGACCAATTCCGAAGACGAAAGCAAAATCCATAATTAAGTTTACGAAAACAGCCCCTATCAAAATCATATTAGGAAAATGCACTATTTCATGAGCTTGCAAAAATTCTTTTGTGCCTTGGTAAATATACATTCCAAAAAATGAAAAAGCACTTATAAACATATATTGTTTTATCATTGGTACAAGATTTGTTGCAAAGCCCATAATGTCTATAAATGGAATTATCGACAAAGTTATGAAGCAAAATAATGTTGCCAAAACAAGTGTATAAAACATGCTTGTTTGGAAAAACTTTTTAGTGAATTTTCTCGCCCCTCTATAGTTTGAAAGCATTATAGAGATGCTTGCCAAAAGTCCTATTCCCATAATGAAAATAGTGAAAATTATAGAATTAGCTATACTTATTGCTGCAAGTGTTTCAATGCTGTGCTTAGCCGCAACAAATACGTCTGTCGCACCTATTAGCATTAAGCCTAAATGCCCTACAGCAAGTGGTGCTGCAAGTTTTAGTAATTCTACTGTGTATTTCTTGTATTGTTCAACAAAATTTTTAAATATCTGCATTACAAAATGGTAGCACAACTGCATTTTAATTTCTGTTAATTTTCTTAACAACAAAAATACTATTCCGCAATTTATCTCCTTTATCACCATTGAAATTAATGTACTAACATGAATTTAGATAATAAAATGAACATATCTTCAGATTTTTCTATTAAAAAACCGTTTCAAGTAAAACAAAAATCTAATAATGGAATTAAGTCACCAACTTTAACACCTATTCAATATGATACTTTTCAAAAGTCTTCAAGTGTAGGTGCTAAAAATAATTACAAAGTTCCTTTTGGGCAAAATAGTGTAAAAGCTGTAGAATCTGCTATGCAAAATATATTAATTGCTTTTAACGAAAAATCAAAAGGGAATTTGATTGATGATTTGAATACCGTATTTAATATTGCAAAAACCGACCACCTTACAGGTTTGAAAAATAAGAGAACTTTGCTCTCTGACATTCAAAAACATATCTCAGAATTAAAGAAAAACGGTAGTCATTTGACTGTTGCGATGTTTGATATGGATAATTTTAAGGGTGTTAATGATTTATTAGGATATGATACCGGTGATTTGTTCATAAAGACTATTGGCTCTGAAGTTAATAATGTTTTTGCTCCAATGGGGAAAAATGTTTATCGCTTTGGTGGTGAAGAATTTGTGGTATTAATGCCCAATACTTCTGTTGCTGAGGCTAAAAAAATGGCTTCTCAAGCACGAGATAATCTTATAAATAACAAACAACTCAAAAGTTTCGTAACTCCTTATATCAAAGAAGGTCATCACAAAATAGCTACCTATTCGGCTCAACAAGCACCTTTAACAAAGTTAAATAAATCCATGTCGGAGTTGGATTCCATTATTAGTTTGAAAAAATCATCTGCACACGATTCTTCATTCAATTCTCAAATCTCAACTTTTCTTGATGCAAAAATTGATGAGGCAACCTCTAATACTCAAAAATCATTAAGGCAAATAATGATAAAAGCCTTAAAAGAAGCTCCTTCTCAAGAAGATAAAAATATGCTTCACTCATATGTTCAAAAAATGAGAAATGGTGAAGATGTTCATTCTGTTGTTGATAAAAAATTGATGAACTATTTGAATTGTGCTTACAATAACGAAGCAAAAATCGGACAAATTGAAAAATGGCTTGCTAATTTGCAAAAAATTGTTGACGGAAAACCACAAGGGTTTACTATTACAGCAGGTGTTAAAAAGTTTGGCGGAAAAGATTTAGATACTACGCCGGTAGATATAATTGGAAAAACAGGACAAGTTTTGTCGCAAGGTAAAACAACCTTGAAAGGTCAAGTCTATTCATAACAAAAAGTCACCTTTGATAGATGACTTTTTTGAATTTTAATTAATTGAAACGTAACTGGTGATTTTTTCGTACCCTGAATCTCCAGGGTGGTAAGTTCTTTCAGCTACAGTGTTGCTTGTGTTACCTTCAATCGTATGGACAGCGGTGATATTTCCTGATGAATCACGTTCAACGCTGGTAACAAGCCCTGTATGAGATGCTCCGTTGTTCTTTTGTATCATAACTTGACCTGCCTCAACGTCATTTTTACCCACTGTTCTTCCGTTGTTTTTGCCCCACTCTTGCAAGCCTGAAACGGATGCAGAACCAAATCCTTCTGGCAATTTGTCACCGTAGGTTTCTTTTGCAACGTATGAAACGAAGTCTGCACACCAAGCTTCTGTACGTCCGTTTGTGAATAGTTTGTATGAACCGTTTGCTTCGTTGTAGCCCAAATATTTTTTTGCATTTTCAATCAATTCTTCTGATGAAGTTGTTGATTCTTTTTTTGTGATTTGGGTATTGATATCGTTGAGTGCGTCTTTTTTCTCATCAAGTTTTGTTTGACTCGTTTCTAAAGTTTCTTTTGCTTTGTCAAGGTCGCTTTGGGCTGTGTTTTTAGCCTCTTGAGCTTTGTCGTATTTTGCTTTTATGTCATTGAAATTTTTAATTGCAGTTTGTGTTAATGGATTAGTGCTGTTCAATGCCAAAGAAGTTGCACTTTTTTGTTTTTCGCTTAATAAGTTATTTTTTTCGGTTTCTATTGTTTTTTGAGTTTCTTTTAGCTTATCAAGTTCGCTTTTCAATGTTTCTTGTTTTTTAGTTAATTCGTCTCTTTTTTTAACAAGTTCCTCACGTTCTTGTTTTGCTTGAGCCAAAGCTGCTTGTTTTTGAGTTAGTTCAGCGGTTGCAGATTCTTTATCTGAACCTTCTTTTGAGTCTGATTTTTGAGAGTTTAATTTTGACACAGCAGATTCTAAGTCCGCGATTGATGAATCTTTGTCCGCAATGTCTGTTCTTGCTTTATCTAAGTTTGAATCATTTTCAGAAATTGCAGATTCTTTTTCAGAAATTGCTTTGTCGTTTTCAGTCTTCTTTTTATCATTTTCAGCTATTTCTTTGTCAGTTTTTGCAAATTCTTCTTTTTTTGTACTGTCAATTGTGTTGTCGGCTTCAACAGCTTTTGATAAAGCTGAATCCTTACCGTTCATTTGCTTTTCAATATCTTCATATTCTTTTTCTGCTGTTTCAAGAGCTTTTTGTTTAGTTTCAACGTCTGTTTTAGCTGTTTTAACCTCTGATTCTGCAGTTTTTATATCATTTTCAACAGTTGATTTTTCTGATTTTAATTCTTCAAGATTCATTCCTGAATACTTGTTGCCGTCAGTTGCATCAGAGCCTTCTGTTGAGCTGGCTCCAGAGGTGCCGTTGTTTCCGTAAACTTGATTTGCACTTGAACCAGATGGTGCACTGTATCCGCCGGAGGCAGGCATGTTGTAATAGTCATTACCTGTTGGTAATGTTGCGTTTAGTGCATCTTCAACATTTGGTGCTTCTATATTTAATGCGTCAAGTGCTTTTGAAATTACGTCGTGTAAAACAACTTTAAGTTCTTGTGTGGAAAATCCTTTTTTGTCTGAATCTAAGCCGGCAACTTTAGAAAGCTCATTGTCATCGAGTTTTCCGTCGTTGTTTGTATCTATCGCACTAAACACATCATCAGTGCCTATATCTTTAATATTTTGATAAAATATTGAGTCCGATGCTTTCTCGCTGCTTGATTTATCTACAAGCTTAGAAAATTCATCACTTGTCATTCCTGAAAAGATATTAATATCTACGTTAGATTTGTCAGTTGATGTCTTTTTAATGCTGTCGGTTGCATTTTGAATATCTTCCAGTGTTTGTAATTTTGTTAATTTTAGTTTATCCAATGACATAAATTTTAATCCTCACTTTTATATATTAATAAAGTAAGGAACCTTGAAAATATTGACAAAATATATCTGTAATATATATTTTATTTACATTAGTTTACAAATGGGTTTAATGCTTATGCTATGCTTACGAAGCAAGTTATCTTGTTGAAGCCGGAACTTCCTCTTTGGTAAGTTCTTTCAGCTACAGTGTCGCTTGTGTTTCCTTCTATAGTGTGGATTGCAACTACGTTTCCTGATGAATCTCTGTCTACTTTTGTAACTAAGCCTGTGTGAGATGCCCCATTATTTTTTTGAATCATGACTTGACCTGCTTGAACGTTATTTACAGCTACGGTTTTGCCGTTTCTTTTACCCCAGTTCCATAGTTCTGAAACAGATGGAGAGCCAAATCCTGAAGGTAGGCTACCACCATACGTTTGTTTTGCGATATATGTTACAAAGTCTGCACACCAGTGTTCAACTCTGCCATTTGTAAATAGTTTGTATGAGCCGTTAGCTTCATTGTAGCCCAAGTATTTTCTTGCGTTAGCGATTAATGCAGCAGCTTTGCCGGTTGCAGAAGTGCTTGATGATACTGTTTGTCCACCTTGAGCTCCTGAAGATGAGTATGAGCCGTTTGATGTTGAGCTTGATTTTGCTGAATTTATAAATGAGCGAATTTCGTTCATTCCTTCTTCTAATTGTTTTGCGAATGATTTTTTCCCTGTGCTTTTTGTTGAGCTGCTTGAAGATGATTTTGCAGGTTTATATGAGTCAAGTGCTTTGCCGATTACATCGTGGAGTGCTATTTTTAGCTCTGTGCCGTTTAGAGAATCTGATTTTTTATCTTTTCCGCTATATTTAGAAATTTCTGATTGAGATAATTTTCCGTCATTGTTTGAGTCAAGGGCTGTAAAAACATTATCAGCTCCAACTGCTTTTATATTTTGGTAAAAAATTGATTGTGAATTTGAGCCTTTTGCGTTTTTCTTAACTAAGCTGTTAAATTTGCTTTTAGTTAATCCTGAGAAAATATCAGTATCGATTTCAGCATCTGTAGCTTTTAATGAATCAGATGCTTTGTTGATATCTTCAAGTGTTTTCAAATTCGTCAATGGAATTTTATTCAATGACATACTCTTCTTTTACCTCTTATAATTTCGTTATATGGCTCTCTTATATTAATAAAGGAAAGTGTGTCAAATATATTGATACAGTATATACTTTTATTTGCGTTTTAGTAACAAAAGTTTACAATAAATGTTATTTGCTAAATTGTTTTAGATATGAATCGATGAAAGGCTCTATTTCTCCGTTCATTACAGAGTCTACGTTACCTATTTCAAGGTTCGTTCTGTGGTCTTTGACCATTTTGTACGGATGGAATACGTATGAGCGAATTTGCGAGCCAAAGTTTATGTCGACATTTTCGCCTTTTAGTTTTGATAATTTTTGTTCGTGCTCAGCCTGCTTAATTGCAAGTAATTTTGAGGCAAGAATTTGCATTGCTGTTTCTTTGTTTTGAAGTTGTGAACGTTGTTGTTGACAGCGTACGACAATGCCAGTTGGTTTATGCAAAATTCTTACGGCAGTTTCGACTTTGTTGACATTTTGACCGCCGGCACCACCTGAACGCATTGTGTCTACGACCAAATCTTCTTGGGGAATTTCTATTTTTTTGCTGAAATCTTCTATTACCGGGCTGACTTCGAGGCTTGCAAAGCTTGTTTGCCTTTTTCCATTTGCGTTAAAAGGCGATATCCTGACAAGACGGTGGACTCCTCTTTCTGCTTTTGCCAAGCCGAAAGCGTATTTGCCGCAAATTTTTATAGTAACTGATTTTAAGCCTGCTTCTTCTCCATCGGAGCGTTCTATGAGCTCGATTTTCCAGTTGCGAGATTCTGCCCATCTTGTGTACATTCTGAGTAGCATTTGAGCCCAATCTTGAGCGTCTGTGCCGCCTGCTCCTGCGTTGATTGATATGATAGCGTCAGATTTGTCGTATTCTCCGCCAAGCGTTTTTTCAATTTCCCATTTTTCAAGTTCTTTGTTGAGAATTTTTATTCTTTTTTCAGCTTCTTCAAGAGGCTCATTATCGTGAGTTTCTTCAAAAAGTTCAAACATAACTTCAATATCACTCAATATGGTTTCCCAATTTTCAATTTGAGTAATAGTATCTTTATTTTCTTTTAGTTCTTGTGAAATTTTAGTAGAGGCATCTGTATCGTTCCAAATTTCAGGATTTTGGAGTTTTCTTTCAAGTTCTACGACATTTTTTTCTGTTAAAGGAAGGTCAAAGATACTCCTTTGCTTTTTCAAGCATAGTTTTCGTTGTGTTATAGAATTGTTTTAGCTCAAGTGGTATCAATTCTTACTTCCCTTTTTTCTTGTCGGTCGCAAATTCAGAGTCGAGTCTTAAAAATACAGGTTTGATTTTTGATTTATCGGTTATAATGCCTGTTTTTAAATCTCCCCATTTTAGATTTGCTAATTTGAAATCAACAGGAAGGTCTAATTGTTGAAGAATATCTTTTGCTATGTTAGGGCAATAAGGATATATCATAACCGCAATGTAGTGCATTGCTTCAAGTGTATTGTATAGTACATTTGCACATTCTTGCATTTTTTCTTCTTTAGCGAGTCCCCAAGGTGCATTGTCTGTTACATATTTGTTTACTGCGTTAGAAAAATCTACTATTGAATCTGCTGCTTCTGCCACTTGATGTTTTTCAAAATATTCATTAACAGTGTTGACAGCATTTTTTGCAAGAACTGCAATTGTTGAGTCTTCTGTCGTTTTAAATTCAGGTTTGATTTCTCCGTCAAAATACTTAACAAGCATATTTAATGTACGATTTAAAAGGTTTCCGATGTTGTTTGCCAAGTCGGCGTTTACCTTTTCTTTGAAATCCAAATCGGAATAATTTCCGTCTTTTCCAAAAGGAGCACAAGCCATCATATAGTATCTCAAGGCGTCAGAGTTATTCATCTCAAAGTGTTCAATAACATCGTGAGGTGCGATGACGTTACCGATTGATTTGCTCATTTTTGATTCATCGATTGTAATCCAGCCGTGTCCCAATATTGTTTTTGGGAGCTCAATGCCTAGTGCCATAAGAATTGCAATCCAGTATATAGAGTGGAATTTTATGATATCTTTGCCAATTACTTGAACATCAGCAGGCCAATATTTTTTAAATCTATCAGACGGATTTTCAGTATCATAGCCGAGTGCTGTAATATAGTTTGACAATGCATCAATCCAAACATAAATTATTTGGCTGTCGTCACCCGGAACAGGGATTCCCCAGGAAACTGATGATTTTGCTCTTGAAACAGAAATATCTTCTATATCTTCAAGTTGGTTCAAAACCTCATTGGCTCTAAAGGCTGGTTGCAAGAAAGTTGGATTATTTTTAATATGTTCAATAATTCTGTCTTTGTATTTTGTTAATTTAAAGAAATAATTTTCTTCCTTTACTTCCTCGGGCTTTTTTTGGTGGTCAGGACACAAGCCGTCTTCTGTAAGGTCTCTTGCGTTTAAAAATGATTCACAACCTGAGCAATATAAACCTGTATAAGAATGTTTATAAATATCGCCGTTTTCAAGAAGTTTTTTAAATATTTTTTGAACGATTTCCCTATGGTCTTCATCCGTTGTTCTAATTAGTTTATCGTAATCTATTTCGAGTTCTTTCCAAGCGTCGACGAATTTTTGATTATTTTCATCGCATAGTTCTTTTGGCGTTATGCCTCTTGTTTCTGCGGTTTTTTGTATTTTAATCCCGTGCTCGTCGGTGCCTGTTAAAAAATATACATCATCTAAAAGTTGTTTTTGGTGTCTTATAATTACATCTGACATTATTTTTTCATAGGCGTGACCGATGTGAGGTGCACCATTTACGTAATCTATAGCTGTTGTTAAATAAAATTTGTTCATACTTTGCCTTACTGATTTAATTAATCCGTCCCATTTTTATATATTATTATATAATATATACATGAAAAATTTATCATAAAGAAATAGATAAGAAAAGAGGATTATATGTCAGTAAGATATAATGCAAGAAAAAACAGTGAATTAAGACCTT
Source organism: Candidatus Gastranaerophilales bacterium (assembly GCA_028693235.1). NCBI lineage: Bacteria > Bacillati > Candidatus Melainabacteria > Candidatus Gastranaerophilales > Candidatus Gastranaerophilales bacterium. The sequence continues at coordinate 462,502 of JAQUVW010000001.1, forward strand.
TTAAAATTACAAAAGGTTTTACAAAACATGCCTTGGGTTCAGTGTTAATTGAGTGTGGCGAAACAAGAGTAATTGTAACAGCTTCAGTTGACGAGCAGAAGCCTCGCTGGATGGACAAAGAAGACAAAAGAGGATGGGTTACAGCTGAATATTCATTGCTTCCTTCTGCGACAAATACCAGATGTCAACGTGAAAGAACTAAAATCTCAGGAAGAACTCAAGAAATTCAAAGATTGATAGGAAGAAGTTTGCGTTCTTGCGTTGATTTAGCAAAATTGGGCGAACGAACTATTACAATTGATGCTGATGTTATTCAAGCAGATGGCGGAACCAGATGTGCTAGTATTTGTGGTGGATTTGTGGCTCTTAAAATAGCAGTTGACAAACTATTACAAGCCGGTTTGTTGTCCGAAAGTCCTATTCTTGAACCGATAGCTGCTGTTTCAGCAGGTATTGTTGGTGGTGAAGTAAAACTTGATTTGGATTATTCAGAAGATTCAAACGCTCAAGTCGACAGCAATATTGTTATGACAAAAAGTGGTAAAATTATTGAGTTTCAGACAACTGCTGAGGGGAACCCTTACGACAAGTCTGAAATGCTTGAAATACTTGATTTAGGCGAAAAAGCGGTTAAAAATATTATTGAAATGTATTAACTCAATTAATCTTTATAAAGATTTAATATTGCTTTTTATTTTAATCGGGTATAATTATTAAATAAATTTTAGAGTGAGGATTTTTACTTATGTGCGGAATCGTAGGATATATCGGACCTAAACCTGTTGTTAAGGTTCTTTTGGATGGATTGACAAGTTTGGAATACAGAGGCTATGACTCCTCCGGTATTGCAATTAATGACGAAGGTGATATCAAGGTCTATAAGGCTATCGGTAAACTTCAAAATTTGCGGGAAGTCATGGAAAACGCAAAAAATGAAATAAAAGCTCCTACTGCCGGCATTGGACATATTAGATGGGCAACTCACGGTGCTCCGACTGAGCTTAATGCTCACCCTCATACTTGCTCATGTGGCAAGTTGGTTCTTGTTCATAACGGAATTATTGAAAATTTTAAAGAACTCCGTGCCGAATTGATAAAAAAAGGTTGTGAATTCCGCTCTGAAACAGATACAGAAACAATTGCTCACCTTATAGCTTATGAATACGGTAAAACAAATTCGTTGACTCAGGCTGTACGTAATGCAATACCTCAACTTCAAGGAGCTTATGCTTTGTGTGTAATGCATAAAGATGAACCTGATAAAATTGTCGGCATAAGAAAAAATGCTCCGCTTTTAATCGGAGTTGGTGAAGGTGAAAACTTTATTGCAAGTGATATTCCGGCTACTATTGAACATACCAAAAAAGCTATTTATCTTGATGATAATGAAGTTGCTGTTGTTACAAAAGACTCTGTTAATATATCTACTTTAGAGCGTGAAGAAGTCTCTAAAAAAGTAGAAATGTTACCTTGGGAGCCTATTGCACTTAGTAAAATGGGCTTTAAACACTTTATGCTTAAAGAAATTCATGAGCAACCTGATGTTATAAGAAATGTTTTGAACGGGAAATTGTATGATATTGATGCCCCGATTAATTTAGACGAGGTAAAATTAAACCAAGATATACTCAAAAACTTGAACAGAATTGAAATTATTGCTTGTGGAACATCTTTACATGCGGCAATGGTCGGTAAGTATATTATAGAAGATTTTACAGGTATAGCTGTTGACGTTGAGCCATCTAGTGAATATATATACAGAAAAACAGTTACTAATGCTTCAACTCTTGTTGTCGGAGTTTCTCAATCAGGTGAAACCGCTGATACTATTACGGCAATTCGTCAAGCAAAAGAAAAAGGCTCTCATGTATTAATTATTACTAATAGACCCGATTCAAGTATGGCTCGTTATGCGGATAGCTTGATTCCAGTTTCTGCAGGTATTGAAGTCAGTGTCGCCGCTACAAAATCATATACCGCACAGTTAATTTCATTCTACTTGTTAGCAATACATCTTGCTGAAATTAAAAAATCTTTAGATAAAGATTATTTGAAAAATTTAAAAAGAGAATTAATTCAAATTCCTGCAAAAATTGAACAAATTCTAAACTCAAAAGACCAAATCAAAGAATGTGCCAAAAAATTTGCTAATACAAAAGATTTTATTTATATAGCAAGAGGCATTAACCTCCCGACTGCTCTTGAAGGGGCTTTGAAGTTAAAAGAAATCAGCTATATTAATGCAACAGGATATGCAGCAGGTGAGCTAAAACATGGTCCTATTGCTATGCTTGATGAAACCATGCCTGTTTTGTCTATATTAATTCCGGGGCATATTACGTACGAAAAAATATTATCAAATTCAGAAGAAGCAAAAGCTCGCAATGCAAGACTCATAGCCTTGACTTCATCAGAAGATAAAGCATTAGAGAATTTATTTGAGTCAATTATCAGAATTCCTCAAGTTTCTGAAATATTGTCCCCGATAATAGCTAATGTACCATTGCAGTTGATGGCTTATTACATTGCTGAGTTCTTAGGTAAAGATGTCGACCAGCCTAGAAATCTAGCGAAATCAGTTACGGTAGAATAATGATAGAAAATAAAATAGTCAAAATTAAAAAAACAGATAATTTGACTTCTCTATATATTGATGAAAATTTAAAAACATTTAATTATAATGTTTTGAGTTGGGCAATTGTTGAGATTAAAGATGATTGCTATATATTAAATGTTTCAGTGGTAGAGTGACTATAATATATTGTCTATAATTTTGGTAAGATTTTTTTCTTCAATTGTTATTGTAGCTTCTCGTTTCAAAATTTCTTTAGCACAAAAAGCAATACGAGTGTCAGCATGTTTAAACATGCTTAAATCATTAGCACCATCTCCGACTGCTATGGTGTTGTTAGGAGTTACTTTTAATATGTTTTGTAAAGTTTGTATCATCTGCCCTTTGCTATGTGAAAACATCATCTCGCCACCGACGAGCCCTGTCATTTCGCCGTTTTTGAAATGAAGCTCGTTTGCAAATTCCCCATCTAATCCCAGAAGTGATTTAGCAGGCACTGTGGCTGTTTTAAAACCTCCGGAAAAGCAAATTACTGTATATCCTGCTTTTTTTAGTTCAGATATGGTTTCTTTGGCTCCGGGCATGAACGGAAGATTTTCGCAAATGTTTTTTACTCTTGTTTCTTTTAGTCCCTTTAGTAGAGCAACACGTTGAGTCAAGCTTTCAAAAAAGTCTAATTTGCCTTCCATAGCTTGAGTTGTAATGGCTTTAACCTTTTCTTGAATACCAAATTCATTGGCTAAGAACTCAATGGTTTCGCCGTCCATTAATGTAGAATCAAAGTCAAAAACAGCTAGTTTCATGATAATTCTTTCTTATAAGCAGCTTTTCTGGTTTGAATTTGGATTATTTTTTGTTTAATTTCTTCAGACATCTCAGTTTGACGACTTTTTATTTCGTTCATGACTTTCGCCATGATTTTAACTGAATTTTCATTAGCTTTTGCTTCACCGATAGAATCTTTCAAAACTTGAATATCGGCTTCTGCAAGCGAAATGATATCCAACACCTCTTTAACTTCCAGCCTTGTAAAGCCTCTGTCTTTGAGTTTGCTGATTAAAAGTCCTTTTGATTTTTCTCTGTGATGAGGGTCCGGCTTTTTTTCAGATTTTTTATCTTTAGGTTTAAAAAAGTTATCTAAAATACCCATATCTGCTCCTTATTAATATTATACTCTAAATAAATTAATCCGCCTACATCAAATTGCATATATTTTTCATGTTTTACATGGGTATTTTAGCTTTGTAAATTTATGTAAAATGTGTTAATATTTCCATTAAAGTAGCCAAAAAATAGTTATTTTAAGATATCGTTACATCTATAGTAATTGGTTGTCTAATTCAATAGGGGTAATACATTGTAACTATCTTTATACAGATGGAGTTAGAAAAATTCTTGCGTTCATGGTATGTTGTTGGTATAAAGTTCAACGAAGATAGTTAAAGAAAAAATGCAAAGGAGAACTATGGGATTACCAAACGTAGCATATTTTTCAATGGAAATAGCAATGGACCAATCGCTATGCACTTATTCAGGTGGTTTGGGGTTCTTGGCAGGTTCGCACATGCAATCAGCCGGTTACTTACAAATGCCTATGGTGGGTGTCACTATGTTGTGGTCTTATGGTTATTACAATCAAAGAATTGACCACGAAGGAAACGTAGAAGTTGCTTACATTAGAAAACATTATGACTTTTTAACAGATTTAGACATGTCAGTTGACGTAGAAGTATTTGGTGAAACAGTAAAAGTTAAGGCTTACAAAGTCGATCCGTCTTTATTCGGAACTTGCCCTGTTTACTTATTAACTACTGATATTGAAGAAAATTCAGAATGGGCTAGAAGTATTTCTCACAAATTATATGATGGTGATGAAAGAATCAGAATTGCTCAAGAAACTATTCTTGGTATAGGCGGTGTCAGATTGCTTCAAAAAGTCGGATACAATTTCGATTGTATTCACTTGAACGAAGGTCATGCACTTCCTGCCGCTTTTGAACTTTTGAAACAGTACAATGGCGATTTGAACCAAGTTAAACGTAAAACAGTATTTACTACACATACTCCGGTAGCTGCCGGTAACGAAGTTCATTGGGTTGACACTTTACTTGAAGGTGGCTTCTTCTCAGGCTGCTCTAGAGAAAGAGCTATTGAACTTGGCGGAGAACACTTCTCTCTTACAGTTGCAGCTCTTAGAATGAGTAGAATAGCTAATGCTGTTTCTCAATTACACGGGTTGGTTGCTAACAAAATGTGGGAATGGGTTCAAGGCCGTTGCCCGATTAGAGCTATTACCAACGCTGTAAACTTGCACTATTGGCAAGATAAAAGAATTGGGAATGCTCAAACTTCTGAAGATTTGCTAAATGCAAAACTTGAGATGAAAAAAGAAGTTTTCAGCTATATTGCGAATACAACTGGCAAAAGGCTTGATCCAAACGTTTTAACAATTACTTGGGCAAGAAGATTTGCTGATTATAAGAGAGCATGGCTTATCCTTATGGACAAAGACAGAATTTCTAAACTTCTGGATGCTAACAAAGTTCAGTTGATTTTCGCCGGCAAATTCCATCCCGATGATGTTATGGGCCGTGAAATGTTCAACAAAATTCTACATAAATCAGTAAATATGAAAAATGTTGTTGTTTTGGCAGGTTATGAACTTGAATTATCAGGTAAGTTGAAAAGGGCAACTGATGTTTGGTTAAACACTCCGTTGAGACCTTTTGAGGCTTCAGGTACTTCAGGCATGTCTGCTAATATGAATGGTGCTTTGCACTTGTCAACATTTGATGGTTGGACTGTTGAAGGTACCTTCCCGGGAATTAATGGTTATACTATTGAATACCCCGGTCTAGATGACGATATTCCATGGGAAGAAAGACACTGGAAAGATCATCAATGTATGATGGACATAATTGAAAATCAAATTATTCCTACATACTATGATAATAAGCCAGAATGGGCTAGAATGATGCGTCAAGCAATCAGAACATCTGAAGCATACTTCAATTCTGATAGAATGGTAATTGAATATTACAACAGATTGTATAAACCAATTGCTCATGAAGATCCTAAAGATGGTGGTTTGAACGGCGATATTAAAATTGCTGAAAATCCAAACTACGACGCTTGGACATTCTCAAATATTAAATAATTTGTTTATCAAATTTCTTAAAAGCCTCAATTTTATATTGGGGCTTTTTTGTTATAATATGAAATTATGCAAGAAAAACTTTTGTTAAGAAAAAAAGCTAAAAATATCCGTTCAGGACTGGATATAGTTTCAATCAGCGAAAAAATTGTCAATAACCTCTTTGGTTTAGAATGTTTTATTAGTGCAAAAAATATATTTTGTTATAACTCTTTTGGCAATGAGGTTATAACTCAACAAATTTTAAACATTGCTGAGAAAAATATATACATACCGAGGGTTCGGGGTGATTTGATGGAAGTTTGTCCATATGAAAAAGGTCAATTTACTGTTAGTTCTTTTGGTATTTATGAGCCGACAGGAAGCCCGTTAAAAGAATTAGGTGTGCTTGATTTAATTATTATGCCTGCTCTAATGGCAGACAAAAAAGGCTATAGGTTAGGGTATGGAAAAGGCTATTACGATAGATTTGTTGCTGGTTTGCAAAAGGCTGTTCCTAAGGTGATTTTAATACCTCAAGAATTGGTTGTTGATGAATTGCCTAGGGATTGTTTTGATTGTAAGTCTGAGATTTCAGTTACTCAAAATCGGATTTTATATTCTCAGTTATAAAACTGTAAATATTGGTCTCAATTTTATTTTAACTATGTTAATATATTTGCACTTGCGTATTTTATGGGTAAAATATTAATAGGGACTTAGGTGAGAGAAAAATCATGATGGAATTTTTTAGAAATAATCAAAAATTTATAATATTGTTGATAGCATTTTGTTTCGTAATGTGGACAGTTGGTCCTATCGTAATTGCTGTTCTTGCATCTCATCACTAATTTTACGGGAATTTATTATGCTTTCAGGCAGTCAGAAAAAATTTTTTACATCAATGTTGCTTGCTATATTTTTGGCAAGTTCCATTGGGCTGGAAGCTTTTGCTAATACTACAAGAAACCATATAGAAAAAAAACGAAAAGAAACTCGTGCAAAAATCATAAAATTAAAAAAATTAGAAAGTGCTGAAACAAACAAATTATACAGAAATCAGCTTAAACTTGAACAAAATCAAAAAAATCTTTCTGTTTCGAAATCAGAATATACAAATGCACAATCACGTTTGACTGAACTTCAAAGCCAGTTGTCACGCTCAATGGCGGCTTTTTCTTATACGGAATTTAAAAGTAGAAATAGAATTCGTCAAATTTATAAAAAACAACGTTATGGGCTTATTCAGTGGATATTCTCTACAAAGGATTTAAATCAGCTTTTAGATAGAGTTTATTATCAAAGTATAATTGCAAAGCAAGATAAACAACGATTGGCTTACGTAAAAGCAAGAGCGAGAAAAATAGCTATGCTTAAAGCCCAAGCAGAAGAACAACGAAAAATACTTCAAGGTGCTGTTCAAACTATGAGATATGAACAGGCTTCAATTCAGACTGCAATCGATAAAAATTCTACAATGATTCAAAAATTGCGAACTGACAGAAAGGCTTATGAGCGTTCAGAAAAAGAATTGGCAAGACAATCTGCAAATTTACAAAATATGATTCAACGTCAATCCTACAGTAACGATATCAGAGTTACATCGGGCTTTATAAAACCAATAGCAGGTCCGATTACCTCTCCATTCGGTTGGAGAGTTCACCCTATATTCAAAAGCAGAACTTTCCATTCAGGAATTGATATCGGTGGCAGATACGGAGGTCCAATCAGGGCATCTAACTCAGGCAAGGTTATTTACTCAGGATGGTATGGCGGTTATGGCAAAGTTGTAATTGTTGACCATGGTCGTTATAATGGAGTACGTACTACCACTTTGTATGCACATTTATCGGGATTTGCGGTTAATAATGGCGATTATGTTTCTAAAGGGCAAGTTATTGCTTATGAGGGCTCTACAGGCTACAGCACCGGACCTCACTGCCATTTTGAAGTTCGGGTCAACGGTCAACCAACTAATCCTTTAAATTATATATAAGAGGTTTTCAGTGAAACGTAACTTATTTTCTATATTTTTAATATTATTTATTGCTTGTTGCTTTGCATCTGAGTCTTTTGCTGCGGATTTTGTTGAAGAAAATTTGCCTGCAAATGAAGTTCAATCTCCGGTTAAAACGACTAAAGCTGACAAGAAAGTTATAAAATTGAAAGCTGCAACGGAGAAGAAAAAGAAAAAATCTAAAAAAAATCAAGTTCAAACCCAAGAAGAAGAAAAATCTGAAATAACTCTTGACGCTGATCACATGGATTATTACCCTGATAGATTTGAAATGGAAGCTTTGGGTAATGCTGTTTTAACAATGAAAAAAGAAAATTTAGTCATTAAGGCAAATAAAATAGTTTATAATCATGATTTAAATACCGTAAAAGCTTATGATAACGTTCAGATAATCAATGGAGATATGGTCACTGACGGTGATTTCGTCAATTTGAATTTTGGGCAGTATAACGGCTGGCTTACTCACCCTGTTACCAAAAATTTCATGGTTCGATTATCTGCAAATGAAGGATACATTTATTCCGACAGAATTGAAGAATTTGATGGGGTTGCAAAAATTATAAAAAACTATGATTTGCGTTTTGGTGCTACCTCCTTTGGCTCACTCATCAACCCTGGTGGAATGGGGCTTGGATTAAATTCTGAAGCTAACGCAGCTAAAGATAGAATACCTGATAGAGGTACTTATAAAATTAAGGCTAAGACAATCATAATAGATTCTCGTGATGAGCATAATTACATGACTGTAAAAAACGGCGATTTGTATATGAAAAATCTACGAATCGGAAGTGCACCGAATATGAAATTTATTTCTGATAAAGAGCAACAATTTGTTGAAACAAATATTCCGGAATTTGGTCAGGTTTCTGAGTTGGGAATGTTTGCCGGTCCCGGTATTGCATTGGATTTACCAGGCACTTCTACTTTGAAATTGGTGCCATTGTTGAATTATTGCGATAGTGAACTTGGCGTCGGAGGTATTGCAAGATACAGAAATCCTCATAATGTTACAGAAATTGCTTATGGGTCTGCAGCCGATTCTTTCGTTGTCAGAGGTGAGCAAAAAATTACTAAGAATTTAAGATTAAGTTATTCTCAAAATGCTTATAATGACGAATGGTTTTTAGGCTATAGAATGCCTCGATGGGGTACCCAATTACAATATGATAATATCTATGAAAATAAAGATTTAGGGGTGAATTTTGCTCAAAGGATAAATGCCGGCCTTTTTGTCGATGAAAACAAGCAATTCCGTGATTTTGAAGGTAGAGCCAGATGGATGACTCAATCTTGGAAGCCTATATATTCTTATACAAATCAAAAAAAAGATTTCAATTTTAATATGAATGTTGTAGCACAAACAGCTCTTTCTCTATACACAACCGGTGATACAGTTGGTATCGCAAGATTGGGACCTGCTTTTCAAACTACATATAAGAAATGGGCACAGTCTTTAATCTATTACCAATCAGCTGTGGCAGGACATTCGCCATTTTTGTTTGATGAGTATATGTATGGCAAATCCAATGTCGTTTTAATTGAGTCTTTGAAAATTAATAAATATTTGACACTTGGCTTCTTGTCTTCATTAGCTTTGTTGAAAGACAATTATGAAAATGATATGTTGCAAGAAGCTCGCTTTTTGGTAAGTGTTGGACCTGATTATGCAAAAGTAACTTTAGGATATGATGCTTACAGGCAGTCAACAATGATGCTTTTTTCTATGATGGTAGGAACAGAAGGTTCTGATGTTAAATTTAAAAAAGCAGTTTTGAAAAATCCTGAAAACTTGAATAAAAAGAACAAACGTCACTTTGATATAGATAAAAAGCTTCAAAAGTTGTTCCCGAAAGTAGATACGACAAAGCCGTTAGCTCCGGCGGATAATATTACGCCTGTAAATTATGGGTTAGTTACTTTTTAGAAAAAGGGAAACAGCCTTCGTCTAAGTTATCAGTTTTGCCGTCAAAATCATTATCTATCCCGTCATTGCAAGAGCCGATTGATGCGAAGCTTTCTGCTGAAGGTGACAGATAAAGATATTTTTCAGGTATTGAGTTCCACATTATCAAGAAACTTCCTTTTAGATATTTTGCAATGTCTGAGTTCTCTATAACAAGAGTATTTTCATCATTTATTTGGTTTCCGCTTTTAGTATAATTCATTGAGCCAATTATGGAATATTTGTCATCTGCGATAATTGCTTTCATATGCATTTTACCTGCTTTATTTTCAACTTTTGTAGGTATTTTAGCTAGTCTAAGTGTTTTGCAGAGGCTATATTTACCGTTTGCATTAGTTGCATCCATTATTATTTTTATGTCTACGCCTCTTACTTTTGCAGATATCAAATGCTCTGCAATTCTTTTATCTGTTAAAAAGAATATTGGCATAAAGATGTAGCTTTTTGCGTTATCGATAATAGGTATAATGATATTTTCTGTAGTTGAGGCTTTGGGTGAAAATAAAGGTTTGACAATCAGTGATTTGTTGAGGTAAATATAGTTTGTACTTGTATGTGATTTTGCTTTATGAAAAGTACCATTATACATTTTTTCAAATTCAGCTTTGTAATAGGCTGATACTTGAGGAGAATTAATAAGTGCTACGTAGTTTGCGTTGAAATTAGATAGGTCTGTAGATGTTAAGTTTGCTGACCCTGTCCATACTTTTTTGTTATCAAATATAAAAAACTTGTTGTGCATTATAGCTGACGGAGTTGATGTTTTATCTGTGTTATATAAAGGTAATAACTTCATTACTTTTTCATTATCTTTATAATATTCATCATTATTTGGTGTGTAATCTGTTACCCACCTGATATTAACGCCTCTTTTTTGAGCTTTTATTAAAGCATTAAGAATTTGAGGTTCGTTTTGAATTCCATAAACGGCAAAATCGATGCTTCTTTGAGCTTCGTTTATCTCTTTCTGTAACGCTTTGCATGCTGGAATTTTACAATCGTTATATGGGTGTTTCAAATTGTTGAAATTTATAAAAAATATAGTAAAAATATTGTCAATGGAATAGGACGAAGGGTATTTTGTGGGATATATTTTATAATTAAAGTGGTGAGATTTGTTGTGTTTTTTATGGCTATGACATAATTTACATGGGGTTGATATCCCTTTGACCTCAATAAACGGGACAATTTTATAGTTGTGTAATTTTGCAATAAGGGGGCAATCTAGTTTATGATATTTGTTTGATTTGAGGTTTACCACAACGTAATTTTGGGCTTCAATTTGAGTTAAAATGTTTTTTAATTCGTCAATTTTTATATTCTTTAATAATGATTTATTATCGGTTTGAGCAAATCCATTTTTAATTATAAAAATTCGATAATCAATATTGTCAATATAAAAAGATATACAGTCATCATTGTCTTTAATCAAGATGACTTTCTTATTTATAAGATTTTTGTCTGCCCATTCTTTAAACTTATACTCAAGGTATAATTTTTGAATAGGTGTTAGATTTAAATTTGGAGTTCGTTTTTCCTGTACGGAAACAGGAATGCAATCCTTGATGTCAACAAGCTCGTTTTCTTCAATTTGATTGTTTTTGTTTAAATCAAGATATAAATGAGCGGCATCTTCATAGCCAAGTATTTTATATTTACCATTATCTTTTGAAGTATAAAGAAATAATGACGCAAAAATTATGCAAATCAAAATAATGTAAAAAGTTTTTTTCATAAAATGATTATATCATGTGCTATATTTTCAGTCTAATTCATTGAATTTTATTTAATAAGGAAAAATTATTATAGTTATTTTTTATAAAAGTTTAACTATTAATATTCCACATCATGGTTTAACCAATCCGTTAAAAGGAAATTTTTCTCCAAAATTGGTCCCGGAGCAAATATTAAATTTGGATCACAAGCGGAATGTGGTATGTTTTGTAATTTATTATTAAATATTATTTTTGTTCCTCCATTAATATTTAAAAATTTGTATAATAATTCAGGTGATGTTGTATAGTGATTCAAATCCCAAACCATAAATAAATTATCATAATTTATTCTTTTTACATGCTCATCCCACTTTGCTTTTATATCGTCAAAATCTAATCTTCCAATAAATTTTATTTCAATGTCACCTAAAGAACACAAGGTATGATATTTATCGAGATACATCCATTCTTCAAATCTGAGAAATTTAAGTTCTTTTGACATATATTCTTTCAAATTAGAACAAAGTTTAAAATAATCATTTGGCAAAATAATCGTAGCAACAGTTGGGGTCTTATAACTACAATTAACTAATTGATATATTCGAATAGCTATACACGTATTGCTGATTATAGTAAAATTTTCAGTTTTCAAAAGTTTATTTCTTAAGGGTGCCAGCATAAAATTAAAACCATTAAATTCGGAATCAATATATACTTTCGCATTGTCTATATTTCGTTCAATGCTATGTACTCCACTATATACATTAGAACAAGTTACTAATATGTTTTTTTTCTTTATTAAAAAATGTTTTTTGGAAAGTTTCAGGAGAATAGATATTTAAATTGTTGAAATAATGCCCCTGTTTATTTGTATCAATTATACAATCGATTTTTAATCCTGCACGTTTTGCCATAGCTATAATGACTTCAGCGTTTGAACCTGCTCCGTATAAAGCAAAAACTTCATTTTCGTTTTTGGGATTTCTATTCCAAAAATTTACACTTTGACTTGTTAGTTCAATCATTATTTTCCTCCTTAATATACATAGTTGTGATAATAATAACTATAAACTATCTAATTTAGTAATGTCAAAATCGTTAAAAAAATATAAATTACATTCAAAGGTCTTGTGCAAATTAATCTTTTGTACTATTAATGGTAAATACTTGCTTTCTTTGAAATTGAAAGAAAATCATTCAATGTATATTTTACCCGTTAAATAAATAAAAAATGCGGAGAGGTGTCCGAGTGGATTAAGGTGCAAACCTGGAACGTTTGTGTGGGGGCAACTCCACCGCGGGTTCGAATCCCGCCTTCTCCGTTTTTTATAGTCTTGATGTGTTTATATATGAGTCAGTTACTGTGTAAGACGGCTTAGTCATTCCTGCAGGTACTTGAGCCTCATCACCTTTCATTAATAAAAATAATGGGCAAATTAATACGCTTAATACGATTGATGTTGTCATGCTGTCTTCTGGTTGGCTTGAAACTGAAGCTGATAGCGGAATATAAGTTCCGTCTACGGCATTGGTGTGGAAATCGTTCACTGTTAATTCGCCGGATTTGCCTATCATTCCTTTTTTCTTTGCAAAAGTTATTTCTGCGGTAACCGGTGTTCCAGCTTTTATTAATACTAAACCGCTATCACTTTTTACATCTGCCAATACTGAAAATATAACTGTACCACCGCTTACAACATCTCTTGTTGAAATTGTGTCTTCGCATTTTATCATTATCGGAGTATGTGCAGGTAATTTTGCTTTGCCGACATTGTTAGCTGATATTCGAATAGATGGATATTTGTAGGATGCTTCAATATTTTCGGTGTTTTTTAAAAATGTGTATAATGATTTGTCAGGTCTTGTCGATTCGGCTGAAAGCGGAGCTGCATTGAGTGATACAAGTGTAACTAACAAAAATGATGAGATTATTTTTTTAACGTTCATAAGTGATTTTCTCCTTTATAAATTTTATAATAAAACACAAAGTCAACGTAAATATATAGCCCATTAACATTCCGATTAAAAATCTTATACCATTACCGGTATCGATTTTTAAAATAAAATTGGCATATAAATCCGCTATTACCAGAATTATTGAAAATATAATTACTAATAAGTTGTTTTTTAAAGGTCTAAAAATTGAAATAAGTGTGCTTGAAAAAACTCCCGTATAAAAACCTAAGCATCTTGCACATAAAGCTACAGGATAACCTAAAATCCAAAACGAGCGGTCCGGTTGTTGGTGACAAGAATACATATAGGTGCCAGTTAGTTTTGCTGATATATCGTAATGTTGAAAGTGTGCCAAAATAGGTGCTAAAGTGCTCCCAATAATAAAAAATAAGCTATATATGCAAAATGTCAACAATATGATTTTTTCTATTTTATTTCGCATTTGTCTTTAAAACTCATTTGTATATTTATAAACAATTTTCATTCTCTGTTTATAATACTAGATATGAGCATTTATAGCAATTAATATTTATCTATCCTTTATTTAACAGATGGCTTTTTTTTTCATTTTGAGCTATCGTATTAATGTTTATTACTTATTTTAGAAAGGTCTGTTATGAAAAAAAGTTTAATTTTTTTATTTACAATTGCATTGACAATGGGGTGCATTTCAACTCAAACGACTGCAAATGCAGCAACTAATGATAACCTGTTTTCTGGTAGTGCGATTTTGAAAGATTTAAAAGAAGGTGTAAAAAAAGATTTGGAATCTGCTGCTGATGCTACGAAAAAATCAAGAGTTACCAGATTGCAAACTGAAAGAAATGAAAAATTAGCTCCTATTAATAAAGAAATAGCAGCAAAAAAAGTTGAAATTGCACAAATTAACAAAGCTAAAACTACCGAAACTGAAAGAGCTTTAAAATTAATTAAAGCAAATCATGAATTGCAAGCACTTGAAGCAAAAAGAGATAGAGTTAAATCTTTCTACGATAAGCAAATTGAAGCCTCAAAATAGTTCTGATTTAATTGCTTTATACAAAAAAGAGTTAGCCGAGAAGCTAACTCTTTTTAAAATCCAAGCATTGAACGATTATAATCCGCCATAAAACCTAACGTTTGCCCAAGCATATTTTGATTGGATTGTGAAGAATATGTACTATACAACGATTGATACTTAGAAAGGAACGTAGCTGCTTGTGCTTTTTGTAGTTCTGATTGATTTTGCGACTCTTGCATTTGGGCTATCTTTTGAGAAATTTTATCAAAAATTACAGACATTTTTTCATTTTGATTGATTTCAACTCCGAGTTGATTTGCCAAAGAAGTTGCTTGCTCTCTAAGATTGTTCATATATGAATATTGAGTACTTTTAGATGATTGTTCTTTTTCTTTAATTTGTAATTGACGTAATCCTTCAGCTTCTGTTTTTATGTCTTTCGTGTCAATGCCCAATGCTTCTAAACGACGTTTTGTTTCCTGCGTTAAACCGGAGTATGAATATACTCCGTAATTAGAAAAAACACTAACTGAGTTAACAGCACTAACCATTATATAACTTTCTTCTTACTTCGATATATAATGTTCCACAAAAAAAATATTATAAACCTAAAAAGTGCTGTAAAAACTCAGAATAACTCTATAGAGCTATATCTAGTTGTGCGTGAGAAATTTGCGTAGGTGTATATGCGTTTTTAATTTTTGTATTATTAAATTTTTGATGTCCATCAACATGTTGAGCAGCGTCTTTAACGTTTTCGGTTGTTGCTTTTGTAGTTGTAAAACCTGCCATAGATATAACGTTATTGTCGCTATTGAATTCAGGTGATTTTATCGTTGGAGCTTTATAAGTATTAGTTGATTGATTTTCTTTATCTGTATCTTTAAAAAGTTGAACTACAGTGCTGTCATCATTTTTTTTGTCAACTTGTGTGGAAGTTGTATCTTCTTCATCTTGATATGTGACTTTGTCTTCTTCAGGTATCGGGTAGTTGTCTGCGTTGTATTTTAGTTCTTCCCAAATCTCAATTTTTTTATCTTTATTGTAATCCATCGCTTCAAGCAAATCTTCCTCACTACCGTGTAGTGAGGTTATATTGGGCAAATATTGATTATTTTTTGTGATTGGGAAAAACGATGAAACCCCAATCTGTGTAGAAACTGTTAGTTCCATTACCCAAGCCTTTAGTTTAAACCACTACCATTGTAACATTTTTTTAAATGTTTTTAAATACAAATCCGCATTTTGTGAATTTTTGTAACGACAAAAGATGGCTCTATAGAGTCATCTTTCGTAAATTAAATTTTAAAGAGGTTACGTTTAGATTATTTAACAGCTTTTATGACTGAAGTTGTAATATCATCTCCACCATAAAGAACAACACCTTTAGCTAAAACCAAGTTGTAGTTTTTAGCTTTTGCTTCATTTGAAATAGATGTTGATATTGTAGAGTCTATGTCTTGAAGTTTTTTAGCATATTCTTTTTCAATAGTGCCTGTTTTAGCTTTTAATTCTTTATTGTATTTATCTTCAAGAGCCTTTTTCTTGTTTGCATCTTTTTCATCAGAAACAGCTTTTTTTGCAGTAGCTACAAATGATTGTAAATCTTTGATTTTTGCTTGTTGTTCAGCTTTCAAGGCTTTGACTTGACTAGAGCTTGATACTACTTGTTGAACATCAACTGTAGCTATTTTGAAACTTGCAATATCAGAAAATGCAGCATTGTTGATACATAATCCTAAAGCGAATGTACATACGGCTAGAGTAGCCACTTTGATTTGTTTTTTCATGATAGATTCCTTTATTATCTACGATTTTATATATGTGTTATTATATCATTTTAAATCTTTGTAAATACAAGTTGTTACATTTAATTTGGAAAAATTTACATGTTTTTTATAAATTTATGGAATTTTTGTGAGCTTATATATGTTCCATAATATATAAGTAATAAGCTGATTATTTCAAGTAAAGGTATTAATTCAAGTTTGTTGAATACAAAATAATAAATTAAAGCTGCCGGAATGAAACATACAAGAATTTGGGATATCTTTTTGTAAGGTATTTGCCATTCAAGATTAGGTACCACTACAATAATGCTTAATAAGAAATATAAAATATTACCGCAAAGAGTTGCTACCCCTAAGCCAAGAAGTCCGTATTTTGAAATTAAAATAATGTTCAACCCCAGTCCTACAATAGCTGATATAACCCTGATTATGGTATTAAGATAGGTCTTTTTGCTTAAGCTATATTGCAAGGTTGTATAGTCTGCAAGTGATAAGAAAAATACAGAAAATGCTAAAAATGGTATTAATACGTAAGCTCCGATAAATTTTTCATTTGCCAAAAGCAAAATTATATCTTTTGAATACACTGAATATAAAACAATTATCGGGAGTGATATTAAAATATAATATTCTGTTAATTTTGAAATAATTGGTCTGACATCAATGCCGTCTTCATAAAGATTAATTATTCTTGGAACTGCTGCCAAAGTAATAATTACAAAAAATGTCATTAATATTGAAAA
This sequence comes from Candidatus Gastranaerophilales bacterium, assembly GCA_028693235.1. NCBI lineage: Bacteria > Bacillati > Candidatus Melainabacteria > Candidatus Gastranaerophilales > Candidatus Gastranaerophilales bacterium. The sequence continues at coordinate 479,391 of JAQUVW010000001.1, forward strand.
AGTCAGATTATAAGATACACCAACAAGCCCTACATCTTTAAAACCGCTTTCGTGCATCATTATAAAACGGTTACTTTGGTTAATTGCCCAAAGACTTATTGAGGTTATGGATAGAGGAACTCCGTATCTGAAAAGTGATGTGAATATTTCAAATTTAGGCTTAGTTTTGACCATATATTTGAAATATTTGGTAATGTTACTTTGATACAACAATACAAAATCTATGAGTAATATAGATATGCCCATTGCTATTAATACAGAGTATGCTCCTGTGTGGACATATTTCATGAATATTATAGATATTCCGATTGTTAGTATTTGATTTAAAATTGTAGAAATTGTAAATGCGTTTGGTTTGATTTGTGCTCTTAAAATCTGGAAAAATAAAGCTCTAATAGCGACAGGTATCACAAGTATTAGAACGCTAAAAATTATTTTGGGAGGTATGCTGAAAAATTTGTAAAACCACCCTGTAGATGTATATAAAGGGGCGAGCAAAAACATTATTAGTAAGTTCATACCCAACAATGCAAGAACGGTTGTTAAGTATTTCGGCATTTTGTCTGTTATTTCGTGGTGTCTGAAAAACCTCAAAGCACTCAATCCAATCCAATCAGAAAATATTATACAAAGAAAGGATAAAAAGGAAATGGCAAGTGTATAAATACCATACTGCTCTGTTGATAATAATGTTGTATAGATTGGAATAACAATTGTATTGCCAATCAGCCCACAAATTTTAGAGGGTGAATATTTTACCATGTCGACAAACATATTTTTTAAAGAAGTTGCTGTTACTTCTCTTGAAATTACTTCATCTTTAGATGAGTTGTTTATTACTTCAGCTTTTTGCATTTAGTTATTGCTTCTTTTCTTTTTGTTGTTTTGTTGAATCTTTAATTACAGCATTTTTTTCAGAAGCTTTTATTTTTTTTGAATTTTTTTTATCCGAAACATTTTTTATGTTGTCATTAGTAATCGGTTTGATTTCTTCTTGTTTAACAAGTTGTATTTTTTCGCCTTTTTTCTTAGCGTTATGGATTTGAATCATTTTGTAGAAGTCAGGAGAAACAGCGACTTCAAAGTGGAATCTGCCGGCTCTGGGTGTTTCTTCGTGAGTATTTTGAATTAAAGGGTAGCCCCAATATAATCTGGCTGTTAAGTCACCCGGGAGATTAATTCTCAACCCCATACCAATACTTGCAAGGCAATCATCATCTATATAATAGCTTTCTTGCCCCGGTCCTCGGCCTTTGAATGGGAATATGCCTGCGTGGTCTATAAATACAGCACCTCTGACCCATCTTCCGAAGAATGGAACCACGTTTACAATGTCAGGTTGAGTTTTCGATTTTACTCTTATATTTGAAGGAGCGATAGGAAACATTATTTCAGCACTTGTGAAATAGCCTGATTTACCAATCAAAAGACCTTCGGTGTAGCCTCTTACTGTAGATAAACCGCCTGATTGGAATTGGTCTACATAAGGGACGACATCTTGAGGTATGTATTGATAATTTAGTCTGAATTGACCGACGATTCCATGTGAAAAATCGTGTAATCTAACGAAATTACCTTCATATTTAAAATATTTTGATTCGTCTTGAATCATCGGAAATGCTTGATAAACGCCTTGACTTGCGTACCAAATACCTCTTTTGGAATCATATTTAGCACTTATTGTTGTTTGGGCACTTGTTATTTTGTCAGTGTACAAATCGAAGCTGTCAAATGAAGTGGTAGCTTGTTTGTAGTTTGCAGAAGTAATACTTGTTAATTCGAAGTTAGGTCTTCTTAATAGTGGATGAGAATAGTATAGCGAGAAATTGTTTGAACGACTTTGAATGTTAAACATTGAGAAATTGCCGCCAGTAATATCGGAAACACTCGATGAATACATAAATCCAAGACGACCGTCATATTTATTAACTGGTATATTATAATCCGCATATGGAGTTACAGAACTTCTGCTTTTATAAGCACCTAAAGTCAATCTATCCCTTAGTCCAAACAGACTGTCAGCTTGTAAATTTAAGCCGCCTCTGAAAACACCGATTGTAGAACGACCTGCATTATCCATTAATCCCGTTATGTGAAAAGGAAAAGTTTCAGCTGTTTTTAGAAAAATATCTGTTGAATGATTTTCGATGCCCGGATATAAATCTGCTTTTAATTTAACGCCGTCATTGTATCTATTAAATTTTAAAAGGTCTTTTTCAAGTGTTACGATGTCAAATACTTGACCCGGTTTAGCTTTAATTCGGTTTTTTATGTAATAATCACGAGTCCATTTGTTGTTTTCTATATTTATGTTGCCGACTCTACCTTCAACAAGTTCTATTTTTACGATTCCATCTTCCATTGTTTGTGGTACAAGGAAAGCTCTTGCTGTAACATAGCCTTTTTCTGCGTATGCAGAATTTATTTTATTAACCATTGCTTGAAGGTCGTCTATTTTGACATTTTTACCTTCAATGTTATATGCATATTTATTAAGTTCATTTTGAGTAAAAATGGCAGATTCAGAAAATTCAACACGTGCGATAAAAACGCCTTTTGTTTGATATTCAGAAACTTTAGCTCTCATTTGAACCGGCATTTCTGTTTTAGGCTCAATATTTATATCTTCGTTTGGATTATTTGGCTTGTTTTCTTTTTCTTTATTTTCTTCATATCGTTGGAAGTCTTGTTGACCTTGTTTTATCATTTGTTGTTGTTTAAGCATATCCATATCGTGAGTATTCAATGAACCTGCATTTAAAGAGCCGGGATTAAAAGCAGGTGCAGAAAAAGCCGGAATAAAACAATTAGTCAATATTAAAACGGATATCACAAAGATATTTATTTGATTTTTACTATACACATTCAAAATTTTCATTTCTCTCTATCCCATAATTTATACATAAAGGTAACATGAACTACCCTTGTTGGTATTATTTTGTAACATTTGATTAAAAAAAAGTTATATATCTTAACATGCCAATAAATTTAGCTACCTTTTGTATTCTAATAGATATGTCTAAATAAAAAAATACATCAAAATAGGGAAATATATATGTTGAGTCACTTGATTAATCGTGTACGTGTAAATATGAAAAGATTCTTTGTGGGCTTTTTGTGTTTTACTTTTTTAATCCAGCAAACAGCACTGTTGCCGGCATTGGCAGAGTCTACAATTACAGGAGTTGCCAATGGTACGAGCGGGGCTTTTAATATAAATCCGGATTTGAAAAGTGGTGATACAGGTTTCAAGTATTATAATTCTTTTAATTTAGGACAAGGTGATATCGCAAACCTTATATTCCAGATGAAAAACAATGGTGGCGATGTTTCTAAATTTGTTAATTTGGTTAACAATCAAATTGTCATTAACGGTATTTTGAACTCTGTTGGTGGTGACGGTGCTTTTTATAACGGGCATGCGATATTCGTTTCACCAAACGGTATGGTTGTTGGGGCGTCAGGTGTCATAAATGTTGGTGCTTTAACAGCAATTGCTCCTAATCCTGTTGATTTTGCCAAATATGCTGCATTGAGTTTAGGTACAGCAGGTTCTGAAACTTTAGGAAATGAAGTTTTAAAAGTTGCAGGTCGTGAAGATGTAAATATTGGTGATTATCTTTCTTATCTTCCTGTTAAAAATGAAGCAAGTTTAGCTGCATTAAAGGCTGCTGATCAAACAGGTGACGTTGTCGTCAATGGTAAAATATTTGCTAGAAACAATGTTGAACTTTATGGTAAAAATGTTGCTGTCGGAGCTGATTCAACTTCTAAAAATACAACAGGTATATTTGCAGGTGTAAAAACTTCAGCAACCGGAACTCAATATAATCAAGGTGATTTGATTTCATCTACAACACAAGCTGAAAATCTATTTAAAGTATTGGTTAGTAATAATGATATTTCTAATGGTGCAGCTTTTGGAGTTAACGGAGAGGGCAAAATTGAAATCAAAGCCCAATCAGTGAAAGATATCGGTTCTATTTCTCCAGTCGATAAGTTCTATTATCAAGTTGGTGATAAGTTATTAGAATTAACTGAAGACCAATTAAATACTAAAATTAATGAAGTTCTTGCTGATTTAGTCTCTGATGTTACAGCAAAGCAAGCTGCTTTGACGGAGGCTCAAAATAACGGTGGTGATGTTGAAGCTGCTCAAACAGCTTTAAATGTAGCTAAAGCAACATTAGAAACTGCTAAAAATGAACAAATAACTAAGTCTATTGCATCTACTACTAAAAAATATCTTGAATCTTCAACATCAGCTGCAAATGATGCAAAATCTATTGATAAAAATACAGCTACCGTGAAAGTTCAAAATGCGACACTTGGCGGTCAAGATGTTAATTTGACAGCTCAAAGTGTTGTTAATTATACTGCACAAAAAAATGATCCGATGACCAGTGTTACAGATAGTTCTGCAATTGGTAACATGCTGCAAAGTGCTCTAATAACAGAAACCGGCAAAATTTTAGGAATGGAAGATGTAGTAGGTCAAGGGTATGATTATGAGGGGGCAAGAGCAAAGGCGACTGTTGAAGTTGGCTCAGGCTCTAATATTTTTGCAACTCATGATGTTAATCTTTCAAGTGAAGCTGTTGCTAATACAAATTTAGTTATTAAAAACAGATTTGCTCCTTGGGTTGATACTTCAGCTGAACTTTATTACGCTACAGGTGATAAAACCATCTCTACTATTGATGTAACAGGTGACGCAGTTGTAAAAGCAGCTAATAATGTTGTTGTTAACGCTAAATCTGTAAATACACAATGGGTTAAAATTAAAAATCCATCTTCTGTTACAGAGCAAATATTAGCTCAAAGTTTCAGCGTTCCAAACTTCCAAATTATACTTTTGAATGCAAAAACTGAAGCTACAACAAGGGCAAACATTGCTGAAGGTACTACGGTTGAAGCTAGAGCTTTAGATGTTAGTGCAGTTAACACGACAAATGATTTGTCTATTTTAAATGCAGTTTCTTCAATTTCAGATAAAAGTGCTGCAACTTCAATTGCTATAACAATAAAAGATGCAACAATAGATACTCAGGCGATTATTGATGGTACTGTTACGACAACAGGTGATACTTCTGTTACCGCTCAAAATCTTCATACAGCTGCTAACATTAACAATGCAACTGTTGAAACTGATATCGGATACAAAGCTAAATTAATCTCTGCAGCTTTGAATAAAGCAGGTTCAGGGGTTAAGAGTTTAATTTCCAAAGTAGCAGGTAATGTTATAGATGAAGGTATCTTTAATGAACTTTTCAAAGCAGAAGCTAATTTGCCAAGTGCAAGTTTAAGTGTTTTGTATAACAACAGTAGTATAAGCACAGTGGCTAAAGTTGGTAAACATTCTACTATTACTGCTGATAATGTCAATATTAAAGCTAATACAATAGATTTGACAGTTAATAATGTTGCTGCAAAAGTAAAAAAAGAAGGTGAAACTAAAACTTCTAGTGTTTCATTGCCTTCGCCGGGTATAGCTGTTTCTATCAGTAATCAAAATAATACAACAAGTGCTTATATAGAAGATGGTGATTCTACAAACCATGCAGTTGTAAATGCTAATGGTGCTGTTAATATCAGTGCTACATCTGAAAATCCGATGAATGAAGCAACTTTTGAATTTTTGTTGAATTTATCGAAATTGGGTGCAAGTGCTTATTATGGAGTAGGTAATCTAAAAGATACCGCAGGAAATGTTATAGATGATGTCGAGAGTGTTGACTATAGAGAGCTTTTGGCAGCTCTATCTAATACTACCGATCCCCTTTCAGATGCTTTAGACGGTGTTTTCTTAGATTTGACAATGTCAGGATTAACAAGCTCTTTAGGATTAAAAGGTTTCTTTAATAACTGGGCGGAAAGCGGCTCAGGTATTCAAACAGGTGGCGTTGGTGTTGCCGGTTCTGTTGTATATACAAGTATATTGAATAATACGCTTGCCAAAGTCGGTAAATCAGCTAATTTGAATGTTCAAGATTTAGTTGTTAACGCTGTAAATAAAACAACTCAATATAATGCGGTTGGTGACGTTGGTAAATTATGGAGTTTCAAAGACGGTTCATCAGGTTCAAGCGGACTTGGCGGAAGTGTTTTAATTCAGGAAATAGATAATAATGCTGACGCTGTAATTGCTGATAATGCCAAAGTTACTGCAACGGATAAAAATGCAAACGACAATTATAAAGGCGGTAATGTAAAAGTTCAATCAGCAAACAGTCAAGATTATATTTCACTTGTTGTTACAGGTGGTAAAGCGACTTCTGACGGTGGCGTTGCAATGACAGGTAGTGTTGTTGTCCAAGATGTAAAAGGAAACACTAATTCATCAGTCGGCTCAGCTGTTATAGATGCCGTTAATATGGATGTTGTCGCAGGACAAGGTGATATCTCATTAGTTCAAAAGGCATCTGATGATTTAGGCGGAATGTTTACAAATCCTTTCTCTCCAACATCTGTAATTATGGACGGAGTTGAATATTCTGTCGTTAACGGAGTATTGGTTTCAGGTGCAGGAAATAAGCTAAAATCTGATGTTACTTGTACAAGTAATTCTATTGAATCAAACGGAATTCTTTATACTTTAACGAATGATGGTAAATATAAAGATTCAAATGGAAATATATTCCAAGATTCAAAAGGAAATGACATTGTCTTGAAAGATAATAAAATAACTTTTGATGATGTTGAATATCAATACGATAGTGCTGATAATTCTTTTAAAGCAAATGGTGATGTTTTAAAAACGGATGTTACAGTTAGCGGAAAATCAATTTGCTATAATAATGTTACATATACAGTTAATTCAGATGGCGAATTTGCTGACAAACAAGGAAATGTATTGAGTGGCAGTAATAATGAAGCTGTAACTTATAACAATGTTTATGATGTTGATTTGAGTCAAGTTGATGATGATTCACCATCAATTACAAGTTTTGCAGGTATAGGCAGCGATGGAAAAATTGGCTTAAATAATTCTAAATCTGTAAAAGACGGCATTTCAAATTTAATGATTACCGGGGCTATTTCGACTCAAAGTACAACAACGAAGGTTAAAAACGGTTCTACAACTCAAACCCCATCATCTTCATCAGGTGTTGCAGTAGGTGCTTCTGTCGGGTTTAGTGAATTCCATAGAAACGTTTCTGCGACAATAGCTGACGCAGCAAATGTTACTGTTGCTGAAAATCTAAACGTCATAGCGGATACATTCACAAAAAGCTTAAATATAGCTTTGGCGGGTGCATTTGCTGGTGGTGCTAAAAAAGATGAACCCGGATTTATTGATAAGCAAAAAACAAAATTAAAAAATAAGGCAGATGGCTATAGAACAAAGTTAATCGGTTTGACAAGTGAACTATCAGGAGGACTAATCGGTGGTGATTCTAAAACTTCTAGTTTATCATCATCTACGGGTGCTTCACCTATTACAGTTGATGGCGTTAAATACAGCGTTAAAGGTGGTAAATATGTTGATGATGCCGGCAAAACTTTGAAAAACGCTGATGGCACAGATGCTCTTTATAAGGGTTCTTTGGGTGATACTATTCCGGCAGACAAGGCAGCTTCTGCTAAATCAGGTGCTGACAATATGTCTGCAGCTGCTGCTGGTGCTTTGAATATTCAATTGAATGAAAGTACAGCTCAAGCTAAAATTGGTAATGCGACAATTAAAGTCGGAAAAGATTTAAAAGTTTCAGCTATTCAAACAACAAATGCTTTAAATGTTTCAACAGGTTTGGCGAAAGCTGCTACCGTTGGTGCAGGTGCCGCTTTAAACTATGTTAAAAATTCTAATACAACTCTTGCTCAAATAGGTGATAAAACAAAATCAGGTAATGCTATCATTACTTTTGATGACTCCAAAACCGGTGCTCACAAACTTGATGTAACGGCAAACGAAGATAATTCAAATATTGAAGTAGCTCTTGGCGTTGGTGCCAGTAAGTCAAATGAACAAAATTCTTCAGCTACTCAAGTTGCGGCAGGCGGCTCATTCAATGCTGATGTATTAAAAAATAATGTAACTGCAAATATTGAAAATGCTCAAGTTTCTTCAACTACTATAGGTTCTAAAAATATCGCTGTAAATGTTGACGCAGAAAATTATTCTAAATCGTTTAAAGGTGCAGGTGGATTTGCTTATACAGGAAGCCAATCTAAGGAAGGTACTTCTGTTGGTGCCGGCATGTCTGCTAATTTGAATTTGATAAATAAAACAACTAATGCAAAAGTTGAAAGTTCAACTATAAATAATGCAACAACTCTTGATGTAACTGCAAATAAAGATGCTTCAAAAATTAGTGAAGATTTGATTTCTGTAGCTGTTGCAGGTGCTGTTATGACAGGTGCTGAAAGTGCCTATTCATTCGTAGGAGCCTTTGGTGTTGATGTTATATCTAATATTGTTCTTGCAACTGTAAAAGATTCTACTCTTTATGCAAATGGAGCTGCTAACGTAGCTGCGAATGATTATATCCGCAATTGGAATATTCCGGGGGCTGTAAGTCTTTCAACAACATCAAAAGGTGCAGGTATTGGTATTGGTACAGTTGTTGATGTTATTACAAATAACTTGACAGCAACTGTTGATAATTCAACTATTGATACTCCAAGCCGAATCTCAATTAAAGCTAATGAAAATGAATTTTTAAACTTTATCGCTGCGAATATGGGTATATCAACAAGTGGTTCATCAGAAATTACAGCGAACGCAATAGTTAATGTTTTAAACAGTACAATTACATCTGGTATTGTTAATTCTTCAGATGTTAAGAGCAATAGTTATGTTGACGTAATTTCTAATTATTATAATGAATTAAATCTAGGTACAGTTGTGGGGGCTATTTCTTTAGATAGTGGAAATGCCGGAGCTGGAAATATTATCGCTAATATTTTACAAACAACAAATACCGCTAAAGTCGAAAATTCTGATGTTAATGCAAAAGGGAAATTGACAGTTAATGCAATTTCAGAAGATAATATAACTTCTACACCTGCTGCAGTTGCTGTTACTTCCTCTGGCAAAGTCGCTGGTGCTGCAAATATTTCAGCTAATGTCGTAAAAAATAAAACAGAAGCTTTTGTTAATGGAAAAGCTGACAAAAAAGCTAATATAACATCAAACGGCCTAGATATTAAAGCTCAAGACAATACAACTTCAAGAACTCGTGGCGGAACACTTGCTGCGACAGCTTCCGGTACTGTATCTTTAGCTGGTTCTTTGATTGCTGACGTTTATGTAAAAGATATTGATGCTTATATTGATAATGCTATTTTGAATGAGGGAAAAGGGGGCGTTAGTGTTTCAGCAAGTGCTGAAAATGTATTCGGTGTAAAAGAACCGACTTCAATTACCGCAAGTGCGATAGCTTCTCAAATTAAAAATGAAGGATTTAGTTGGACAGAAGCCGCTAATTTACTTAATTTCGAAATGACTTATGACATCAGTGGTTCAGGTGGTTCTGCTGCTTTAGCAGGGTCAATAAATACTAAAAATGTTATTAATGATGTAAATTCTCATATTGGTTCAGGTACAACAATTAAAAATGCAGGTGCTATTGATGTTAATGCATCAAACTTTACTTATGTAGCAGGTATCGTAGGTAATATATCAGCTTCATCAGGTTCAGCAGCTGTTGGTGGTGCTTTATTCAGCACGGTAAATGTTGCAGATGTAAATGCTTATATTGATGAAAATGCAATAATCGGTTCAGCTGATTCAATGGTTGGAGCTGTTAACGTTTCAGCTTCATCACTTCAAGAATATAGAACAATAATGTTATTAACAGGTGCCTCTAATTCAGCAGCTGTTAATGGTACATTAAATTCTAATGTTATTGTTAATGAAACAAACGCTTATATCGCAAAAGGCGTAGATTTATATTCAAATTCAACAGTAAATGTCAATGCTAAGGATTCAGCGGATATCCAGTCAATTAATTTAGCTGTTTCTGCTGCAGGCTCAGCTGCTGTAGGTGGTATCGGATACGCTAATGTTTTAGCTGAAAGAACAAATGCAAGCATCGGTAAGGTTGGAGATGCTTTAAATACGAAAAAAGCAAATATCATAGCGAACAATGATGTAACAGTTAGTTCTGATTCAAGTCAAGATTTCTCTGCTAATATGCTTATGGTTGCAGGTTCCGGTTCAGCTTCTGTTTCAGGCGTTGCTATAGCTACAACCGTTGCAGCTCAAACAAGTGCAAAAGTTGATAATGCTAATGTTGCATCTAAAAACGGAAAAGTTGATGTAAAAGCTTCAAACAGATATAATGACCCGACAAAGTCTGCTAATATCGTTCAATTTATAAAGAATAAAGCAAATTCAGCAAGTAATATTACTCCGTCAGACGAAGAAGTAAGTGAATCTGAAAAGGCAAATCGAAAAAATGCAACTTTATCCACAGAAGAGCTTGCTGACAACAAATATGTCAAAGTTGTTGATTCAAAAGGCAATATAACATATAGATTAGCTAATGGTGATGACCCTGCTGATAGCGTAATAAGTTTGATTCCTTTAGTAGCTTTGATGAATATAGCTGGAGCCGGATCAGCTGCCGTTACAGGTAATCTTGTTGCTAATGTCGTAGTTTCAAATGTTGACGCAGAAGTTACAAATTCTACAATTAATTCTTTGTCAGGTTTAAATATTGATGCAGCAACGAGCGTTACTACCTACGATTCAATAGTCGGCGTTGCAGGTAGTGCATATGCTTCAGTTGGAGCAAACGGTATAACAAATGTTGCTGTAAATCAAACAAATGCATTATTACAAAATTCAACAGTTGAATCAGGTGATGCAAGTGTTACAGCTAGTGATAAATTAAACTTCAATGATATATTATTTATGGCAGCAGGTGCCGGTGAAGGAGCCGGAGTAACTGCTATTGCAAATGTTAATACAATTGTTAATAAAGTAAATGCTATTGCTGATAAAGCGATTATTAATAACGGCAATTTGAATGTTGCAGCTAATAATGATGTTGATACTTTGACTGCAGGTGTAGCGATTGCAGGTGCAGGTATTGGGGCAGGCGTTGCCGGTGTTGTAATGAATAATACAATTGTTGGTACTCAAAATGCTACAATTAAAAATCATTCAGATATCAAAAATGGCTCGGCTACCGTAAAATCTACTAATACAGTTGATATGAATGACGTTATAATCGGTGGTACATTAGGTGGCATCGGAGCAGGCGTTGGAATATATACTCCGGTTAATGTTGTTGCTAACAACATTAATGCTTCTCTAGAAGATTCTGACGTTTCAAATAATAAAGATACTAAAGTTGAAGCGTTATCAGATGTAAATATTTGGGATATTTCGGCAGTTGTCGCTGTTTCAGGCATTGGGGCATCTGTTTCAGGTACAGTATTTGTAAATGTAATTGATAACGCAATTAATTCAGTCGTTAAAAATTCTACAATTACAGGTGGTGATACCTCTATTGCTGCAAAACAAAACACTTCTATGACAGGTGGTGTATTTGCTCTAAACGCAGGTGGCGTTGGAGCAAGTGTTGGCGTTAACGCCATTAATAATACATTCTTAGATAGAGTAAATGCCTATTCAGATAATTCTACTTACAGAGATTCATCACTCGCTGTATCAGGTGAAGCAGGTGACACGATTAATATGTACTTGGCGTCACTCGCAGGTACAGGGCTTGGTGGAGCAGTAAATGCGTCAGGAATCGTTAATGTAATTAATAATAAATTAAATTCATACGCTACAGGTGGTACTTTTGAAGGTGCGACAGAAGGTTCTAAATCAACAAAAGAATTGAAAGCTACTGCGACTCAAAAAACTAACTTGTCTAACAATGCTGCTTCTGTTGGAATTGGGGCAGGTGCCGCTGGCGTCGGTGCTACCGTTAATGTAATTACAAATGAAGCAAAAGCAAATATCTCTGATATGGCTGTAAATACTTCCTCTGATGTTAGTGTTTCAGCTGATTCTACAGAAAATGTTACAAATTATGTTGGAGCTGTGAATGCAGGTGGTTTTGCGGCAGGGCTTCTTACTAATGTAAATGTAATTGAAAATACTACTCAAGCTTATATAAATTCAAAAAATAAAAATGTTATCGCTAATGATATTTCGGTTGGAGCTAAAGATAAAGTTTCATCTCAAAATATTTCAGTAATTGGCTCAGCCGGTGGAACTGCTGCTTCAGCAGGTATTACAGTTAATGTTATTAATAACGCTGTAAAAGCTGAATTATTGTCAACTGGTGACAATGGAGCTTTGCTAACAGGTAAATATACAGCTAATGACGTTAATGTTTCCGCTGATTCTGACTTTGATATTGATGTAAATACAGCTTCAGCAAGTGCAGGTATGGTTGGCTTATCAGGTGCTATCGCTGTTACTTCTTTAGGCTCAAGGTTCTCAGCCCCTACCTCAGATGAAAGCTATTTATCAAGTGCTGATGATTCAAATACCAATGTTTATGCTCAAGTTGAGTCTAAAACAGCTAAAAATCAACAAACAACAATTGTTGACGCTAAAGATTCAAGAGACAACACAGGTGCGACCTCTTTATATACAAAAGATTATAATGCAACAAATGTTAATTTAACTGAAACTAAAAAAATGGACGGTACAGTTGCTAATGTAAAAGCAAATGTTGATTATACAGGTAAAATGAATGTTGCAGCAAGTAACAAATCTGATGTTAAAACAGGAAATATAGCAGTTGCTGTTTCTGGTTCAGTCGGTGGCGGTGCTACTGTTTTGACTTCTACATCTAAATATTATACAACCGCTAAAGTATCAGGCGGAAATATTTCAGGCAAAAATAATGCGTCTGATTTAAAAGTCCAAGCAACAAACGATGTTGATGCTGATTCTGATGCTGTTTCAGCAGGTGTCGGTACTTACGCTATTGCAGGTAACGTTGCAGTATTTGTCAATGATTCTGTTACCCAAGCTTTAGTTGAAAACGCAGATATTAATACATTAGGAAAAGCTAGTATTTTGGCAATATCAGATGATGTTATTGATTCTAAAGCCGCTTCTTTATCAGCTGGTGGTGTAGCTGCTTCATTCAATGTAGCAGTTGCTAATACAACTAACAAAGTTATAACAAATGTATCGGGAACAAATCTTTCCGCAAATGGCATTGATATAATTTCTACAAATACAAGTGATTTAGATTCCACATTGGCATCTGCTTCAATTGGTGCAGCAACTCTTGGTGTTGTTGTAAATTCAGTTAATTCAAATGCTATTACGCAAGCCATAATTGCAGGTACAGATAAGGTTGTAAATGCAAACGGTGGAGACCTTAATTTGATAGCTCAAACAGGTGGTATTTCTGCTGTTGCAAAAATGTATGTCGGTACAATTACTCTATATGGTGCTAATGTTGATTCTCAAGGTGCAAAAGTCAGTTCTGAATTTAAATCCAGCGTTGAAGGAACTGCAACTGCACAGGGTCAAAACGTAAATATGCTTGCCGGTGTTAAAAAAGATACAAAGGATACAGCAGGAGAAGTTACTGCTCAAGTAGATTCTCTAAAAGGGACTATAGGCTACGTTTCAGCTTCTGTAACTCTAGAAAATGCTAAAGTTGATGCTAATGCAAATGTAAATGTTGATTCAGGTGCAAATGTTGTAGCTTCAAAATCAGGTAATGTCAGATTATTGGCTAAATTAAAAAGATTAGCTTCAACAGGTGCCTCATCTGCTACTTTAGGAGCTGTAAATATCTCTGCTATGAGGTTGAACTCAGAAGTCACCGGCGACTCTACAATTACTGCAAACGGAACATTAAAGGGTGGTAATGTTGATCTTGATGTCGTAGATGACAATGACGCCAGAACAAAAATACTTAGTGGTGAGATTACATTAGCCTCAGGTAATTTGAACTATGCAAAAGCAAAAGTAGATACAAATTCAAAAATTACAACAGGAAATATTCATGCAAATAACGTAGATGTAAATGTTACAGCTAATAAAGATGCTAAAGTCGATAATTCTTCATTCAGTGTTTCCTTGATTTCAGCTGGTTCAACAGATATTGAAACTACAGTTTCTGGTCAATCGGGTATTTCAACTACCGGTACGATTAAAAATTATGAAAATTCTGGCAGAGCAAATAGTGTTGTTTTGAATAACAGAGAAACAGCAACAGCTCAAAACGCATCTATGTCAGGTTCTTACGGACTTGTTTCAGGTAAAAATCTTTCAATGACAAGTACTGCCGATTCATCAGTTTCAAATAATATCGGTGGCTCAATTAATGCTAATAGCGTTGATATTGATTCATCATTAGTTAGAACAACAATCGCTAACGCTGCAGCTGATAGTGCCGGTCTTGGCTCTATTAATAAAATGACATTAACAAGTAAAATCGGTAACGGTTCTACAACAAACTTCTCAGGAGCTATTAATACAGATAGTTTGACGATTAATTCAAATATGACGAACGCCGTTGAATCTTATGTTTACCAAAGTTCTAAAGGTTTGGTTGCGTTGGCAAAGGGTTCTGTTCTAAATGAAATAAATAATACTGTCAAAAATATTGTTTCATTTAACGCAGGTACAGATATTAATGCAGGTTCAATAAATTCAGATGCTTCAACAATGGTTTCAACAACAAGTAATGCGAAGTTGTTCAAACAAAGTGGAAGTTATGGGCTATTTGCTATTAGTGGCGGCTTGTTGACTAATACTTTAGCTGCTCAATCAATCTTGAATTTTAACGGAGGAACAATTAAAACAACAAAGATAGATGATGTTGCTAATTTCAAAATCACAAATGTCGCATCAACACCATCAAAAATGATAGTGGATGACCATATCGGAGGCTTTACCGCTAAAGGTGGTGCTAAATTAAGTAATACAATCAATCAAGAATCACATATTAATGTCAATAATGGTGCTAAAGTTATCGCAGCAGGTACTTTGAATATTGGTATGAATACAGGTGCTCAAGGCTTTGAACAATCTGTATCATCTAATGCGAGTGGTGGTTTCGCATATAATAATGCAACATCTAGCGTTACAGCTAATATTAAAAACTATGTAAACGTAAATAATGGCTTGCTACAAGGTAAAGTTGTAAACATTAATATGGATTCAACAAACTCTCTTGGTGCGGAAGCTTATGTTCACACTTCTCATATTTTTGGTCAACCTTCTGTTTCTTCATATGTAACTTTGAATGTTGATAACAATGTTACAATTGGTGATGGGACAGGTGATTTTGATGCGAAAATACTAGCAACTTCCGAATCTCCAAATGGTGTAGCTGTAAATATTAATTACATGGCTAATTCAAATCAAACTATTACGCAAATTGCTGATGTTTGGGTTCAAGCGGCTGTTGCATCTGCTGATTACGGTGGAGATATCAACTTTAATACGAATAACAATTTGAATATCAAAACAGATGGACATGTTGCTTCATCTAAAGATGTAAATGTCTTGTTTAAACGTGGTACAGAAAACTTAAATTCTAGAATTCACTACAAGAAAATAAGTAGAGCCTTATTCGGTATAAAAATAACTAAAGAAGGCAGCTGGAGTTCAACTAAGGTTGCAGCTTCTAACAAAGCTGTGATTGACGGCAAGGTTGAAGCAGGTGCCGGAACCAGCATGACTATGAAAATAGACAAAAATGGTAATGTTGTAGCTAGTGATACAACAATAAGCGATTCATTATATGAAAAAGAAACATCTACAACGACTGTAATGACACCGGAAGAAATTGCTGAAGAACAAGCAAATATTCAAAATCAAATTACTGATTTGTCGGGAGAATTGAAGGCATTAGACGATGCTCAAACTGTTAACAAAGAAAGAGCAACTGCTATTCAATCTCAATTAGATGCTTTGAATACTCAATTGGCTTTAGTTACATATACAACTAACTTGACTGATGCACAAAAAATTGAAATTGATGCGTTTAAGAAGTCTTTATCTGATTCTATTTTGTCTAATTTAAAAGGATTAAGCTTTGAAACAACAGATGCAGACGGAAACAAAGTGGTTTATACTGTATCTAATGATTCTAAGTTGACAGATTTAGCTAAAAATTTGGCTTATGATAAAGATGAAAATGGTGACAATGCTTCATTCATAGCGTACTTTATGGGACAAGTCGACGCATCTTCAGGTGCTATCAAATCTGAAGACGGTAACTATACAAACCATAACCAAAGTGGTGAAGTCGGTGACGTTACAACAGTAGATGATTTATCCAACTATTTGAACGGATTAAATGCAACAAAATCCGTTTATAACAAGAGCACTGATGCTGATGGAAATGTTACATATTCATCTACAGCAGATTCAACAAGTACTGTTTCATTGAGTGAAGCTACATTATTAGATGACGCTACAACAAGCTTAGCAAATATCAAAGCAAATGATATAAAGAAAGCAAATGTAACTCAAAATGGTGAAACATTTGAAGTTACGACATATCTCGGTAAGACAATCATTGACGGAACAACAGATACTGATATTGCGGCTGCTATAGCTTCTACAGAGGCTGAAAAGACAGATCTCGCATCTGCTATGACAGAAGTTAGCAATAATATTATTGCTGTTTCAAATAAAATATTAGATTATCAAGGCTTATACGATAATATTGGAAAAGATAATGTTTCAGGAACATATACAAATGGTTCTTATAAATTTGCCAATTTGAATGCGACAGGTGGTTCAATAAATATTAAATCATATAACGGCAGTGCTTCTAAAGTGTCAGGCTCAGGAAGTTTAATCATCAATGTTGCTGATGTGTTGATTGATAACTACTCAAATTACAATCTTGTATTCAAAGGATTGACAGTTGCATCAGGGGCCTCAGGCGTCTTTATTGATGGCGTTGGATATTCAGGCTCAAAAGAAGGCAAAAAAATTAGAGAAAATAATTTGAGAGTCTTTACTCAAGGTAATGATGATAATGCAGGTTCAATCACTATTAATGATTATTATGATCCTACGCATCCGACTAATAATTCTTTAATCGGAAATATAGCAAGTAATATAATCATAAACGGTATTGTTGATACAAATTCAGGTAACGTAAACATCTGGAATGAGGGTGGTAATATCGCTATCAATAATTCAATCAATGCTGAAAAGATAACCATCAATGTACCTCAAGGTGATTATACTCAAAATACAAAAGGTCAAGCTTACAAATTGAAAGCTGAAGATTCATTGTTTGCAGGTGGAAAAATTGATATTACAGCTTCAACAATAGATATTCAAGGTACAATGAGAGCAGGTAATGCTGATAGAAATATCACTATTACTGATTCTATGCTTGCTAATTTAACTAACGATTATGTAACATGTAAAGATAATCTTATTAAATTGATAGATGATTCTACGACTAAAGCTGTAACTGACTCTGTTTATATGAAAGATACAGACAATATCAAGGCTCTTTATGATGCTGATACAAATACTGTTACTTTGTTCGGTATAAATATAAAAGATAATTCTACAATTAATCTCCATTCAACTGCTGCAGCTTCAACTGAAACTACAACGGTTACAAATCCTGCGTTAAGTCCATGGTTAGTTAATTTGTATGAAAAATTAGGTATCTCAACTACAATCGTTACTACTAAATCAACTATTCCATTAGTAATCGGTAGTAATGCAAATATCCAATCTGCTAACGGCTATGGCAAAATCAACATAATTAACAATACAAATAAAAACCTTGTTGTTAATGGTGTTACTAATAATTATGTGACAGGTGGAATAAAATATACAAATCTAAAAAATAATACTTATGATTTGGTATCATTAATTCAAGATAAAAATTCAGCCATAAATGCTGCAGTTGCTTCAATAGTAAATGGTGCGGTTAAAACCGAAACTCTTGACGCTATGAGCGATTACAATAAACAAATTGTAGCAAATGATAATACTGACTCATTAAAAGCTGCTGCTGTGAGTGATGATAATGTTAATACTATCAATAATCATTTAGCTTCATCAAAGACAACTAATGATTATAAACAATCAGCTATGAAAAATATTTCAAAAGGTTCTCAAGCTGGTCTGTTGACTACTAATGCCACTGATACAAATATTGTCATCGATACGACAGGAGCTTCAGAAAATCAAACCGGAGACCTTTCTGTTAAAGGTACAATCAGTTCAGGGAATGTTAATGACGGTAAATTTAACTTGAATCTCAAAACAAACGGAAACTTGAATATATTGACAAAATATGTTTCAGGAAATTCAGGTACTCAAACTCCTGTTATTAATACAAACGGCACAGTTACTCTTGATAAATTGTCATCTAATGGTGGTGTGAATATTGAGGGGTTAATTAAAAATGCCAATGGTACAGTTACCGTAAATAACGCAGGTAATTCTGCTTTGACAATAGATTCACTTGGTGAAATTAGTAATACAAATGGTAGCATTCTGTTGAATAATACAGGTGCTCAAGGTATTACGGTTGCCGGTAAATTGAATGTTATCGGTGCTGTAACAGACAATGTTGTTGAACTTAATAATACAAATGCCGTTGCTGGTATCAATGTCTTGCAAAATGCTTTGATATCAAATGTCTCAGCGAATGCAGCTAACTCAATTACTCTATCAAGCCAAGGTGCTCAAGGAGTTGTTGTTGATGGTAATATCGCTTCTGAAAACGGTGGAGTTAAATTATCTTCAACTCTTGGCGATATAGATGTTAACTCAAACGCTAATATTAAAGTCAATGAGAACAATACATTAGCTGAACAAGCTTTAGATATAGAAAATACATCAACAGCCAAAGGTATAAAAATTTCAGGTAAGTTGAAAAACTTCGGCAAAGGTAATTTGAATATTACAAATAACGGGACTGAAGATACTAATATAGCAGCAACTGCTAATGTCGAAAGTGCTTCTGGCGGAAATGTCGTTATTTTTAAGAAAAATGCAGGTGGAATAACAATCTCTGGCATGGTTAAAAATGCACAAGGAGATAATATCGTAACCAAAGAATCAGGTAGTGGTGCGGTTCTTGTTTCAGGAAAATTGCTAAATGAAAAAGGTGACACAACTCTTACTAATAAAACTGCTACAGAGGGTACTGTTATTGCTTCAACAGGTAAAATTGAAAATAGCAATGGTTTGTTGAAAATTGAAAATAAAGCAGGTAGTGTCCTCGTTCAAAAAGATGGCGATTCAAAAGGCTTAATCAAAAATACAAACGGCAACCTTGAAATTATAAACTCAGGCTCTCAATCAGATTCTAAAATCAATATTGCAGGCAATGTCGAAAGATATGGTAACGGCGAGTTGAAAGTTTCAAATTACGCACAAGGTGGCATTGACATATCAGGTGCTATTCAAAATGCAGTAAATACTATGTCTATTTTGAATGATGTTGCAGCTTCTTCCGGTATCGTAATATCAGGTATTGTCGATAATCTTAACGGTGCGTTAGATATTTACAATAATTCAGCTACAGGCACAGATGGTATTAATATATCAGGTACTGCTCAAAATGCAGGCGGTAATTTGACAATATCAAACAATAAAGCTGATATTACCATAACAGGTACTGTTAAAAATCTTGTTAATAGTAATAAAGGCGGTGATTTAGGTATTTCAAATACAGCGACTGCGGGCTCTATTGTTTTTGCAGGTGCAAGTGTTTCAAATGCAAAAGGTAATACTTCAATTACTAATAACGGTTCTAATATAATTGAATTTAAGAAAAATGATACAACAGCAAAAGAAACTTCTGTTTCAAACTCAAACGGTAAACTTTCAATTCTAAATAAAGGTGCTAACGGTATAAATATTCAAGATTCGACATATGTTTCAAATAATGGCGGAACCTTAGATATTATCAATGAAACTACTGCATCTAAAGGCATTAGTATAAAAGGTTCATCAACAGTTACCAATGCAGCAGGCACGCTAACCGTTGACAACAAATCAACAGTTGATACAGCAGGTATATTGCTAGAACCTAATGCTACTATTACCAATAATAACGGCAAAATAATTGCTAAAAATGTCGGTAAACAAGGCATTAAAGTTCAAGGTAGAATAAAATCTGTTGATAATAATGTCGAAGTTACAAATCAGGATTCTGATATAGTTATAGGCGATTCAGCATTAACTCTTGATAATACAAATAATACTCAAGGTTATATTGCAGCAGCTGCAGATGTTGTGATAAATCAAACAAATGGTGACATCTTGAATGGTCTATATTTGAATGATTTAGCAGGTACATATAGCAACTATGACTTAGGTCAACCTAATAACCATTATCAAACATTAATCAGTGCTAAAAATCTTGAAATGACTGTAATAGACGGAGATATTGGACAGACTGACAATGCAAGACCTGGCTTCAGCATTGATAAGAAAACAAGAAATTACACTGAATCAATCAATGTAAATGTTGTAGAAAACATCACGGCAAAAGCTTTGAATAATACAAAAACTGATAACAGACTTGTTAATTTAAGAAGCAGATTCTCTAATATGAAGAATGTTGATGTTACATCAAACGGAAATGTAATCTTAACGGCTGCTGATTGGAAACAATCTGATGCTGATAAAGGTACAAGCGAATACAACAAAGATGGCTATCTCAACGGCTTCTATATGAATGGTAAAGTTGAAGGTCAAGATATATCAATGATAACAAGTCACAATTTAGATATGACAGTCAATCAACGTACAGATATTAACCCATTAGCTTATGTAAGTTTTGAGGCTGAAAATGACGTTAATGTCGTTGGCTCAAATAAAGGCGATATGAATTTATGGCAAGCTATATCTAAACACGGCTCTATGGATTTGACATTCAGTGGTAATACGGTCATTAGGGCATTGACGGCTGGTGAGCACTTGCATATATTGAATAAAGGTAAAAATCTTACTATATATGATTTGGGCATCATTCCTGCGTCAATGGGCTTTGAAGATATGTTATATCCTCACGATAAGATTGCTATGACTGGTTCAGATTGGGTTGTTCCAAAATCAATAACTATTGAAGTCCTTGATTTGTGGGGCGGTAATACTGCTGAATCAACATTGAATATCTATAACGCTTATCTAAAAGGTAGAGATGCGGGTGATAAGACTCCGTCAGATATGAATGGCATATTAGCTCCATATATTAAAGATTTGGGCTTGATGGCGTCTGATGTCACAATCAAGGCAGATAATATGATTGCTCACTCAAAAGATGCACCTGATTCAATTGTAGGTACAATTTCTAATCCTGCCGGCTTTAATGTAGATAATTCAGATCGTTCATATTTTGATGACCCTCTAACAGGCAAAGGTCCTAGGCATGATGCTACAGGTTTCAATTCATATGGCATCGGTGCGGGCGATTCCATAAGCTTTGATATAAGAGGCGTTAATCCGAATTTGATTAATGCTTATAATGACGGTGCTACAAATATTAGAACTCAATTCTTAAATCAACCTATAATTACGACATTGCTTGTTTTCACAAATCCAAAATATATTCAAGCTCCGAACTACAAAATGTCACAAGTATCATTAACGTTAAATCAAAATAATGGATTTGCGACACAAAACAGAGGTATGCTTATCGATAGGTTATATGCTGATGATGCTTACATAAATACTGGTGATTTGAACCTTGATATCGTTGACGGTATGATTGGCAGATACGGTGAATTCAAAAACGGCAACCGTGGTGGTTCAGGCGATTATACGTTTAGACCATTCAGATGGAATACCATTGTTGATAACGATTACAGACGTAAAATTGACGAAGTATATAGCGGTTATTATGTAACGTTGCAATTATTCACTAAAAAAACAGGCTCCTTTGGTGTCTCAATGGGTGATTTGATTGTTATGGAAACAATGGCTCCCCCTGTTGCATACAACCCTTACGAAGTTACAAACTTGCCTAGAAACGAAAATAGTTTCTATAGACAAACTTATAAAGATGACAAAATTCAAGAAACAACTACAACACCTGAATTTAAAGATTTAGATAAGTCTACGAACGGGCAAACTAAACGTGATGCTATTCGTTTTGAATCAAATGATGTAAGCGTTTCTTCAAACGGTGCATCAGGTATTCAGGTTTACAATATCTCTAAAACAGGCATGGAAGTCGATAATGTAAATAATGCCAAGGTGGGCGATAAAATTACTTTGGAGATAACTATTGATGGTGATAATATCAAAGTTGATGCTCAAGTAATGCGTGCAAATGATGGAAAAATTGGTGTTAAGTTTACTAACTTAGACAAAGCAACAGCCAATAAGATATTGTATATGAACATGTTGTCATCACAAGCAAAAGATAAAAAAATATCTAAATTATAACGAATTAAGAGGACTGAAAAAATCAGTCCTCTCTTTCCTTTATTTGAATGATTGGTTTTTTGCTTGATTTCATTAATATGTAAATGGAGGTTCAATGTTCAAATTCGCCAGATATCTATTTGTGTTATTTATAATTACCACAATTGTACCTTTGTTGTTGCTTTTGCTTTTTACTAATAATAAAATTGAAAAGCTTGAAGTTAAGTCATCTTCGCATATGTTAGAATTGGCGTCTAAACAAATAATGGAATCTTTTTATAAGCTTAATTCTGCTAATATTTCTAATATATCAATAAAACTTCAAGGTCTTAATGGTAAAAAGATTTCTGATGTTGAATTAAAAAAGTTATTTCCAGATTATCAAGTTTCAGTAGATACAAAAGTTATAAATGTTGTTTCTTATAATTATGAGTTAGTTTCTAATCCTTTTTCTCCCGACAATAAAGTTTTAAATGTTATTTATAAATTCCCTGTTAAGTCAAATAGTAATTCAGATTATAGTTCTGTAATATTAAAACAACCTGTAAATCTTGAGAATATGATATTCAGAGGGCCTTTCGAGAGTGAGTTCTATTATGGAGAAGGTACTCAAAAAAAAGATTTAATATCCATTGTTAAAAATGAACCTATTGATAGGTTGCATGAAAAGATGGAATCCCATACAATGTTGCGCTCAACACTTGATATTCATCCTGCTTCTCCACGTGAAATGGAGCCTTGGGGGCACGAACCGAGTTTGCGTAAATACGATAGAAAAAAAGCTCCCATAACCAGATTAACTTTAAATAATTCTGATGGAAGTGTTGGCTTTACTGTTTTGATAAGGTCAATGATTCCTCCAAAACCAATGGGACCTCCGGGTGCGGATTGGTTTAATGCGTTGATATTAGTTGCAGGTGTGGTGTTGAGTGTTTCAGTCGCTTTTATCGTGCACAGAACTTTTGTTATTCCTCTATCGGAGCTTACTGTTGCTGCTAAGGAAATCAAAAAAGGAAATTTGAAATTTATATTAAAAACTGATAGCAAAGAACCTCAAATCGTTGAAACGTTTTCATCTTTCAATAATATGATTAAGGGGTTGCTAGAAAAAGAAAATTTGAGAGACAGTTATATTGCTAGTTTAACCCATGATTTAAGAACTCCTATAATCGCTCAACAACGGGCTTTGTCTTTGATTACTCAAAAGTTTGAGTCAATGGGGCTAGAAGATGAAAGAGAATTGTCAAAGAGTTTGGAGCGTAACAGCACTCATTTACTTCGAATTGTAAATTTGATTTTAGAAGGATATCAATTTTCAAGACAAACTATAAAATTGAAATATGTAGATATAGATTTGCAGGCATTGATTTCGGATTGTTTTGAAAAAGTTCTTCCTATTTCTGAAGATAAGAATATATCTCTAATAAACTCTATTTCTTCTGATTTTATTCATATTGAGGCTGATAAGATAAGCTTAGAGCGTATTTTCTTGAACTTGATTTATAATGCGGTTGAAAATATTGATTCAAATAAGACTATAAAAATTACGGCAATAGATACAGATGCAACTGTTACTTTGACTGTGGAAGACAATGGAAATGGTATTGCACCTGCTGAAATCGGGCATATTTTTGATATGTATTATTCAGGCAAATCTGTCGATAGAAAAATCGGTTCCGGTTTGGGGCTTGATGTTTGTAAAAAATTAGTTGATTTGCACAAAGGTATTATATTTGTTGAAAGTGAAGTTGGGGTTTTTACTAAGTTTACGGTGATTTTACCCAAAAAAAATTCGGAGAAGAATTTATGAGTATTAAGGTTTTGTTAGTTGATGATCATGAATTAACAAGAAAAGGTATTGAGTATGGTTTAAAACTGGATTCGAAATTTTTAGTTGTTGGTTCTGTTGATAATGGGAAAAAAGCAGTTGCTTTTGTCAGGCAAAATCAACCAGATGTTATATTGATGGATATTGGGATGCCTATTATGAATGGGATTGATGCAACTCGTGAAATCCATAATGTTTATCCTGATATAAAAGTTGTTGTTTTGACTTCAATGACAGAAAAGCAATCTGTAATAGGTGCTTTTCACTCAGGAGCAAATGCTTATTGTATGAAAGATGCCCCTATTGATGAATTAATTAAGGTTATCAATACTGTCTTAAATGGTGCTGTATGGATTTCTCCAAGTGTTGCTCAGTATGTTGTTGAAATATTGCAATCCAATAGTTTCATGGTGCATAGTGAAATTGAGTCATCGGTGGATTATAATTTGACTGCACGAGAGCTCGAAATTTTAAAATATATTGCTGATGGCAAGAGCAATAAAGAAATTGCGGACAGCTTATTTTTATCATTATATACTGTGAAAAATCATGTGAAAAACGTTATTCAAAAATTATCAGTTTCTGATAGGACGCAAGCTGCCGTTTTAGCTCTTAAAGATAATATCATTTAGTTATTGAAATCTATAATTTAATCAGTTGAGCCATTTCTTTTTCTAGAAATGGCTCTCTGGTGCTAGTAATTTACCTGCTCAATTTTTTTTTATTATAGTGTGAAACGGAAAGATAGAAAATTTAAAAGGAGATAAAAATGATTAACGGGATTTCAGCAAATTTAGGTTCAATTGGTGGTAATAATCAAGATGCACCTGCAGACTTAAAAAAGAAATTACAAGAAGCAGGTATTCCTTCAGATGTTATATCTCAAGGTCGTGAAGCGGTAATGCAATATGCTCAACAAAACGGTATTGCAATGCCCGAACCTCCTCAAAAACAAGACTCCGGTTCTATATTTGCACAAAATGGTACTCAAGCAGCTCAAGGTTCTCAATCAGCTAAAGCGGATGAAAAAGAGCCTCCTGAAGAATTAAAACAACAATTAGTTTCATTAGGTATTCCAACAAGCGTTATTTCTCAAGGTAGAGAAGCTGTAATGGAATACGCAAAAGAAAATAATATTCAGCTTCCCGAACCTCCCCAAAACCAAGGTGGAGCAACCGGTTCAAGATTGAACTTAGAAGCATAAAATTTTTAGTTATTTGGTTGGATACTCTTCTTAAGCATAAGCGACTATTTTTCAATAGCCGCTTTTTTTTAGGGATATAACAGATATAGGGTTAAATTAAAATATCAATAGGGGATTCAAGTTGGTCTTTTGTTACATCAGATGGTATCTGCCAATCTGTGATATAAGAAAACAGATTTTCTTGATTTGATGTGATTCCGTTTTTTGCATCTTGTGGTGGTGTTGGCGGTTTTAATAAGTCAGCATTGTTGACCATATCCTCGGATGAAATCTCTCCATCTTCACCTGCGATTGTATCAAAGTTTTCAATCAGTTGATTTAAAAATCCCAACTTACCTTTATCATCTGTACTTTCATCAGAATTCAATTCGTCGATATATTGTTGCAATTGGTCTTTTGTTATTTTTGTTGAACCGTCTGTTCCCAAGTCTGAAGATAGTTTGGAAAACATATCTGTCCCATTAAATTCGGGTTCTTTTGCTGAATTTTGAAGCATTTGACTGATTAAGGTTGAATTCGCTGAACTTATACTTGATACCATTTTTACCTCCTCGATATTTCGTAACCTTTCGTAATAATTATATTAACTTTTTAACATTATGAATATGGCTCTTAAGTGCTATTTTGAAACAATTGTTCATAAAATGGCAATAATTGTAATTTAGCGGTATTAATAGTTCATCATGATAATAAATAATTTCGGCATCAAAAACGCAAATATTTCTCAAAATATCGTTAAAAATAATATTAACGCTACATTGCCTTGTGTTGTAAAAGATTCGGGGCACTCTAAGATATTGCCGATGAATTACAAAGCATATTCTTCAATTACTTTTAAAGGTGCTATTGCTGAACATATAGGGCAAGGTGCCAGATATTTAGGTGATGGAAAAACAAGGTTTACGCTAACGGCTCCTTTGGCTGAAGCTGCTATGGTGTCTATAAAAGATGATGAAAATGATTGTTTTAGACCATTTTTTATGGAAAAACAAGGAGATAGATTTTCAACGGTTGTTGACGGTGTTGAAGCTGGTAATAAATATTTCTATACTATTATGAAAAAAAACGGGGATATGAAAAACATTTACGACCCGAGAGCGGATTATTTGCCTAATGATATTGATGATTATGATGAAAATTCATGTTTATCAGAGGTTATCGCCCATGATAAATTTAATTGGGACGATAGTGCTTGGCTTAGTGCCAGAAAAGCTTCAAATAACGGCAAAATCGGGTGGGGGCTTCCATCTGATATGATTATCGAGTCTATGCATGTCGGGCTTTTAGGTGGATTCGATAATGCCAAAAAAGAACTTGATAATATTTCAAAAAATGGTGTCGCAAATGCAGTCAGGATTATGCCAATAGGTGAATTCTACGGAAAAAACAATTGGGGATACGACGAGGTCGCAAAATTCGCTGTCGAAAATTCATACGGTAGACCTGAAGATTTTAAGGAATTTGTTAATTATGCTCATAAAAAAGGTATAAATGTTATTCTTGATGTTGTCCCCAATCACTTTGGCCCTTATGGCACAATGGTTCAAGAAACAATTCCTACTTTTGAAGAAGGAAAAGATACAAGCTGGGGAGCTACGTTAAAGTTCAATGGTGAAGACTCCAAGTATATGCGTTCTTACATGAAAGATATGTTGGTAAATTGGGCTGTAAATTACCACGTCGACGGATTTAGATTTGATGCAACTCAAGCTATGGATTCTAATGATGCAATTCAAGATATTGTTCGTGATTTGAGAAGTCATAAAGAAACAGAAAATTTGATTTTATACCCTGAAGATATGCGTATTTCAAGAACCATGGCAAACTCTAATATGCCAAAAGAAGTTTGCGATGAAAATTGGGGCTTTAATGGGCAAACTACTTTTGATTTTTACAAATCATTGATTGCGTGTGCTAAAAATCAAAACGTCAAAGGAATGAGCCCTGATTTAGATAAATTGGCATTTATATATAACAATTCTGTTTTACGTTCACATGAAGAAGATGTGTTGCTAGATAGCAGTGTTGATGCTTCTTATAGAGAAAAATGTAAGCAACATCTTGAATTGCCAAAGGCAGATGCAGACAATATGCTGGTAAATATTTCTAACCATGATGAAATAGGAAATGAAGCTGGCGGAAAACGTAATATGGTGGGAATACTCGCTGACGGTCTTGATTTGACTCAGCGGTGCGGTAATGATTGGCGGAAATCTCAAAAATTAATATTTGAGATGGTTAAATATTATTCAGAAAACGGTGAGCCGATGCCAGAAGAATTGCAACAAAAATTAGGCTGCAAAGCTCCTGTTAATAAAAATTTGTTTATGCGTGAATTTAACAAAGCGTTCGAGCTCAACAAGTTGCTCTTAGGTGCAATGTTTATGCATCCGAGCCCTAAAGAATTCTTTATGGGTGATGATAGGGGTGAGCTTGCTCCTTTGAAATTCTTCTGTGAAGTACCAAATTCCGCAAAGAAAAATTTATCTGATATTGAGCTCGAAAAAGGTTATGCTCCTGATGAGAACGCTTTTCAGGATTCAAAACTTGAGCAAAATTCTTATAACCCCAAGTGGGTTAATTATGGGACAAATGAGTTTTCTAAAGATTTTGCACATATTTTTCGTACAAATAAAGCTTTTAGCGAAACGAAATTAGAAAATGTATGCTCAGCTGTAAAAAAGGATAAGGCAACTCTTGAAGTAAAACGATACGACAATGATGGACATGAAGTTATCGCTGTTATGAATTTTTCTTCTTGCCCTCAATCTGATTTTGAATTGCAAACAACATCTTCGAAAAATGTAAAAGAACTTATAAACAGCAATGAAAATAAATACCAAGGTAGTGGGCAATATATAAATGAAGGCATTGTTTCATCAAAAGAAATTACTGTTCCACCTTATGGAATTGTTGTGTTGCAACCTTGTTAATTATCGAATCTCAACTTTTTTAATGTTTTTTTCTAATAGCATTTTAAAATTTTGCAAATCCGAATCACTATGAGGCTTGTAATTCATAAATGATGAGTCGAGTGTTTTTGACGCAACAAATTTTTGGATATAATATTTTTCTGCACCTTTTAATAAAAGCCCAATTTTTTCAAAGTCATTATTCGATAGTTGCTCTTGCGTGGCTGTAGTCCTGAATTCGTATTCAACATCTTTTTTTAATAATATATCAATGCTTGATTTTATCAAATTTGTGCTGATAGAAGATTTTGATATTTCGTTATATTTATCCAACGGGGCTTTTATATCCATTGCAACATAATCAATCAGTTTTTCTTTGATAAGTTGTTGCAACATTGTTGGATTTGTTCCGTTTGTGTCGAGTTTTATTAGAAATCCAAATTCTTTTATTCTTTTTATAAAAGTTGGCAAATCTTTTTGTATAGTTGGCTCGCCACCACTTATTACGACAGCATCGAGTTTCCCTTTTCTCTTTGTTAAAAATTCGAGAATTTCATTTTCCTTATACAAAATTCCGTCGCCGTTTTTGACAAGCTCAGGATTATGACAATATCCGCAAGCAAAATTGCAGCCCAATGTAAAAATTGTAGCTGCAATCTTATTAGGATAATCAATAAAAGATGTTTTTTGAATGCCACCTATTTTGATAGACATTCCTTGCCTTCTTTTGCGATATTATAGGTTTTTCTGGCTTTAAATTCCGCTTGTTTGCCTTTATTCCACTGTTTGACAGGTCTTATAAATCCTACAACTCTCGAATAGACTTCGCATTCTGTTCCGCAAGTAGGGCATGAACTGTGTTCACCTACGATATACCCGTGGTCAGGGCAGATGCTGAATGTCGGAGAGAATGTAAAGTATGGCAATTTATAGTTCTCACATACTTTTTTGACGAAATTTTTCATAGTTTCGTTATTAGACACTCTTTCACCGGCAAATATGTGGACGGTAGTTCCTCCGGTATATTTTGTTTGCAATTCATCTTGAAGGTCTAAAAGTTCAAACACATCGTCTGTGTAATTAACAGGAACATGGGTAGAGTTTGTGTAGTAAGGTTCGCCGTCGTTATTAGCAGAAATTATGTGCGGGCAATTTTCTTTATCCAGTTTTGCAAGACGGTAAGTTGTTCCTTCTGCAGGTGTTGCTTCAAGATTGTAGTTGTGCCCTGTTGTTTCTTGGTATGAAACAATTCTTTCACGCATAAAATCCATAACTTCTATTGCGAAGTTATGACCTTTTTCACTTGCAATATTTTCCCCGAATAAGTTTAAACAAGCTTCGTTCATACCGATTAAACCAATTGTAGAGAAGTGGTTTTTCCAGTATTCATTAAATCTTGCATAAATATCTCTAAGGTAAAATTTTGTATATGGATAAAGGTTGTTGATGGTAAATTTTTCAACCAACTTTCTTTTTATTTCAAGTGATTCTTTTGCTAAATCCATTCTTTCTGTAAGAATTTTGAAAAATTCTTGTTTGTTATTAGCTTGGTACCCTATTTTTGGTAAATTGATTGTTACAACACCGATAGAACCCGTTAGAGGGTTAGAACCGAATAAACCGCCACCTCTGTATTGGAGCTGTCTGTTATCAATTCTTAAACGGCAGCACATAGAGCGTGCGTCTTCTGGGTTGAGGTCTGAATTTACAAAATTTGAGAAGTTTGGAATTCCGTATTTTGCAGTTATTTCCCATAATCCGTCAAGATTTTTGTTTTCCCAGTTAAAGTCCTTTGTAATATTATAAGTAGGAACCGGGAACGTAAAGACTCTTCCTGCACTGTCACCTTCCATCATTACTTCAAAGAAGGCTTTATTGACCATGTCCATTTCCCCTTGGAAGTCGCCGTAAGTAGCTTCTTGGATTTCTCCTCCGATAATTACGCCTTGCTCTTTATAATAGCTCGGAACATTTAAGTCCATTGTTATATTTGAAAATGGAGTTTGGAATCCTACACGAGTCGGGACGTTCATATTGAAAATAAATTCTTGCATAGCTTGTTTTACTTGTGCATAAGTAAGATTATCATATCTAATGAATGGTGCAAGCAATGTGTCAAAGTTTGAAAAAGCTTGTGCTCCAGCTGATTCACCTTGCAAAGTGTACATAAAGTTTACAATTTGTCCCAAAGCTGTTCTGAAATGTTTCGCAGGTGCACTGGATATTTTACCTTCAACGCCTTTAAAACCTTCCATTAATAGGTCTTTTAAGTCCCAACCAACGCAATATGAAGCTAATATATTTAAGTCGTGGATATGTATGTCACCTTGCGAATGAGCTTCTTTGATTGCGTCAGGATATATTTTGTTTAACCAGTAGCTTTTACTTATGTTTGAAGCGATGTAGTTGTTCAAACCTTGGATTGAGTAACCCATGTTAGAATTTTCATTGACTTTCCAATCAATTAATGACAAATAATCGTCAATCATATCAACTTGTGCATTTTCTGCAAAATCTCTGATTTTTGCGTGTTGTTCACGATAAACAGCATATGATTTGGCTGTTTTTTTATAGTTAGAAGAAAACAAAACGTATTCTACAACATCTTGAACTTCTTCAACAGATGAAATATTGTGTTCTTCTTGTCTTTCTTTTACAAGTTTAGAAACCAAAGATATAACTTTTTCAGTAAGTGTTTTAGCTGTTTTTTTATCAAATTCTTTTGTAGCAAGCCCCGCTCTGACAATAGCATTAGTGATTTTGTCGGAGTTGAATTCTACGACATTGCCGTCTCTTTTAAGTATTTTTTCCATATTTCCCCTCTGAAAGTTTAGTGGTAGTGAGTACAAAAAGTTTGCTGTTTCGTCGCAATACACGCACCTATAATTATATCGTGCAGATAAAAATGGTGTAAAATTAATAGTCTAGGTTATTTGTTTCGTCATAATCTATCTCCTGTGCCGAGGTGTAACATCAATACTAAGTTGAGTATTCCGACTTTACGGTTGCGGACCAGCCAAGGAATTTCACCCTGATTCCCTCAAGTTAGTCTATTAATTGTAATTCTTTTTTTATCGTCATGTCAAGCAATTAATTATATGTTTGGGTGTTTATATTTCATGTAATAATATTGGTACTTTACGTGAATATAAAACCTCTTAATAAAAATAATTTGCTATCAAATCATCAAATTGGTGTGAAAAATCATACAAATAATGCACTAAATTGTGAAGATGTCTTAACTTTTGAAAAGAATATGCCCAATTCTTCTTTTATAAAAGCAAATTATATGCCCATAGCTTTTGGTTCATTGAAAAAACTAGGAGAAACCCAAGTTATTGAAAAATCTACCGGTAAAAAGCAAAAAGCTCTTTTGAAATATGATGAAATCGGTGATTATACTCAAATTAAAATGACCGTAAAAGGAAAAGAGGCTGGTTTCTTAGATATATATATTCCTGCAGATACTATGGATATTGAAGATTATATTGATGAAAAAGCTCTGACTTCAGAAATAAGGCATTTACGTTCACTTATGGGGGATAAATATTTAGGCATTGGAAGTGCCCTTGTTAAAGCCGCTTTTTCTATCAGTAACAAGAAAGGCTGTGCTAATCCGCTATGGCTTGAGGCAGAAAAAGGATACGCCAAAACCTTGGCTCCTTATCGAAGTGATGAAAATCCAATTCCTTTTTATTACAAGTTAGGTTTTGAAGCTTTTGACGATAGGGAAGATGATTATATAAAAAGTTGTTTTGCCAACGGGGCGTTGAATATGTTGCCTGAAAGTTGTCAATTAATGTTGAGTGATGAAGCTAAAGAAAAGTGGATTCAAGAGCTTATCAAACACCCGATTATTAATCAATAATCGTCCAAAGTCTTCCTGAATTTGCCTTAATCAATTTCGTTTTAATCCCGAAGGTCTTTTCTATATTTTGTTCGGTAAGAACATCTTGTTTCTTTCCGCAAGCTTCAATTTTACCTGATTTCATAATCATTCCCAATGTAAAAATTGGCAGTATGTCTTCGATTCTTTGTGATATGAAAATCATTGTTAAATCAGGGTGAGTCTCTGATAATTTATTTACTGCGTTTAGAAAATATTCTCTTTCCGCAATATCAAGATAAACAGTTGGTTCATCCAAAATCACCAATTCAGGCTCTGTTAATAGGGCTCTTGCTATTAAAATTTTCATCTGTTCGCCTGAGGACATGTCGTTTATATTTTTGTCCCCAAGGTGCTCTCCTCTTAATTCTTTAAGAAGTGTTCTTGCCTTTTGCGTTTCTTCAGAAGAAGCATTCCCTGAAAATCCTAAAAAGCCTTCAGGACCTGATAGTACCATATCTAAACCGCTTGAATATTCTGGCATTTTCTTTTGTAAAAACGGACTAACCCACGCTATAGATTTGCGAAGTGTATTGAGGTTTGTTTTTCCGTAACGTTTTCCTAACACTTCAACTTTAGCACCATACAAAGGCCATATGTAGCCCAAAATTGTTCTTACAAGGGTTGTTTTACCTGCACCATTTGCACCTAAAATAAAATATCTTGCACCTTTTTTAACCTGCCATGATATGTTGTGCAATATCTCGTTTCCACCAAGCAAAACGGTTGCATTTTCAACATCTATTGCGTATTCATAATCTTTATTCATAATTTCCTCTTGTTAATAATTATACCACGCGGAAATTTTGTATTATAATACTTGCAGATTTACAATTAAGGAGAATTTTATGTATCTTGTATATGTTGATAAACCGTCATCTTTTTCCCCCGACTTATTAGGAGAATACAGCGACTTGGAGGAAGCTCAAAAAGTTGCAAAACAAGCAAAGATTGATGACCCGGAAATTTCATACAGTATTGAAGAATCAAATGGCGGTTTCAACAGCTACGGTGACCTTTTAACAAGTGTTATAGAAAAAGGTTAGGTTATAAATTAAAAGCTCCTTTTTGGGGCTTTATTTATATATTTTATGCTCTTTGATATTTTTGTCAGTGAAAAAATTTTTCACTCCACACTGCATATAATTGCTCTAAATTCCAATTTGCATTTGCCGGACTGGTTGAGGGTAGTTTGTATAATTCATAATTTTCTAAATCGTTAAAATGTTTTTTGAAACTTGTGTAAGCTTTACTTCCGTTGCAAAGAATGTATTTTATATTTTTATAATTATTAAGAAGTTTTTTTAATTGATTAGGTTGCTCGTTTTCTATTGATGTGTCAAGGCTTCCCTCCCTTTCGCAACTATGAATTACGTCCCATAGGGCAATCTCGTTTTTTAACAAGGTGTTAGTTTTTGTCTTGTAATCATTATTTTCAAGTTCTTGAGTGTTGCATATCCTACCCATAATCTTCCAAAATCTGTTTTGAGGATGAGCATAGTATTCTTGTTGTTGCAATGAGCGTATTCCCGGCATTGAGCCAAGAATTAAGTAACGGGATTCCTTGTTAACTATTGGTTTTAAACTTTTGCATTGCATACAAACATTATATTTCGAATTAAAAATAATTGAAATTATTATGTTTAACATTTCTTTGTTTGTATTTAGACAATCTTTTATTTCTTTAGTGCTCTCAACAAAAGTTCATCAAAATCAAAAATATACGTATAGTTGCTTATTTAGTTACCTTGACAGTCGTTGAAAAAACAGCAAAAGCTCTTTGTGTAATCTTTCAAGTATTGTTTGATTTTTGGGATTTGAATTAGTTTTAAACATATAAAAAGACTCCACAAAGGAGTCTTAAATGGCGCGCCTGGAGGGATTCGAACCCCCGACCTTTTGGTTCGTAGCCAAACACTCTATCCAGCTGAGCTACAAGCGCATTCAAGTATTATTCTATTACAAAAATCTTACTTCGCAAGTGGTTTCTTCTCTTTTCAAAAAAAAATAGCTGCATAGCAGCTAATACTTAATAATCTTGGGAGGAGATTTGGGGATTTGTTACACTTATAATAATTCACCTGAAGGAAAAAGTTTACACTTTTAGTCAAAATATTAATAAAAATTTACAAATTATTGATTTCATATCGTATTTTAGTTATTTTTCTATGGATTTTTTCTTTTGTTTTATCTAAAATTGTTATTGAGGTAATTATGATTGACTTATTAATAAATTCTTTAATACTTATTTTCCTATACGTAATGGCGTTTTCGCTTTATTATGCTATAGTCGTTTTTGCTAGTACTAAAAAGCATGCTCTTCAATCTCAACAAAAATTTTCTACAACCGCATACAATAATAATATTGTAGTTATTATTTATGCTCAAAATGACGAAAAAACTGTTGTTCCGATGCTTGAGATGCTAAATAAACAAACTTATCCCAAAAATAATTATCAAATTCATATTATTCTTGATAATTGTACCGATGATTCTGCGAATAAGTTAGAGTTTATCGGTGGTGCAAAAGTTTGGCGTTTATCAGACGGTGCTCCGATGGGAAAAGATGAGGCTATTTCTTGGCTTTTAGAACGTTTGATTTCTTTTCAAAATGTTAATGCCTTTGCTTTTTTGAACGCAAACAGGGTGGTTGATGAGAATTTTTTAACCTCTGTTAATGCTTCTTTGTTTAAATCTGACATAGTTGTCGGCTCAACAGAGATTGTTCTTGGTGAAAAACCTTCTTTTTATGAAAGAATGATTGATAGAATAAATAGATATTCAAATAATATTATTAAGACGGGTCGCTCTGTTTTGCGATTGGCTGCCAGAATTGATTCTGATGTTGTGGCTATTAAACAAGAAGTTATAGAAAAAATAAGGTGTGTCGATTTTAAGGACGTAAACAGCGAGCTTAAATATACTGTTTTGTTGACTCGAAACAATTTCGTGCCAATATATTCTCCTGAAGTTAAAACTTGGGTAGATATTGCGTCTTACAATTCGGAGAGTCCAAGTGTATCTTATAGATTTTCGTTGTTTAAGCATTGCTTTAAGATGATGTTTTCTCGTAATTGGAAATTTTCAGAATTTATATTGAATATGTTTACGCCAAATGTATTGTTATTATTAATGCTGTTGATTGGTATAGCTGTTTTCTCTTATAATTATTATTTTATATTTGATTTTCCGTTGGTTGCAACATTTGCCGCATTGCTTATAGGTGCATTTATTGCTTCTATCGCTATTGAAAAACAAGAACATGCTCAATTTAGATATTTGTTTGCTTATCCGTTTTATTCGATTTTTGATAGATTTGTTTTGCAATCGCCTATATATAAGTTTTTTAAAAAATTACTTGCAAAAAAAGAATATATAAATGTTGAAAAGGCTACTTTGCCTGTTATTGTTACTGATGGAAAAAACAATATTAATTGCTTTTTAGATTTAATTTCAGAAGATGGGTTGGTAAAGGTAATATTTAAATATAAAAAGAAAAGGTATGTAACGGATTCTCATATAAGAATGTGTGATGCAATAAAAGATATTACGGATAAACTTTTCCAACATGGTTTTAGAATTAAGATATGTCAAACCTGTGCTTATTTTTCACCAAAGATAGATGGAACGACAAATATGCTAAAAGGATTTTGTAACAGGGCTGTTGTGACTGATGAATTGTCAGAACCTACAGAAACATTATTATGGAACACTTGCGAATTCTATTTGCCTGAAGATTTGAACAAAATCGTTAATATTAATACATATAAAAAAGAAAAGTAAGAAACGGTATAATAAGAATAAAAGCTATTTGTTTTCACAAATAGCTTTTATTTCGTGATTTTTTCATTTCGTATTGTAACAAAAGCTTAATAAACAATGTTTTTAGCTTAAGAAATCATTAAATTTACCGATAAAAATAGAGTAAGGGAAAGTTAAAAGCTTTCAAAAGGGTATGTGAAAATATAATAAAAAGGTGTGAAAGGCTTATCACTACTCGTCTAAGCATAAATGTGAACTATTGTAACGATATATATCCTTTATGCAATTAGTATATAAAAATTGTTTTTATATAAGTGTGGTTAAATAATAAAGGTTTTAAATTATGGGTTTAGCATCATCTCAAGCAAGATTACTTTTATTGACAGCAAGAAAGAGCGACTTGGAATACAGAGCTCAAACAATTTCTCAAAGAAAAATTGTGTTGTCAATGCAAGCAGAACAATTAGCTACTGATTACACTCAAAAGATTTCAAACAAACAAATGATGTATGTCTTTGATGTAAACGGTAACGAAAATGAAACATTAACAGAAGTATTAAGCTACAACGGCTTAACAGCAATCGGCAAATCAGGTCTCGGTGCATCTTACATCGTAACTGACAACCAAGGCAGAATGGTAGTTCCTGATGCCAATAGCTTACCGGCAGGATTTTCAAGCGTATCTGTTGCTCAAGCAGACGGATCAACAAAATCATACGCTTATCCTACAAAAACAGTTAAAAATTCTGATGGTACAGAATCAACTGTAGCTGATACATCAAGAGCCGAAGATCGTTACGAAATCAATGTATGTTCAGATATTTCAAATCCGTACGTATTCCAAAATGCTCTTAGAGGCGGCGGTTTGTATTTGAATCAATACAACAATAAAACTGATAGCTATGATAGTTTCTCTTGGCAAGGTTCAGATGTCATCCAAGATAATTTGTACACAGCTGATGACAATCTTGCAGAAACTCAATACGAAGCAGCTACTTTGAAACTTCAAACTCAAGATAAAATGCTTGACCTTGAATTGAAACAAGTAGAAACTCAACACAAAGCGATAGAAACAGAAGTTGATTCAGTTAAAAAGGTTATTGATAAAAACATCGAAACAACTTACAAAATCTTCGCTAACGGCTAATAAATAGTCACCCTTGCTAAACCAGATTTATAAATACGAAAAAGACGGAATGCTTGACCGTCTTTTTTGTTGTCTTTGTTTTTTGTTAACAAACTTTATATTAATACTAAGAATAAGACAATAAAACCTTTCGCCGTGTTTTTATTATATTAGGTATTATTAGAGGTTATTTATGTCCGTAAATTATTCCAATAATCAACAATATAATTATCCTGTCAATATGCAGGGATATGATTTGAATCAATTGTCTCCGCAAACGCAAGCAAGTATTCAAAAAGCTGGCACTGCAGTAAAAGAGACGGCTCAAGATTCATTTGTTGGTTCTATGCTCAGCAGCTTTGGGGTAGATACAAAAAATCCTAAAAAAGCTATAATTTCAATTCTTGGGGCTCTTGGCGTTGTATTTGGACTTAGTGGCGTATTGAATAAAGCCATAAAAAACGGCAATTTCTTTAAATTAACAAACAAAATTGACGATTTTTTGGCAAATAATAAAGTTGCAAAATCAATAGGTGAAGGCTTTAAAAACTTTGCTGACAATAATCGTGCGGTCAAAGGTATAAAAAACTTTTTTGAAAATAGTAGTTTGACAAAATTTTTAAAAGATAAAAAAAATCTTGTAACTCCTAAGTTGCAATTAGTTAAGCAAACTTTGAGAGGTACCAAGGGCGAAGTCCTAGATACTGCTACAGATACATTGAGAGCTATGCTCAAAGAACAAGATGTTTATTCAGCTTTGCAAAAACTAACAAAGGGAAAAGTTGATGCGACTGCGGTTGAAAAATTATTGTCCGATATTAAATCTTCACCTTTAAAAAAAGCTGATAAATCTAAAATATTTGAAGCTTTGAGAGGCTTGACTGAAAAAGGTCTTACAAAGGACGGAAAATCGGTAATTGAAGAAGTCTTAAAAAGTAATGATGGTAAAACAGAAATTCTTTCTTCCACTTTAAAAAAATTAACAAAATCTGATAATGTCGATGATTTGGTCGATGCTGTTAGAAAAATTGCGGCTGATGATTCCAGCAAGTTTGACAATTTTGAAAAAATATATTCAGAAATTACAAAAAGTTTCCGTGGAAAAGACGGAAAAATAAAAGATGTAAACAAATTCTTAGAAGCTTTCGGGGAAAACAGTGAATTTGCTAAAATTATCCAACAAACCGAAGGTGGATTTATGGCGGGGCAAAAGGTAAATCTTGCCGAAGCTATTAAAAAGTATGCAATATTAAATGGTGATACTGCGACAACAAAAGCAGGGCAAAAATTGCAACAAATTTCTCTTCGTGGAATTGAAGCAATGTCTAATGGGGTTGCCAGTAAGACCGCAATGGGCTATTTGATGGGGCTATACATCTATAACGGTGTAATGAATAAAACTCAAGATGCACCAAAAGGTGAAAGAGTTTCTACTTTTGCTGATGAGGCTGTATCAGATATGGGGTCTTATATGATGTTACCCCTTGCAGGTGGGTTGATGTATAAGGCTGCAAGTTTAAAAAATTGGGGAATAAAACCTCAAAATATAGAATCATTAGCAAAAGCAGCAAAAGATGCTTTATCAGCGGCAACACCTGAAGCAAAACAAGCTTATAAATCTGCATTAAAAGCAGCTAAAAAAGATGGAAATATTTTACAAAAGTTAGTTCGAAAAACGGCATCCGTTTTGGCTGTAGGACTCGAAAAAAATCCTTTAAAAGGTAATTTTGCCAATAAATTAAGAGGTATCGGTGGTGGTACATTAAGATTTATTGTGATGATGTTTGCTATATCTCCTATGTTAATGAAGCCTGTAATGAAACTTTGTCATAGACTTTTTGGTACTCCTACAGAAGTAAAAAATGAAGAAGCAAAAAAGAAGGCTGAAAAACAAGGTAAGTCTACAATAGACACAACCCCCGCAAATGCTTCAAAAGACGGTTCTACAAATTATTTAGATATGATGACAAATAAGCAAGCTAATGCTCAAAATACATCAATAAATAATGCACCAACGCCAGCTCAAAAACAAAATAATTCACCTGTGCAACCACAAGGTGCACAAAATCTATCTCAAGATGCAATTGATGCAAAAAAAATAAAAAAAGAAGATGATAAATCTCAATCAAAACAATCTATATCAGGTCAAAGAGTATATGTCCCATCTACAGAACCTACACAGTTCCCTGATGTTCAAGAAGACACATCATCTTTGGATGCGTTGTTTGCAAAAGCTGATTCTCTTGAAAAATCGGTTATGAAAAACTTGTAATATATAATCAAAATGATAAAATTGAGCTATGTTTATTCACTACATAGCTCAATATCTTGAATATTTGGAGATAGAACGAGGTTTGGCTCAAAATACGATTGAGGCGTACCGTCGTGATTTATCTTATTTTATTGAGTTTGTAAATTCCATAGATATTCAATGCTTTGAGGATATTGAACGCAGTTCGATTAATTTATATTTAAAAAAGTTAAGAGATAAAAATTATTCGCCCACAAGCGTTTCTAGAAAAATAGCTTCATTGCGAGGTTGGTTTTCGTGGTTATCAATAAATGAATATGTCAAGAGGGATCCTACCTTAAGCATAGAACAACCAAAATTACAAAAAAAATTACCGAAAGTTTTAACAATAAAAGAAATTGATTCTATACTAAATAAGCATTTAGATGTGTTCGAAAGAGCTATTTTTGAGCTGCTGTACGCCGCCGGATTGAGGGTTTCAGAGCTTGTTAATATTAAGCTGCCTAATATTGATTTGCGTTCTGATTTTGTCCGCTGCGTTGGGAAAGGTTCAAAGGAAAGAATTGTTCCTATCGGACACCGTGCTCAGATTGCCGTAAATAAATATTTAAAAGAAAGAGAATTGTATCTTTTAAAAAATAAAACAACATCTAATTATCTTTTTATTAACCAAAAAGGTAAAAAAATCACTAGGCAGGATGTGTATGTTATAATACAAAAGTTGGGAAACTCAATAGACAAACATATTTCGCCACATACTCTCAGACATTCTTTTGCCACACATTTGTTGGAAAATGGTGCTGATTTAAGGGTAGTTCAAGAGCTTTTGGGACATTCTGACGTTTCTACAACTCAATTATATACGCATGTAAGTAAAAAACGACTCAAGGATGTTTATTTTTCTATAAACAAATAAGGATAAAGTATGAATTTGCAAGAAATATACTCCTACGGAAACGAAAAACCAGCGATTTCATTTGAGGTTTTCCCTCCCAAGATTGATTTTGCCGAAAAAAGTCAATATTTAATGAACGAATTGACTGAATTAAAAGAATATAATCCGAGTCTTATTTCTGTGACATATGGAGCAGGTGGCTCGACTAAGTCGAATTCAATGGAGCTTGCATTGAAAATTAAAGATACTTTAAACTTAGAGGTCATGCCTCATTTTACGTGTGTTAATGCAGATAAAAAATTCGTACTGGATTATATTTCAAAAATTGAAGCTGATGATATAAAAAATGTTTTGGCTCTAAGAGGTGATTTGCCTCAAGATGAAGAGTGCGTTTTTTCTGATTTTGAGCATGCGGAAGATTTGGTGAAATTTATCTCCTCAAGAACTAATTTGAACATTGCAGTTGCCGGTTATCCGGAAGGACATCCACAGTCTGTTTCTTTGGATAGTGATATTGATTATTTGAAAAAGAAGGTTGATGAGGGTGCGTCTGCTATTTTTACACAGTTGTTTTTTGATAATGTGTATTTCTACAAATATGTTGATAAAATACGTAAAAAAGGTATTAATATTCCTGTTATTCCGGGTATTCTACCGATTACGAATGTAAAACAATTGAATAGAATGGTTGAAATGTGTAAAGTGCATGTTCCTAATTTATTGTTAGAAAAATTAAATTCTAATCAAGATAACGCAGCAGAAATAAGGCAAATAGGTATTGAATTTGCCTCAGAGCAAGTTATGGATTTGGTCAATTTTGGTGTAAAAGGTATGCATTTTTATATATTAAACAAGGCTGAACCTGTTAAAACTATCTTAAATAGTGTATTGTAAATTTTTGTAAAAAAAACTTTTATTTGTGCATAATTTAACTATAATAAAGAAATCGGGGAGTTATAAAAGAATATTTTTTAGAGAGACTAACAAATAATTTTTTTATGCTTTTTTGAATATCTGATGGTGAAATACGCTCTCAAGAGTTTGAGGAGCTCGCCAAACCTATTATTTCTGTTTATTTATTGTATTTATAAGGAGTTATTATGAGTATCGATTTGGATGCATTGATTGCAAAACCACAAGCTAGTATAACAAACAATCCTGCACAACCTGTTGTGAGTCAATTACCGGTTGCGGTTTCAACAATTAATCAAAATGCTGTTGATAAGACGCCTCAAAAAGACATATTTACATCTTCTAAAGCAGAAGAAAAAAAATCTTCAGGTGTTTTGGATAATGTTTTGAAATATAGTGGCGTTGCAGCATTGATAGCAACTCCGGTAGCTCTTGTCTTTAATCAAAAAGCTGCAATGAAAGCTATTAATGGTGTAAAAGATGAAATGGTTTCAAAAATTGCAGACAGTGTTTCTGATATCGGAACAAAAATGTCAGGAAACATTGCTGATTCAAGTGCAATAAAGGGCTTATCAGCACAAATAACGAAGTTGTCTGAAGAAACAAGCGTTATAAAAAATTCGGTTGTGAAATCAGGGTTAATAATTACAGCGATGGAAGGCTTTCATATTTTAGGAAATAAAATGAAGACTGATAACGGTAGAAAAATTACAACAGAAGAAGAACCTGTTTGGGGTGATTTGTGGGTTAAAGGATTGGATTCTAAAAAAGAATTAAAACCTGAAACTATCGAAAAAATGAAGGCTGAAATAAGCCGTGCTGTCAATGGCGAATCTCAAATGACTCCTATTGATAAAAAAGATGCAAGATTGTGGTCTGTAAGCTATGAAACCCAGTTTAATAATGCCGGTGGACAAAAAGATATTGCAGAACAAGCTCCTCAAGCTTATACAAAACAAGGTGTAGATACTTATGCAGTAGCTCCATTGTTTGATGCTGCATTTAAAGATGGCGACAAAGTTGGAAGAACTCTTACTAAAAATGAAGATGGTAGTTATTCTTATCGTTCAAAATGTTATACTAAAACTGATGACAATGGCAAAAAATATTATCCTGAAATAAAACTCGATTTGGTATATTCAGGCAAAATGTCAGATGGTGCAAATTTTAGAGCATTTGAAGGTGTCGTTGATGGTCAAAAATATTTGTTCTTAAATGATGATAAGAATTTTGACTATAAAGATAATGAACTAATTGGCGGTACAGGTAAAAATGCTACGGTTTATGCTGACTTGAAAGGTAATCCTGAAAAAGTTCGTATGGGACAATTTGACAATCTTGTATATGAAGCTTTGGCAGTTGCAAAAGAAGGTAAAATGAAACATGCCGATGGCACGTCTATAGATGCTCCGAACAAAATGGTTGCTCATGAAGCTTGGCAATCAGGTGGTTTGATTGCCAAAATGAGATTAGTTTCAATTGCTGAAGAAGATGACGGTGCCCGCTCAAAAGATACGGCTGAATATTTGAGAAAAATGGCTGATAATACTGCAGTTCCTATTCACAATATCGGAGAAGGATATCAAGGCAGAGTTTGGGATTCCAAAACCATAAAATCATATTATAACACTATCTATGGTGGCTATGCAGCAGATATTGTAAACAATGCGTTTATTGAAGAAAAAGACCTTGACGGAAAAGAAATATTTGGCACTCCAAACCAAAGACTTGGTTTTACTTCTAACTTTATGAACCCAGCTGCTCTCAGTGTTGCTTTGGCGTCAAAAATTGGTGCGGTTTCTGAAGGTTATACCGATGAAATTTCTGAGAAGAATTTAGCTGGTAAAGATTTAACCACTTTATTAAAATTAAGACAATCAAATAAGGGACTTGTTTCATTCCCAAATGGTGTAGACAAAGCTCCTGAAGCATCAACAAGAGAAGTCCTTTATGGTGTCCCTAATGACAAAACTAAAAAAGGAAACATACATGGAATAAATGCAAAACTTGCTGAGCTTTTAGGTCCTGATGTTGATACAAAAATCCGTCCATATTTAAATGATGTTAGTGATGATGTTTCAAAAATTGATCCTGCTAAATTCGCTGAAGACAAAGTACACAACAAAAAAATGTTTATTGCGTTATTAAAAGATGCTGCCCAAAATAATGATAAACCATCTCCATTGTTGGCTGGTGCTCCTAATTTCTTTGGTACATTCAATATTGATGATATAAATGAAAATACGCCGATGTTTACTATGGCATCAAGAATGGATAGCCAAAAAGGTTTTGATACTTGCGTTGTAGCATATAGCAAGT
The DNA here is from genome assembly GCA_028693235.1 of Candidatus Gastranaerophilales bacterium. Taxonomy (NCBI): domain Bacteria; kingdom Bacillati; phylum Candidatus Melainabacteria; order Candidatus Gastranaerophilales; species Candidatus Gastranaerophilales bacterium. The sequence continues at coordinate 522,795 of JAQUVW010000001.1, forward strand.
TGTTAGATACAATTTCCTCTGTAAACAAAATGGGTAAAGGTGAAAAATTAGACGTACCGGTTATGATTATCTCTGGTGGTGCGGAAGGTACTCCTTATGATACAGATGTTAAAAATTTAATAGAAGCTGAACAAAAGAAACACCCTGAGGCTCGTATTTTGTGGACAAGAAACAGAATGTCAGCGGGTGGTTTGCAATTAATGAATATGACAACTACTAATACTACTGCAAGCGATTTTGAACCATTTGGTATAAGTGACTTGAAAGGTATGTATAACGGTTCTCACGACATTCTTACCGAAGTAGGCGGTATGAAAGCAAGTGGAAATATCTCAAGAAAAGCATATCCTGCTGAATTTGATGAAAATGGAAGACTTACAAATCCTGATACTGCAAATTCAATTACGGTAAAAGATTACGAATATATGTGTACTGCAGGTGATAAAAAAGAAGAAGTCCGAGATCGTGATGCTGAAAAGTTAAAGGAAGCTATGGCTACTGAAATGTTCTTGAACCCTGAAGATAGAACAAGAATGGACTTGAATGCCTTAGGCTTAGATGTTAGCTGGGATAAAGGTGCAGTTAAAAACTACATGGATATTATGCAAGTTAAATAGAAAAGATGAAAAATTCAGCTATATTTATTATTTAATAATCTAACTGTTCAAACAATAAAAGCGAGAAATTAATTTCCCGCTTTTGTTGTTTTTTAATGTTTTTTATTTAAAAAAGTTCTGATTTTGATATTTTATTTTGTTCGCCTGTTGATAAGTCTTTAATTGTTAATGTATTATTTGTAATTTCATCTTCACCTAAAATAATCGCGTTGTTTGCAATTTTTGAGGCTTTTTCAAGCTGTTTTGCGAATTTGCGTTTAGAGTAGTCAAAATCTGCTGAATAATTGTTGTTACGGAGCTCATTTGTCAGTTTTAAGGCTTCTGTTATATCCGTTGAAACTACGAAATAGTCTATTTTTTGAGGTTCAACTTGTTCTATTAAAGCATTTAATCTCTCAACTCCCATAGCCCAACCAACAGCAGGAGTGTGCGGACCTCCGAGGGTTTCAACTAAACCGTCATAACGACCGCCCCCACAAACGGCGTTTTGTGAACCGAGGTTGTTTGATTTTATTTCAAAAACGGTTTTTGTATAATAGTCTAATCCTCTAACTAGGAAGCTGTTTTCGACGTATTTTATTTTTAAAGCATTCAAATGTTTTTTTAATTCTTCATAGTGAGTTGAACATTCATCACAAAGATTTATTTTAGAAACTTGTTCTTGAAGCTTGTTTTCAGTCATTAAACTTATACAATGTTCATTTTTGCAGTCTAAAATTCTAAGTGGATTTTTTTCATATCTGGATTTGCAATCTTCGCACATTTCTTCTATGTATGGAGCCATTGAATTTATAAGTTTTTCTTTGTATTCGGCTCTACATTTGTTGCAACCCAATGAGTTAATCTCGACAGTGAGGTCGTTGAGTCCCAACTTGTTTAAAAATTTTGTAGCCAAGCTAATAGATTCAGCATCAGCAGAAGCGTCTTGAATTCCGAACATTTCCATACCTATTTGGTGGAATTGTCTTTGGCGTCCTGCTTGAGGGCGTTCATATCTGAACATCGGACCTTTATACCAAAGTTTAATAGGAGCACTTTCTCTTGTCATGCTGTGTTCCAGATATGCTCTCACAACGCCGGCAGTGTTTTCAGGACGTAATGTCAAAGAGCGTGCACTTTTTTCAAAGGTGTACATTTCTTTGTTTACGATATCGGTTGTGTCGCCTACTCCTCTTTCAAAAAGTTCGGTTGCTTCAAATATAGGAGTCCTAATTTCTTTGCAATTTGCTTGAGTAAATACTTCAAATGCTGCGTTTTCAATTTTTTGCCAAGTAGCGATTTCGCTTGGCAAAATATCTTTAGTTCCTTTTTGTGCTTTTATTGCCATAATATACCTCGTGTAATAATTATATTATAAACATAGTTTTTATTTTCCTTCCGGAATAACTATGATAAACTCGCTGCCCTCTCCTTCTTTAGAGTTGAAAGATATTGAGCCTTTGTGCTTTTGGATAATTTTTTCTGAAATGGCGAGTCCTAAACCCGTACCTATACCTTTTCTTTTTGTTGTGAAACCTGTTGAAAATATTTTAGCTTGTGCTTTTTTGCTGATGCCTGTTCCTGTATCTTTGAATGATACTTTGAGATTACCATTGTCAAAGCTTGTTGTTATTGTGATTGTGCCTTTGACTTTTTTTTCGGTTATGCTTTGGCAAGCGTTTACAATCAGGTTCATAAATACTTGGTTCAACATATTAACATAGCAATTTATCTTTGGTATTGGACCATAATTTTTTATTATATCAACTTTATTTTTGGTTTCATGAGTCAAAAGTTGTAGAGTCAAATCCAGTTCTTGGTTGATATTGGCTTCTTGAAGGTCTGCTTCATCAAGTCTGACAAACTTTTTCAAGGATTTTACGATATTGCTGATTCTTTTTATTGCTTCATGGTCAATAGAGTTGAGATTTTTCAATAAATCTGTTTTCTTTTTGTCAAAGTTATCTGCTGAGAGTATTCTTTTTGCCATATCGCTATTTGAATTAATGGAACCTAATGGTGTATTTATTTCGTGGGCGACGCCGGCTACGAGTTGACCGAGTGACGCCATTTTTTCAGAATTGATTAATTGAACTTGTGTTTCTTTTAGTTCGGAAAGTGTTTTTTGGAGCTTAGAATTTTTTCTTTTGATTTGATCGAATAAAGATGCCTGCATTATAGATGTAGCAAGTTGCGTGGCGATAGATTCGAGAATATCTATCGTATCTTGGGAAATATCTTTTTGAGTTGTCAACGCTATTATTACGCCTAGAGGTTTAGTTTTATAGTGAATAGGTATAATTATTCTTTTCGTATTGTGACTCAGAATCTCTCTTGCTCCTTTGTATTCTCTGATGCAAGCTGATAGTGAGGGCTTTTTAGTTTTTAGTTCAGATAGTGTGTTTTCATCAAATTCGATTTTTTTGTTTATAATTTTCGAGTGTTTCTTTGGCATAATCGCTTCGATTTTGAAAGACTTACCGCTTTTTTTTGCATAATATGTTTTAGATGCTCCAAGTAGTGCTTCAATTTCGCTTAATGTTGATTTGATGATTGTATTTATGTCGTTGGATTCTCTGATAATCATAGAAATTCTGTTTAGAATTGCCATTTTTAGAGCTTGTTCTTGTGCTTTTTCTTTAAGCTTTACAAATGTAGTATTTTCTTTTTCCAATATTTTATATTTTTGATTAAGAGAAGACAAATTTAAGTTTAGTTGGTTGTATTTTGTGATTGCGGTAATATCCTTGAAAATTAGAACTTTATAGTTTTTTCTGGCAACTGAGGATACGTTAAAATACAAATATTCATCTTTACCTTGCTGGTAGGTTAAATGTGCAGAAAAATTTTCTTTAGATTCCAAAGCTAAATCTAAAGGAGTGATACTTTTTAAATTGTCAGGATTTAAAAGACAGATATTAATATTGAAATATTTTTTTATTTTTTCAACATCTTTTAATGAGCCGAATTGTTTTTTTGCTGCAATATTTTCAAACAGAATTTTTCCATTATTTGAAATAACGAGAATTGAATCTTCAATATTATTTAGAACTTTAAAATTATCCATTTTTTTAACTGAAGTTAAATAAATAAGTGTAATACAAGGCAGCCATTGCAACGCCGAATATTGCACCGATAAGAACCTCGAAAGGAGTATGCCCTAAAAGCTCTTTTAGCTTTTCGTTGGGGTCTGTTTTACGGTGAGCATAATAGTCAGCCATAATTTTGTTTAAAGAGGCAGCCATTTTTCCTGCATTTCGTCTCAAACCTGCAGCATCGTACATAACAACAAGAGCAGTCCCTGTTGCTACAGCAAAATCAACCGAATTAAATCCGGATAAAAATCCGACCATTGTAGCTAAAGATACCATGCCGGCACTGTGAGAGCTTGGCATACCGCCTGTTGTAGCGAGAAGCTGAAAGTTTAGTTTTCGATGAGTAATCAAATACCCGACAAATTTTATAATTTGAGCGAGCATAGCAGATGTAATGCCTGTGAATAATATTTGAAAACTGGCTGATTGGAACATTAAGAAATCCTTTCTTTTATGTCATTAATAATTCCTTCCAGGATTGGTGAAGAATAATTGTTCTTTTTAAGTATATCACAAGCAGAATTGCATAGAGTATAAACTTGTTCTTTAGCTTTTTCAAGCCCAAACATTGAAGTGTAGGTGTTTTTTTCGGCAGTTTTGTCTTTCCCGGGGGTTTTCCCGAGTTCTTCAAGTGTAGCAATTTCGTCCAAAATGTCATCGTAGATTTGAAAAGCGTGCCCGAAAAGTTGTGAGAACGTGACCATATCGTCGATTATTTTTTTATCCGCACCTGCAATAATTGCACCTGCTTTAAAGGCAAGAGTGAATAATTTAGCGGTTTTGTATTCGTGTATATAGTCGAGAGTTTTTTCATCGATTTTTTTCTTTTCAGATTCTATGTCAACGACTTGACCTCCTATGATTCCATATACACCTGCTGCAGTGAAAAACTCATCAAGGACTGCTAAAATTTGTTCAGCAGAAAGTATATCTTTAGATTTTCGTAAAATTAATTGAGGGGCAAAACTTAGAAGGGCATCACCTGCGAGAGTTGCAGTTGCGTCGCCATAAACTTTGTGGTTTGTTAGTCTGCCTCTTCTGTAGTCATCATTGTCCATACAGGGTAAATCGTCGTGGATAAGACTTTGAGTGTGTAGCATTTCGATTGCACAAGCTGTCGGAATTGCTTTTTCAAAAGAGCCAGAAATCATTCTTGCCACTTCAAGTGTGATGACGGGGCGAAGCCTTTTGCCGCCTGCAAGAGTAGAGTATCTCATTGAGTTGAAAATGTCATTTGGATAATCTACCGGAATATATTTGTCGAGATGTTTTTCTATAATATTTTTCAAATTGTCAAAGTCTTCTTTATAGGTCATTTTTTTGCTCCAAAATGTATTTGTCAGTTTTTTGGTTGTTTGTTTTCCTAGCGGTATTACGCTTTTTAGCGGAAATTTTTGTCATAATTTTGTTTTTATTTTCTTTGGTTCGTGATTCAGTTTTTTGACTATTATAAGTGATTTTAGTTTTGAATTCCATCGCTTCATTAACGAGCTTAATGTAGCTATCATATCTGGACTTATCTATTTCCCCGATGGCTGCAATTACGTTGCAATCGGTTTCGGTTTTATGTAGGCAGTTGCTGAATTTGCAATTTTTGCTGTGTTTTTTAATTTCTTTGAATAAATCTTGTACGTCATAGGGCATCAGAAAGTTGAATTTAAGATGTGAAAATCCGGGAGTGTCAACAACGGAAGATGTTTCGTCTATTGGAATGATTTCGCAATGCCTTGTCGTATGGACGCCACGTCCTGTTTTTTCACTAACTTCTTTTGTTTTTATGTTTATTGCTGAAATTATGTTGATAATGGACGATTTGCCAACGCCTGATGAGCCGCAAAAAATCGAAGTATTATTTTTTAATAGTTCTTTTAGTGGTGCTATCCCTATTTTTTCTAATGCGGAAGTGAATATAATGGTGTAGCCTAGAGGTTCATAGATGGATTTTATTTTTTTTATAGTTGAATCTTCGTTTAATAAATCATTTTTGTTGAAGCACAAAACAGGTTTTATTGAATGATACTCGCAGTGTGCAATGTACCTGTTAAGTTGTTCAAAATCAAGAGTAGGTTCTTTTAATGCCGAAACGATAATAGCTTGCGTAATATTAGCCGCTTTAGGGCGTGTTATAAAGTTTTTTCTTGGAACTATTTTAAGAATAAAAGCTTGCATTGAGTCAAAATTTTCTTGCTCTAACTCAACGATGTCACCGACTACCACCTCAGCTTTTTGTTTTTTTAAAATTTCTCTGGTTTTGCATTCAAAAACACCACGTCCAGTATTTACGTAGTAAAAATCAGAATGTATTTTGAAAACTTTGCCTTGCATACGGATTTATTTTAGCTTAATAGTAAAAAACTGGCAACAAATGTAAGAATATTTATTATGAATTTTATAGTTTGAAATATATCTTTTTTTTAATTAAAAAATAACTTTTTAAGTTTGCTAATATAGGCTATCTAAAAAATCTTTTTATTGTATAATGGATTTGTTACTAGAAGTGAAAAAAAAGAAAGAGAATCAAATGATTGATGTCAAAAGAAAAGAGCTTACTATAGGCGGAAAGCTCGTGACTGTTGAAACAGGAAAGTATGCTAAACAAGCTACTGCATCTGTCACAGTCAGATGTGGAGATACGATGCTCCTCGTCCACGCTACAGTTAGTAAAGAACCAAGAGTCGGAATCGACTTTTTCCCATTGTTAATTGATTACGAAGAAAGAATGTCATCTATCGGTAGAATCCCTGGTGGGTATAACCGTTCAGAAGGCAGATCTTCTGATAAAGCTATCCTTGTTGATAGATTGATTGATAGACCAATCAGACCTTTATTCCCTAAAGGTTACAGAAATGATATCCAAATCGTTGCACAATTATTCAGCTATGACCAAGAAAATCAACCGGATACATTGGCAATGTTGGGTGCTTCATTTGCTTTAATGCTTTCAGGTGCTCCTTTTGAAGGACCTATAGGTGCTGTTAGAGTCGCTCGTGATGAAAACGGAAACTTTATTGCTAACCCTACTCATCAACAAGCTGAAAAATCAAATTTAGATATCGTTGTATCAGGTACTCATGATTCTGTAATCATGGTTGAAGCAGGATGTAAATTCGTTACCGAAGAAGATATTATGGCTGCAGTTGAGTTCGCTCAATGTGAAATAAGAAATCAATGTGATGCACAAGTTCAATTCGCTCAAGAATGCGGCGTTGTAAAACAAGAATTTGTTAATCCTTATGATACTACTGAACTTAAAAATATTATTAATGAAACAGCTCACGATATGATAGTTGATGCTTATCACAACTTCGATAGAGCTTATAGACAAACTAAACTTGAAGAAGCTAAAAAACTTGTTAAAGAAAAAATCGAAGCTTTGTCAGATGACCATGCAATCAAAACTATGATTGAAGAAACAGGTATCGACTTTGTCGCAGAAGAATTCAAAGCTGCTGAGAAAAAAGTAATGCGTAAAATGATTTTGGAAGAACACGTTAGAGCTGACGGTAGAAAACCTGAAGAAGTTCGTCCAATCTGGTGTGAAGTTGGTGTTTTGCCAAGAGCCCATGGTTCAGCTGTATTTACAAGAGGTCAAACTCAAGTTATGTCAGTTGCAACTTTAGCTGGTCCCGGAATGGCTCAAGAGCTTGATGGCGTTGACCCTCAAACAGAAAAAAGATATATGCATAAATACATCTTCCCAGGCTTTTCAGTTGGTGAAGTAAAACCGTTAAGAGGCCCTGGGCGTCGTGAAGTAGGTCACGGAAATTTGGCTGAAAGAGCTAATATTCCTGCACTTCCATCTCAAGAAGAGTTTGGCTATACAATTAGAGTTACATCTGATGTACTTGAATCAAACGGCTCAACTTCAATGGCTTCAACTTGCGGGTCTTCAATGGCTTTGATGAATGCAGGTGTTCCTGTTAAATCAATGATTGGCGGAGTCGCTATGGGTATGATTAAAGAAGAAGGCTATGAACCTGTTGTCTTGACTGATATCCAAGGTATTGAAGACTTTTTAGGTGATATGGACTTTAAAGTTACAGGTAATGATGAAGGTATCACTGCTCTTCAAATGGATATGAAAGCAAAAGGTATTCCTAATGAAACTTTAAAACATGCTTTGTATCAAGCAAAAGATGGTAGATTGCATATCTTAGGTGAAATGAGAAAAGCTATCACAGAACCTGCTGAACTTTCACAATTCGCACCTAGAATTATGACTATGACTGTTCCTGTTGCTGATATCGGTACGGTTATCGGACCTGGCGGAAAAACTATTCGTAGTATCATTGACGCATCTGGTGCTGAAATCGATATTCAAGATTCAGGCGTTGTTACTATCACTTCAAACGATGGCGAAGGTGCAGATATTGCAATTCAAATGATTAAAGACCTTACGTTCAAACCTGAAGCAGGTATGGTTCTAAAAGGCAAAGTTGTAAGAATTATTCCGATTGGTGCTTTTGTTGAATTAGCTCCTGGAAAAGACGGTATGGTTCATATTTCTCAAGTTTGCCAAGAAAGAATTGATACAATTGAAGGTCACTTGAATGTCGGTGAAGAAGTTGTTGTCAAAGTTGTCAAAATTGATGATAAAGGCAGAGTAAATTTGACTATTAAGGGCGTTTCTGAAGAAGAAAAAGCTAAATTCCAATAATAGATTAAGTTATTCAATTAATGTTAAAAATAGTCCTTTATTTGCATAGAGGGCTATTTTTTAGTATTATTGGTAAAGTTAGATTCGAGGCAATATAATGAACAAATCGCTAAATTATAATTTGATATTAGGCGGAGGTGCCGTTAGAGGAATAGCTTATGCTGGTGCATTCAAGGCTATGGAAGAACTTAATATTAAATTTGATACCATTGCCGGGTCTTCTGTCGGCTCAGTTTTTGCTACATTATATTTGCTTGGATATACTCCTTCTGAATTGAAAGAAATTTGCTATACTATCAATTTGAATTTATTTCGAGATATAAATCTTAATTTGAATGGAGATATTTCATTAAGTAAAGGTGAAGTATTTGTTAATTGGTTGCGTGAATTATTCGAAAAAAAATTCTATGGCGATAAATACGAAAAAGGACAAAATCCTCCGATCACCTTTCGTGATTTAGATAAAAAATTATATATTTTAACGAGTGACTTGCAAAATAATAGGACAATTGTTTTTTCAAATTCAAATTCTCCTGATTTTGAAGTCGCAGAAGCTGTAAAAATCTCCTGTTCTTTCCCCGGCTTGATGAAACCTACACAACTTAACGAACATTTTTTAATCGACGGTGATTTAGTAAAAAGCTGGCCTTTGTGGAAAACTGACGCAGAACTTGAAAATACAGATGACAGAATTTTAGAATTTAGATTAGAAGGTTGCCATGAGTGCGTAAACATAAAAAAACCGCTTGATTATTTCAATGCTGTGTTTAGTACTTTTACGAATTTTTGTACAGAAAATGTGCTGATGACATATAATCACAAAGATAAATATGACTATGTTGTTATTGATGCGAAAGATTTATTGCTTCTTGACTTTAATTTGCCTAAAGAAAAACGTGATTGGCTCATTGAAACCGGCTATAAAACAACGATAGATTATTTTAAGAAGTCCTTGCCTGAGAAAAAGAAAACACTAATTCCTTATTATACAAATTTGCTCTCTTTGCTAAATTCATTGGAGTTTGCTATTTCTTCTGAAAATATTCCGGAAGCCAAAGATTTTGTTTATGAACTAATTACTGATTTGCTTGTTTCCGGTGAGTTTATTGATGAAAAGATATCAGAAAAAGTAAAATACTTAAAGAAAATTTTCTTTTCAAATTATTATAAAACAACCTTTTTACATTCAAAAAAATTGAAAAATATTCCTCTTTGTTTGAAAATAGTTAAAGAGTTGATGGTAGAAATAAAAGAAAAGCTGTTGGAATTAAAAGAATATGTCGAAGCAAATCAACAATAAGTATGTTTTAGTTTCTGATTTTGACGGAACTATAACTAAGAAAGATTTTTTTTCTTATGCCTTTGAAACAATCCTGACAAAAAAAGATATGAAACCTTGGGACGATTACAAGGAAGGTAAAATCTCTCATGTTGAGTCTTTGCACAGAGTCTTTTCCAAGATACATATTAAAGAGCAAGAGCTTCTTAAACTTATTGATACAATGGAGTTTCAAGATGGTTTTGTCGAAACTTTAAATTTGTGCTCAAAAAAGCAAATGGGTTTTCATATAGTGAGTGCTGGTGCCGATTATTACATAAATAGGGTTTTATCGCGACTAGATAAGCAGTTTGATATTCCTTTGTTAGCGAATAATTCTTCTTATTCTATGGAAACAGGATTGAAACTTTATCCTCCTCAAAAAGATGATTCATATTTTGATTCTGAGGTCGGTGTTTCCAAAGAAAAATATGTTATGCATCTTAAAGAGCAAGGATAAACAATCATCTTTGCGGGTGACGGGCGACCTGATTTTGAGCCTGCAAAGCTTTCTGATGTTGTGTTTGCCAGAGATAATCTAAAGCAGCTCTTAAAAAAAAATAATCTTCCGTATTTGAATTTTAATTCGTATTTTGACATTTATAATTATATTTCAGATTGTTAAATATTACGTATTATTCTTAAAAAAATATCCAAATTAGATTTTGCTTCGGGTATAATTATTTTATGGGAATGCTATAGATGAGGGTCTGATGATAAACACAGTTAATTGTGCCGAAGATGAGACGGTATCACAAAAAAATAAGATTAATATGATTTTTGAAATAGTAGAGGCAGTTAAAAAGCTTATCGCAGAAGATAAGGCTCAGAAACAACCTCTTTTTTTAAATATAAATGAACAATTTCTACTAAAATTAGTAAAAACTATTGTAAATAAGAAATCCTCAACTTATTTGATTGGCATTACCGGTGAATCTGCCTCAGGTAAAACGACACTTGTTAATAATGCGGCAAAAGCTTTTGTTGAACAAAAAGAAGAAGAACTTTTTACAACAGTATGTTGTGACGATTATTATTTTGATACTGCAAAAGAGCTAAGAGAAGCAGGAAGTTATGAAAAACTTTTTGAAAAAGGTTTTAGTCTAGACACTCCGGATGCAATAAATCTTGAATTGATGAAAGCTCATCTTGTTAGCTTGAAAAATGGTTGCGGTGTAAATGCTCCTGAATATGATTTTGTAACTTGTGAAAGCAGACCAAATTCAATTTATAAAAAACCTGCCCAAATTGTACTAAATGAAGGGCTTTATGTCTTGGATAAAAGTCTTATAGATGTTCATGATATCAAGGTCTATGTTTTTACGCCATTCGATATGCTAAAGGAACGTTGGTACAAAAGAGCTGAAATGCGTGGAAAAGTTGGAAAAGCTGCTGATATGCAGTTTGCTGATGTAAATGCAACGGCTCAAATATATATTAGACCTACAATGCAAATCGCAGATGTTGTTGTAAATGGATTAACAACATCAGAATATATTGAAGAAGTTACCTCAAAACTTCTTTCTATTGTAAGAAAAATAGTTCAATCATATAAATAAAGAGGTATCAATGATACCTCTTTTTATTATGTTGTCGGCTTATTTATATTGTCCTGAGTAAATGCCTTCTTGGTCCATAAGTTTTATTGCTAGTTCATAGTATTTAGACCAATATTCAGTAGAGCCTTCTTCGTATTTGCTCAATTGAGTTTTGATTTCGCTTGTCATCCATTGAGGCATCGCTTGTTTAATAGTTTTCAAAGTGTCGTGAGAAAGAATGCTTTCATAGTTGTCAGTGTTTTCAACTTTGCCCCAGTAGCTTGTGTCAACTTCTCTTATTGTATAATTTTGCAAGCCCCATTTTGCGTTGTCGCATTCAGAAAGATTGAAAGTTGCATCTGTTTGTTTTCCGTCAGATACGCCACCGAAAACGAAATCATAGAAATTAATTTTATTTTGATTTACTTCAAAAACATCGTAAGGTTTGCCGTTTTCCCAGCTCATGCCTAATTTTTCAGTAAAGCCTTGTTCGTCATAAACTGCATATTGCCCTTTAGTAAAATCTATGTTTGTGAATAAGCTGTCGTCTTTGTTTTCGAACAAAATATCATTTTTGTTGCTTTCGCTTTGCAGATATTTATCCCAGCTTACAAGATTTGCATTATTGCCGTCACCTAGAGTGTCGTCACCTTCGATATGATTTTCAATGCGTTGAAGGACTGAGTTGCCGTCAGTACCTGAGCAGAACAAGCTACTCTTAAAATCGGTGTAGCCCATTGAACGTGCTCTTTTTTTATAACGATTCCATTGCACATCGTATTCTGTTCCAAGATCACCTGTTTGACCTGATTGAACGCGATTGATACTTGTCATAAATAGCTCCTGTATATAACCTTACAATTATATAAAACCCAAAAATATATCCCTCATGCATAAAAAGTATATATTGTTACAATGCTTAACATTAAATAATAGGTCTACTTGAGAGGGTATCTCATAACTACATTGCTGCTTTGCTCTGATATATATAAAACGTCGTCTTTGATGTGTAAATAATATGGCTTGTAGATTTTTTCCATGAAAATATATACACGCCCGTTGGGAATGACTTTAATTATGTTATTGTTGTTATAGTTCGCAATGTATAAGTTGTCAAAACGGTCGATAGCCATACCGATGGGACCATTTATTAGTTTGCTTTTAACGAACAGAGATGTTTTTTTAGAGGGCGAGATTTTCATTATTGAACTATCTGCGAAGCAGGCAACATAAACATTTCCTTTTGAATCGACGGCAATTCCTGTAGGGGAAGCGAATTTGTCTAATACCACTCGCTTGTTTGGATTAGCGACATTCGATTTCATTCTGGTCATTCGTTCTTTTTGGATTTTTATTGCATAATTACAATCGTTTTTCATTTTTGAAGCTTCTGCTGATTTTTGAGAACTTTGTGGGATTAAATTTGCGTATTTTAAAGCTGTTTGGTAATTCCCGCGTTTATAGCATATTTTTGACAACTCAAGTGCCGCATCATAGTCGTATGGGTTTATTTTCAATACCGCTGAATATGCTTGAATAGCTTTTTCTGATTGACCAGTTATTTCATAAGTTATCCCTAGATTGTAGTAGGCATCTGTAAAATCAGGTTGAATTTCAAGAGCTTTTTTATAAGAATAAATAGCACTGTTATAGGATTTTGCTTGATAGTAGTAGAGTCCTTGATTGTATAATTCAATCGCCTTGAATGAATAATCAGCCGCAAACGCAGTGGTAGCGGTTGCGACTAATAAAACTATTAAAAATAAATTTAAAAATAATTTTTTTGAAATTTTCATATTAAGCTTTAACTAACTCAGGTTTATTTTGATTAAAATTAACTGCTTGTTCAAGAGAATAAGCTGTTTGTAACAATTTCGCTTCGTCTAAAGTTTGAGCCAACAATTGAATACCGATTGGCATATTTGCTTCATCAAGTCCATATGGAACATTCATTGCAGGGATTCCTGCTAGGTTTGCTGTAATAGTCGCAATATCTGTTAAATACATGCTTAAAGGATCTGAAACTTTAGAGCCTATTTCAAAAGCTGTATATGGGCAAGTCGGTGAAAGAAGCACATCTGCTTTTTCAAAAGCCTTGTCGAAGTCATTTTTAATCAAACGACGTAATTGTTGAGCTTTTTTATAGTAAGCGTCGTAATAGCCAGAACTCAACGCATAAGTGCCAAGCATTATTCTTCTTTTTACTTCCGCACCGAAGCCTTCCGCTCTTGTTTTGTTATACATTTCAATGAGGGTTTCCGGGTTCGCTGTGCGGTGACCGTATTTTACGCCATCAAATCTTGCAAGGTTTGAGCTTGCTTCAGCTGTTGCGATGATGTAATAGACCCCAATAGAGTGTTTGATTAAAGGAAGTGAAATTTCAACGATTTCAGCACCCATAGATTTATATTTTTCAATAGAATCTTGAATCGCTTTTGATACAGAGTCAGAAAGTCCTTCGCTTATCAATTCTTTTATGACTCCTATTTTAAGTCCTTTTATTCCGTTTTTTAATGTTTTAGTAAAGTCCGGAACTTCAAGATTTAAAGACGTAGAATCTTTTTCATCATAACCTGAAATGGCATTTAAAAGCAAAGCAGCATCTTCTACGCTGTGAGCGAATGGACCAATTTGGTCTAAAGAAGAAGCAAATGCGATTAAGCCGTATCTTGAAACACGTCCGTATGTGGGTTTTAATCCAACTAAACCGCAAAAACTTGCAGGAAGTCTGATACTTCCTCCAGTGTCAGAGCCGAGAGCAAGGGTCGCTTGCCCTGAAGCAACAGCTGCTGCTGAGCCACCAGAGCTTCCGCCGGGGACTTTGTTTAAGTCCCAAGGGTTGTGAACAAGTTTTGTTGCAGAGTTTTCGTTACTTGAACCCATTGCGAATTCATCGAGATTTGTTTTTCCGATAATCGGAATTAAATTTTCTTTTAATTTTTTTGTAACAGTTGCATCGTAAGGTGATACAAAGTTTTCTAATATTTTGCTTGAAGCGGTTGTTTTGTAGCCTTTGAGGTTGATATTATCTTTAAGAGCAAGAGCAATACCTGCAAGAGCTGGAATTTGTTCGTTATTAGCTATTTTTTCATCAACTTTTTTTGCTGTTTCAAGTGCAAAATCTGTTGTAAGAGAGTTGTATGCACCTATTTTTTCATCGATTGATTGAGCTCTGTCAATCACAGCTTGAGTAAGTTCAGTTGCTGAAACTTCTTTGTTTAGAAGGGCATTGCGTTGTTCAGTAGCTGTTTTTGTAATTAGTTCTTTGATATCCAATTTTTCAATCCTTCATGTCTGTTATTGTCTTTATTATAGTTTAAAAAAGTAAAAATGTTTAGTATTTTATATAGTTTAATTCTTACGGAGGTGAATAGCTTCGCCTGAAAGTGACATTATTGCTTCAAAAATACCTTCTGCGTAGGTCGGGTGCCCATGTATGGCTTTTGAAATCGCCTTTGGAGGCATATTATTAGCCATTGCAATAGCAAACTCTTGAATCATTGCGGAGGCTTCTTCGCTAATGATGTGTGCACCTAAGATTTTTTCTTCTGTCGCTAGAATTTTTATAAAACCTTCTGTTTTGCCGTCCGTATTGGCTTTCCCAAGAGCGGCTATAGGAACTGAAACTTTTTTGTAGGTTCCTTCTTGTAAATCTTGCTCTTTTTCTCCAATCCAAGCAACTTCAGGGTAACCATATATTATTGCGGGTACAAGTTTTTTGTCGAAAGAATTTTGTTTGTTTTCTGTAATGTAATCAACTAAACAAATAGCCTGATAAATTGCACTGTGGGCTAGCATTGAAAGCCCGTTTATATCGCCGATTGCATATATGTTTTCGTGGTTGGTTTGGTAATTTCCGTTAATATCGATAAATTTTGAATATTTTATTTCTATATCAGATTGTGGCAAATTAGCTGACCTGCCCGTAGCTAAAAGAATTGCGTCAGGGGTATATATTTTATCGTTTGTGAGAGTCACAGTTTTTTCGTCAATATTTTTAATTGAGGTTGATTTACAATATTCAATTTTATTTTTTTTGAAAATACGTTCAATTCTGACCGAAACGTCAATATCTGCTTGCGGAATAAGATTTTCGGCAAGTTCGATTAATGTTACTTTTTTACCGAGTTGTGAAAAAATCCTTGTCCATTCTATGCCGATAGCCCCAGAACCAACAATCATAATGTTATCTGGGTATTTATTCATTTTTAAAATATCATCAGAAGTTAAGATGAAGTCTTTTTTATAGGTACCTTCAAATTTAAATATATTAGGCTTAGAGCCTGTTGCGATAATTATATTTTTGCATTCATAAATATTCCCTGCAGCACTAATTTCATTGTTGCTTTTTATGATTGCTTCGCCTTCGACTATTTCAATTCCGTATGAGCTGATAAGTTGAGTTAGAGATTTTCTTATCTTTTCGACCAAAATATTTTTTTTGTCATTCATTTTTCCTTCGTCGATATTTTTTATGTCGACTTCAATTCCAAAATTCAATGCGTTGCGTATTTCGGTTATGGTATCGGCGTTTTTAATCATTGTTTTGGTGGGGATACAGCCTTTGTTTAAACAAGTTCCTCCAACTTTATCTTTTTCGAAAACTACTACTTTCAGTCCTTTTTGAGCGGCTCTTATTGCAGCAGAATATCCGGCGGGTCCTGAGCCTATAACACCAATATCAAACATAAAAAATCCCTCACTTACTAATTAAGGTTATTATACAATAAGAGAGAGATTTTTGCCTAATATTAAATTTGCTATTCGCAATTACAGTTATTGCAACCGCATTTGCATTTACTTCCTGATTTTTGACCTTGGAAAGCTGCAAGTCCTAAGTATTTTGCTGCACTTCCCAATTCTTGCTCAATTCTGATTAGTTGGTTATATTTTGCAATTCTGTCTGAACGTGAGGCTGAGCCTGTTTTGATTTGGCCACAGTTTGTAGCAACGGCTAAATCCGCAATAAAGGTATCTTCTGTTTCACCTGAACGGTGTGAAACAACTGCACTATAGCCTGCAGAATGAGCCATTTCAATTGCTGCTAAGGTCTCAGATAAAGTGCCGATTTGGTTTACTTTTATTAAAACGGAGTTTCCGACACACATTTCAATACCTTTTTTAATTCTTTCTGTATTTGTCACGAAAAGGTCATCTCCAACGAGTTGACACTTATCTCCGATTTTATCGGTTAATAATTTCCATCCCTCCCAATCTTCTTCCGCCATGCCATCTTCAATTGAGATTATTGGATATTTTTTTACCCAAGAGGCTAAAAAGTCGACCATTTCTTCTCTTGAGAATGATTTTCCACCTTCTCCATCAAGTACATATCTTCCGTCTTTGTATAATTCAGAGGAGGCAACATCTAAACAAATTTTTATTTCATCAGTTGTATAACCTGCATTAGAAATAGCTTCAAGGATTATTTGAATTCCTTCTTCGTTCGAATCTAAATCGGGAGCAAATCCTCCTTCATCGCCGACTGAAGTCGCCATTCCTCTTTTGTTCAAAACTTTTTTCAATGAATGAAAAACTTCTGCTCCCATTCTTATGGATTCTTGAAAGTTGATAGCTCCAACAGGTGCAATCATAAATTCTTGAAAATCAATATTGTTGTCAGCGTGAGCTCCACCGTTTATTACATTCATCATTGGAACAGGTAACGTGTTTGCTGTTAGACCGCCGAGATATTTATATAGAGGCATTTCGTAAGCTACAGAACAAGCTTTCGCAATTGCGAGCGAAACTCCAAGTATTGCATTTGCACCTAATCTGCTTTTGTTTTCGGTTCCGTCAAGATTAATCATTAATGTATCAATTTCGTATTGGTTTGCGGCGTTTAGCCCGATTATTTCAGGTGCAATTTTTGTATTTACATTTTCTACAGCTTGCAATACACTTTTCCCGTCAAATCTACTTTTATCACCGTCCCTAAGCTCAATTGCTTCAAATTTTCCGGTTGAAGCTCCTGATGGAACGTCTGCACGTCCTGTTGCACCACAAGATAATTTTACTTCTACTTCTACAGTCGGATTACCTCTTGAATCCAGAATTTGTCTAGCTTTGACATCTTCAATGTAACTTGGCATAATTATTCTCCTTTATTAGAAAAGACACACGGGGATTATCTCATATTGCGATGGTTTTTTCAACAAATAATGAGGTTATTTTTTCGGCTATGTGTTATAATTCATCATGAAAATTATTTGGTATTTATCATTAGGAGGAAATAATTATGATGGAAAACAAAAACCCTGTATTTTCGCAAGGTGTTGTCGGTGATGTCCAATCTATAGAAGGAGCACCGATGACTGTTTCAGGCACAATGAATAAACTTATTTTGTGTATGTTTATTATGATTGCTTCAGGTGCTGCTGTTTGGCAACAATTTACATTAGGATATATGGACAAAGTCAATATGCTAATGATGGCGGGACTTGTAATTGGGTTGATTTCAGGATTTGCAATTATTTTTAAACGTGATTGGGCTCCTGTTTTAACTCCGGTTTATGCTTTCGCAGAAGGTGCATTATTGGGTGGTTTGTCGTCAATTCTTGAGGCTCAATTTAAGGGAATTGTCGTGCAGGCAGTTGCTTTGACCTTTATGGCTGTTTTAGCTATGGCTATTTTGTTTAAGGCTAATATTATAAGAGCTACAGAAAAATTCAGAAGTGCAATTATCACTGCTACCTTTGCAATTGCGATTTTGTATTTTATAAGCATTATTGCCGGCTTTTTTCATATACAAATCCCTGCTATTTATAGTTCCAGTCCAATCGGGATTGCTTTTAGTGTAATAGTTTGTGCAATAGCTGCTTTCAATTTGATTTTGGATTTTGACTTTGTAGAGCAAGGTGTTCGCCAAATGTTACCGAAAAATTACGAATGGTATGGTGCTTTCGGTTTGATGGTTACCATTGTTTGGTTATATGTCGAGATTTTAAGATTGCTTTCAAAATTAAGAGATAGATAATTTAATCAAAAATTACATCAAAGGACACGGCAAACGCTTGTGTCCTTTTGTTTTTCATAACTATGCAAAGAAAAGTTGGTGACAAAGGAAAAATTATTTGATTAGTTTTTAATTATTGCATTTGCGGCGACAAAAGCAGTTGACCAGCAACTTTGGAGGTTGAAGCCGCCTGTAAATCCGTCGATATTAACAACTTCACCACAAAAATATAAGTCTTTTATGATTTTTGATTCCATTGTTTTGCTGTTGATTTCATTAAGTGCGATGCCACCTGCTGTTACGATTTCTTTGCCTTTTGATTTCGAAATTACATTCATTTCAATATTTGAGATATTGTGGGCAAGTTTGTTTTTTTCTTCTTTTGTAAGGTGCGTAATTCGTTTTTCTTGGTCAATTCCGATTTTGTTTATAATTAAATTTCCCAGTTTGTGGGGTAACAGTTGCGAAATTGCATTTTTTAAGCTTCGGTTTGGGAATTTTTCTATTAATTCTGTTATATAAATTTTTATTTCTTCTTCTGTTAGTCCTGTAGAATTCAGGTGCAATTTTAAAGGTTTTTCCTTTGAAAAATTTGTGTAAGCACAAATTGAAGATATTTTAAAAATCGCAGGTCCCGAAATAGAATTGTGGGTAAATAGCATGTCATCATATACTTTTGCAATTTTTTTCCCTTCAAATGTCGCATTTAAGGTTATTTTATTTAATGTTAAGCCTGACAGAGAATAAAATTCGTTTTCTGCTAATTCTAGAGGAGCTAAAGCTGCCTTCGGTTCTATTATTGTATGCCCCATATCTTTTGCTATTTTAAAACCGTTTCCTTTGCCTCCTGTTGCAATGATTGCAATGTCAGAGTTGTATTTTTTGCTTTCGGTTTCAATTATAAATGTGTTGTCTTGCTTTATAGATGTGACTAGTTCATTTTTGACGTGTATTTCATATTTGTTTAAAAGATAATTTAATATTTTTGAAACTTCTTTTGAACTTTCGCAGGTCGGGAAAACTCTTGAATCTTCTTGCACAAAGGTGTCAATGCCGATTGATTCAAAAAATTCTATTGTGTTCAATGCATTGAATTGAGAAAAAACAGAAAGAAGAAACTTTTCACCTCGAGGATAAAATTTGACTAATTCTCTGTTATCAGGCTCAAAGTAAGTTAGGTTACACCGTCCACCTCCAGTTGGAAGTAGTGTTGAAAGCGGTTTTTTGACATCAAAAACTGTTATATCAAAAGCTCTAGATTGTTGAGCTAAAAATATTGCAGCTAGGGCTCCAGCGGGTCCTCCACCAATTATTGCAACTTTTTTATTCATTAAATTCAAATCTGGTTCCGTAAAGATAGATATCTTCAGGATATTCTAAAGCCTCATGTAAATCTATCAGTGATTTATGTAATTTAGGGTGTATATAGTCAGGAATAAGCTCAAGCAAAGGCACAAGTGCAAAAGCTCGCTCATGTAAGTGTTTATGAGGGATTATTAAATCCTGTTCTTCAATAACTTCATTTCCGTATAACAAAATATCAATATCAACAGTTCGAGGGCACCATTGGTTATTAGGGTCACGTTTTCGTCCCAGCTTTGCTTCTACGTCAAGACATAATGTTAAAAGCTCTCGTGGCGGAAGTTTCGTTTTGACTTCTATAACTGCATTTAAAAACCAATTTTGTTCCTTGTTTCCCCAAGGCTCGGTTTCGTACATTGTAGAGCTACGTATTAAATTCAAGAGTTTTGATTCAATAAGCAAGCTCGTAGCTTGTTGAATGTATCCGACTCTGTCTTCAATATTTGACCCTAAACATAAATATGCTATTGGCATTTGTGCTCCTTTGTTTCTATTTTATTATTTTTTATAAACTTTTACAAGTACATAATTTGTGGTACATTGTTTCTATGTTTACAGGTTTGATAGAAGAAACAGGTTCGTTGAAACAAATCAAAAGTTCCGCCCAAGGAGCGGAGTTGACGATTTCTGTTTCTTCAAGTTTTCTTGAGGATGTAAAAATTGGCGACAGCATTTCTGTCAATGGGGTTTGTCAAACTGTTGTTGAATTTGGGCATGACTTTTTTAAGACCGAATTAACAAATGAAACGTTATCAGTTACTGTTTTTTCTGATATTAAAGTTGGCATTTCTTTAAATCTTGAAAAAGCTCTTTTGCTTACAGAAAGGCTCGGTGGTCATTTTGTTGCAGGACATATTGATTGTAAGGCGAAATTTCTCGGGGCAAAAGTTGATGGATTTTCTGAAATCTTAACTTTTAATATTGATGAATCTTGCAAAAAATACCTGATTCATAAAGGCAGTATCGCTATAAATGGTGTTAGTCTTACTATATCAGAGGTTAAAGATTCTGAATTCTCAGTAGCTACAATTCCCTTAACTTTGAAACATACAAATTTGAAAACTCTTTCAAAAGGCGATTACGTCAATATTGAAGTTGATATGCTATCTAAATATGTTGAAAAATTTTTGTTATTGAAGAATAATAGTGCTACAATAATTGATGAAAACTTGTTGAAAGAGAATGGCTTTTTATAATGTCCGAAAATAAAGATATACTTGAATTTAATACTATAGTTGAAGCTATTGAAGATTTGAAAAACGGCAAAATGATTATTGTTGCTGATGATGAAAATCGTGAAAATGAAGGTGATATAATAATTGCTGCAGACAAAATTACTCCGGAAGGCATAAACTTTATGGTTTCTAATTGTAGAGGGCTGGTTTGTCTTGCGATGACTCCTGTAAAAGCTTCTGCTATTGGGCTTTCACCTATGGTACAAAACAATACGGATATTAAAAAAACAGCTTTTACTCAAAGTATTGACGCTGACCAAAAATATGGCATAACAACCGGTATATCTGCTTTTGATAGGGCTAAAACCATTGAGGTCGCTATCTCTAATGATACTGTTGCAAAAGATTTGAGAAGACCCGGACATGTATTCCCTCTTATAGCTAAAAAAGGTGGCGTTTTGGAGCGTGTAGGTCATACAGAGGCTGCTGTCGATTTAACAAGGCTTGCCGGGCTTACTCCTTCAGGTGTTATATGCGAAATCATGAACGAAGACGGTTCTATGGCTCGCCGTGACGATTTGTTTGCGTTCGCTAAAAAACATGGCATTAAATTTGTAACCGTTGAACAACTCATAAAATATCGTTTGACTAATGAAAAATTCGTTACTCGTGAAGCTGTTGCTAATTTACCAACAGAGTTCGGTGATTTTAAGATTTACGGCTATGTCAATAATTTGAACGGAAAAGAACAAGTGGCATTAGTCAAAGATGACGGCTCAGACAAAATTCCATTGGTTAGAGTCCATAGTGAATGTTTAACCGGTGACATATTCCACAGCTTGCGTTGTGACTGCCAAAGCCAGTTAGAAGCTGCCCTAAAAGCTGTAGATAAATACGGAAAAGGTGCTGTTGTCTACATGCGTGGGCATGAGGGTCGAGGAATCGGGCTTGTTAACAAAATTAAAGCTTATAATTTACAAGAAAAAGGGCAAGATACAGTTGAAGCTAATGTTTCTCTTGGCTTTGAACCTGATTTGAGAAATTATGGCGTTGGGGCTCAAATTTTGATAGATTTGGGTTATACTAAATTTAAGCTTATTACGAATAATCCTAAAAAAATTATCGGATTAAAAGGTTATGGCTTGGAAGTCGCTGAAAGAGTTGCTTTGACTCCAGAGCTTAATAAATACAATGAAAAATACATAAAAACAAAAGCAACAAAAATGCATCATTTGATAAAATTTTAATTACGGAGAAATTTATGGCAAATATCATGATTTATACTGTTGAACCTTATTCTGACAAATTTTACAGAACATTTGCCGGTGTTTATAATGATTTTAAATCAAAAGCTGTTTCAGAATATTTATTCGAGCTTGAACCTCTTGATTATGATGATTTTGTCAAATATGTGAAAGATGAATTAATCCAATGTTTGATTTTGTTTGAAGATAATATTCCTACTGCTTTTTTGGCTTATACGACTGTTATTTCTGAATCTGTTGAGCTTAATATTATTCATACTATAAATGATGAAAATGCTAATCACAAAAGAAGATTGTTGATTGAAAAGTTCTTGGAAGTGACAAGAGATGTTATTACACAAAAAGTTGTTACATATCCATTGCTTGGTAAACAAGCTGATTTTGTAAGAGAAATTACACATTATAATTTCCATTTGGTAGGGCATTCTGTCGTCAGATTTGCCTTAAACAATATTGGTAGCATAAAAATATTAAAAAATGTCCAACTCCCCACACTGGATAATCAATTGACTATCGCTGATTGGGATTTGAGCTATTTTGACAGAGCTGTTGAAGTCATTCACAATGCTTTTAAAGACCGTTCTGATGCTCTTTTTGATACCAGATTTAAGTCTATAAGCGGGACTCGTGACATTATTGAAAAAATTACCTCCAGTATTTACGGCGAATTCCTTGCAAAAGAAACGAAAGTGTTGCTCTACAAAGATAAACCAGTTGGCTTCTGCTTTGCAAATTTAACAAATGCAAAAATCGGAAATATTCCATTAGTTGCTGTTGACAAAAAATTTAGAGGTAGAGGCTACAGTAAAATATTGTTGCACTCTTGTTTAGACAACATTGTTTGCTCTGCAATGAATCAAGGTCTGCCTCTTGTTGAAGTTAACGCTTCTGTTGACACAGAAAACTACCCTGCTATTAAAATGTATCGGGCAGTCGGCTTCAAGGAAGATTATACTTATCCTCAAGCCTTTAGACCCGCAGGTTAATTGTTGCTCAGCACCAGTCTGAATGTTGCAAGATTCTTTATCGATAGCAATCGATGCTTGATTTCTTGTGACTGTGTTATGTCAAAAATTCTTATTATTCTTTGAATTTCTTCCCTATTTTTTCTGTCCGACAAATCATAGACGTTCTTCTCCGGATCTGCAATAACCCCCGTCAATGTGTTTAATTCTCGTTCGTTCATTTTCCTCACCTAGATAATTATGTATGTATAACTGAGCCCATTTTGCATTTGCAATGGTGCCCTTTTCTCACTTTTTGGAAAGAGTTTGTTATAGCTGTTTGCTATCAGTTTCTCTCGAAATCTAAATGTGATATTTTGACCTCGTGTATATATAAAGTATTTTTTATTTCAATAATTGCCTTTTTGTAAAATTAATATTAACATTGTCTTTAAAGAACTTTATATTTGGAGGAAACGCTATGATAGTTGATAATATAGAAAATTTTGAAATGTATATTTCTTTAAATGATAAATTCGAAACAGTTAAACAATTTATATCCGAGCATGATTTGTCTACTATGGAGCCGAAAAGATATTATATAGATGAAGAGAATTTGTATGTGAATATTGAAGAATATGTTACAAAACAAGACTCAAGTTCTAAACCTGAGTCACATAAAAAATATATTGATATCCAGATGGTGATTGAGGGTGAGGAGCTTATCGGGTATTCTGACGTTAAAAAATGCAGCCAATATACATTTTATGATGATAAAAAAGATATTGAATTTTTAAATGGTGACGTTGATTTTGTAAAAGCTGATAATACAAACTTTTTTATATTCTTTCCCTCTGACGCTCACAAGCCTTCAATTGCTGTGAACGAGCTAGGCTCAAAAGTCAAAAAAGCAGTTTTTAAAATAAAAATCTAATTTCCTTCTTCAAAAAAAGAATGTTGCAATGAAATGTTTTTGTACCCCAAACATTTACAGGCAAAAGGTGTGATTTTGCGTCCTCTTGGTGTTCGTTGAATAAAGCCTTCTTGTAAAAGGTATGGTTCATAAACATCTTCAATAGTTTTTGAGTCTTCGCCGAGTGCTGCAGCCAGTGTCTCTAGCCCTACAGGACCGCCTGCATATTTCTCGACAATCAATGACATTAGGGCTCTATCAGTGTTATCTAGCCCGTATTTATCTATTTTCAAAGTGTCGAGAGCTTCGTTTGAAATATCCTCTGCGATTATGCCGTCAGCTTTGACAAGTGCAAAGTCGCTAACCCTTTTTACAAGCCTGTTTGCAATACGTGGAGTTCCTCTTGAGCGTCTAGCGATTGCTGTTGCTCCTGAGTCTGTTATTTCTATATTTAGGATTTTCCCTGTTCTTAAAACTACCTGTTTTAATTCTTCAAGGGTATAAAATTCGAGCCTGTGTATAATGCCAAATCTGTCCCTTAATGGGCCAGAAAGCGAACCTGCTTTAGTTGTAGCACCGATGAGAGTGAATTTCGGGACAGGAACTCTTAATGTTTTTACAGTTTGAGCTTTGCCTGTTGTCATATCAAGGCAAAAATCTTCCATCGCAGAATATAAAATTTCTTCCGCAACTTTATTTAAACGATGAATTTCGTCAATAAACAAGACTTCTCCACCTTTTAATGACATCAAGATTCCGATAATATCCCTCGGTCTTTCAAGAGCAGGAGCCGATGTTATTTTTATTTGTGAGTCCATTTCATTTGCGATAACGCTTGCCAGAGTGGTTTTCCCAAGTCCTGGTGGACCATAAAAAAGTAAATGGTCTAAAGGAAGCTCGCGTTTTTTAGCAGCCTGAATAGATATTTTTAAAGTGGATTTTAAAGAGCTTTGACCTATATAATCATCGAAAGTTTTTGGACGAATATTATTTTCAAATGACATGTCAAAATCAGTTTGTTGAGAAGTTACTTCTTCTCTTGGAACTGATTTTGACTGTTTCTTTTCGTCATCTGAAAATATTGCCAATGCTAATATCCTTTGTTTTTCTTAAATTGTTAATGAATTAAAAATCTAAAATAAATATAGATTGAGCTTAATACTAAAGACATAAACGTAATAATAACGCCGTATTTTAAAAATCTCATAAATGAAATCGGGCAATTATGTTTAGCCGCAGTTTCTGAAACAATTACGTTAGCCGCAGCTCCTATAATAGTCATGTTGCCTCCAAGACATGCTCCGAGTGATAAGCACCACCATAGAGGGTGAGCATAGTGAACTCCTTCTACAAGTTGGATTTGATAAATTAAAGGTGCCATTGTCGCAGTGTAAGGAATATTGTCAATTATACCTGATAAAATTCCTGATGCCCATAAAATCAACATCGCTGTAGCTGTTTCACTTCCGTGGGTTACATCTAAAACCCATTGAGCAATAAGCTTTATGCCTCCAGAAGCTTCAAGTCCGCCGATTATTGTGAATAAGCCGATGAAAAAGAAAATAGTATTCCATTCAACGTGCGGCAATATTTCTTCAGGTTTTTCAAATATGAGTAGCACACTTGCACCAAGCATTGCAATTAAATATGTTTCGATATGGGTAATATCGTGAGTTACAAAGCCCAAGATTACTAAACCCAAAACAATCAATGAACGAATCATAAGAGCTTTGTCTGTAATTGTGCATGAATTATCAAGAGTAGCAACTCTTTGCATATTTTCGTGTGCAGTTTTTAGTTGTTTTCTGAATATAAACGCCATGATTGCTATTGCACAGATAAGTATTACTGACACAATTCCTGTCAATTCATTTAAAAATGTCATAAATGAAAAACCGGCTTTACTACCGATAATGATATTCGGAGGGTCACCGATTAATGTAGAAGTGCCTCCTATATTAGATGCCAAAACTTCTGTTATTAAGAACGGAATTGCATCAAGTTCAAGTTCTTTGGCTATTACAAATGTGACAGGCATAATCAATATAACAGTCGTTACGTTATCCAAAAATGCAGAAGCAACTGCAGTAAATAATGCTAATGCAATCAAAACCCATATTGGGTAACCTTTTGTCAGCTTTAAAAGCTCTATTGCTATCCAATTAAATACTCCGCTTCTTGCTGAAATATGTACAATAATCATCATGCTTATTAGCAAAAATACAACATTGAAGTCGACAAAATTTATAAAATACAATGGGTTTATTCCGTCATGACCTTTGTGTTGAGATACAAGCCCCAATAATATAGTGGCACTTGCTCCGAGTAATGCTACTGTAACTTTTGAAATTTTCTCAAGGGCAATAAATATATAGGCTATGATTAATATCAAGCCAGATAGCAATATTGCATTCTGAGATACAAATGAGTGTATCGCTTCCATATTCTCTCCTCTTAAATCTTATTTTTCAATTCTAACCCAGACAAAAACTCAAGTAAAGGTGTTCTAAATCCATTGTTTTTTTAATAAATTTTTTTGTAGCAAAAATAAATATTTGAAATATAATAACTCTAGAATTAGTAAAAAATGGTAAAATCGTTACATCATATAAAGGAACATTAGTATGTCTAAAATTAAACGTGCAAAAACAAAAATCGTTGCCACATTGGGACCAAGCACCGATGAGGAAGGTATTGTTGAACAATTAATTATGGCCGGTGCCACCATGTTCAGAATTAATACTTCTCATCAATCTGCTGAAATCCATGCTAAAAGAATTGCTTCTGTAAGAGAAGCTTCTAAAAAACTTAAAAATTTTAATCCGGTTTTAGTTGATTTACAAGGACCAAAAATAAGAGTCGGTAATCTTTTGGAACCAGTTTCTTTACAAGAAGGGCAAATTCTCGTTCTTGAGGCTGCTCTCGACCAAACTGATAAAAGTATTATTCCTGTTGATTACAAAGGAATTGCTAATGATGTCAAATCAGGTGATAAAATACTTTTAGATGATGGCAAAATTGAACTTGAAGTTATAAAAGTTGAAGGAACAAAAGTTACGGCAAAGGTTGTATATGGTGAGCTTTTGAAATCAAGAAAAGGCTTAAATCTACCCGGTTCTACAGCAAGCTTGGACGCCGTTACTGAAAGAGATGTAGAGTTTATCAAATTTGCGATTGAGCAAAATGCAGATTATATCGCTTTATCTTTTGTGAGAGAAGCGTCTGATATATTACTTGCAAAAAAATATATAAAAGAGTTCGGCGGATTTATTCCTGTTATTGCTAAAATAGAAAAGCCGCAAGCTGTTGAAAACCTAGACGCAATTATGGATGCTGCTGATGGTATAATGGTTGCTCGTGGCGATTTGGGGATTGAAATGTCGCCTGAAGAAGTTCCGATTGCTCAAAAAATTATTATCGACAAAGCAATTAGAGCAAGAAAAGTTTGTATTGTTGCAACTCAAATGCTTGAATCAATGATGGAAGAACCCATTCCAACGAGAGCTGAAGCTAGTGATGTTGCTAATGCTATTTTGGACGGAACTGATGCTGTTATGCTTTCAGGAGAAACTGCTTCCGGTAAACATCCTGTTGAAGCTGTTAAAATGATGAGAACAATTGCCGACAGAGTCGAAAATTGCGATTTCTGTCTTTCTAATCTTGATTTGGAAATTAATGATAAATATGAAATTTCTCCCCAAGCAATTGCAAATGCTGCCGTTAAAATGGCTCAAGACTTACATGCGAAAGCCATACTAGCTTTTACACACACCGGATATACTCCTAGGTTGCTTGCCAAACTCAGACCAAGCGTGCCTTTGATTGCAATTTCTGATTTGGAAACTACTTGTCGCCGTTTGAATTTGTTTTGGGATATATATGCTTTCCAAAAAGATTGGGATACTGTTTTGAATGCTGAATTGTTAAACAAAATTGATGAATATATTTATGAAAATACAGAATTCAAAAAAGATGAAAGAATTATTATTGTCGGTTCAATTCCAAAATTGATTACCGGTAGAACCAATTTTATAAGAGTTCATAGAATCGGTGCTCCAACAGAAAGATAAATATAAATAATATTCAAAAGTAATATTTAAAGCACTTCTGATAAGGAGTGCTTTAATTTATTGGTAATTGTAGTTTTGAGTTGGCGTTTTGGTCGATGTAACTGTATATGTTTTCAATTAACTGAGGTTGAAAATCATATTCGTTGTCCGTTGGTAAAATTCTTATAAATGTATTTTGATTATCTATTTGCGAAACAATAACTAAAAATTCATCGTCTTCGGCTTTGAATAAAATGCTTCCAGCCTTGTATTCTATTTCTTTGACTTCGTATTGATTTTTAGTTAAAGCGGCTAAGGTTATGAAAAATAAGTCCTCTGGTTTGATTTGGTATTTTTTTATACAGTCAAGGTAGGTCAAAAATGTTTTGTTATATTTTTCAGGTTTTATTTTTTCGGTTTTTGCAGGTGTTATTTGGGCTGTAAAAAATAGGAAGAATATCAATAAAAATATCTTTAAATTTTTTATCATTAATTTTCCATCCAGCTTTTACCGACTGCAATATCTACCTTTAAGGGGATTAAAAATGGTTGACCGAGCTCCATTGATTTGACAACAAGTTTTTTAACTTCGTCAAGTTCTGTGTTCAATACTTCTAAAACAAGTTCATCGTGTACTTGTAAGATTATTTTTGATTTAAGATTATTGTCGAACAGGCTTTTTTGAAGTTTGTTCATTGCTATTTTTACGACATCAGCGGCAGTTCCTTGAATTGGGGCGTTTATAGCGGCTCTTTGAGCTGCTTCTTGTATTTTGCTTGTTGCACTTGTCAATTCAGCTGCCAAATGGCGTTTTCTTCCGTATATTGTTTCAACATAACCGTGTTCGTATGCGAATTTAATTGTGTTTTCCATATATTCTTTAACTTGTGGGTAAGTTGCAAAATATTTGTCGATAAATATTTGAGCCTCGATGGAGCTTATACCAAGGCTTGACGCCAATCCATAGCGTGATTGACCGTACACAATTCCAAAGTTTACGGCTTTTGCTTTTCTTCTCATCTCTTTTGTAACGCCTTCTATCGGCACTTCAAAAACTTTTGCGGCAGTTATTGTGTGGATATCTTCGTCCTCACAAAAGGCTTCAATTAAATTGTCATCTTTTGCACAGTGAGCCAAAAGACGCAATTCAACTTGAGAGTAATCGGCAGACAATATCACTGCATTTTCTTTATCTTTTGGGACAAATGCTCCTCTTATTCGGTTCCCGAGAGCTGTTCTAATCGGGATATTTTGCAAGTTCGGGTTGGAGCTTGAGAGCCGACCCGTTGAGGTTATAGTTTGGTTGAAACTTGTGTGCAATCTCTGGTCAATAGGGCTTATAAGCTGTGGAAGAGTTTCAATGTATGTGGTTTTTAGCTTGCTTAAATGGCGTTGCTCAAGAATATCCTTTGCAATTTGGTTGTATTCTGCAAGTTCTTCCAAAACCTTGGCACTTGTTGAGTAGCCGGTTTTTGTCTTATTTTTACCTTTACCTTTGAGCTTTAATTTTTCAAAAAGAATTTCGCCAACCTGTTTCGGGGAATTTATGTTGAATTCTTCTTTTGCTTCTTCATATATTTTTGCCTCGACTTCTTGCAAGCTTTTATTTATTTCAACGTCGAGCTCTTTCAAATAATCTTTGTCAATGCTTACGCCGTTCCATTCCATTTCGGCGAGGACAAGAGTAAGTGGAACTTCTATATCGTATAAAATATCAAGTTCTTTATCGTCGAGATTTTTTTGCCAAAATCTTGAAAGTTCAAGAGTTGCAAAAGCGTCGTCACAAGAGTAATTTGCAGCGTCTTCAATTGGAACAGTTTCCATTGTTATAGCATTTTTCCCTTTGCCCGTAAGTTCCTCGTAGTCAGTCATTATGTAGTCGAGATGTTCGCTTGCTTGGACTTTTAGCCCGTGTTTTCTTGATGAGTCTTTAATGTAGCTTGCGAGCATCGTGTCTATAATAATGCCGTTTAAATTCATGCCGTTTCTTCTTAAAACATTATAGTCAAACTTAGCGTTTTGAAGAGATTTTGATATTTTTTCGTCGGATAAAACCGGCGACAGTTTTTCTTTTACATATTCTAAGTTGAGTTGTTCTCCAACTTGATGGAAAAGCGGTATGTAGTAGCTATAGGTCTTATTTTCATTTGTATCAATGATTTTAACCCTGTTATTTTTAGCCGTTATTTGTTCGTTGTAGGCGATTGAAATTCCCACCAAATCGCTTTCTAAAGGGTCTAGGGACGTTGTTTCAGTGTCGATTGAAAACAGTGTTTGAGTATTTAGTTTCTTTATTAAATCATCAAGTTTTCCTTCGGTATCGATGACAATTTTTTCAATTTTGTAATCTTTTTCAGATATTGTATTTAGTTGAGATACAATTCCCAATCCTAATTGCAATTGACCTTGAGAAGGAACAATTAGGCTTGTTTGAGTTGTTTCTTTTTCTGTATTCTCTTGCTTGGGGATATCAATTTTGAAAGGTTTCATTATTTCATCGATATTTTTTAAAAAGCTATATAATTGATTTTTTTTGAAAAACTCTATTACTTCTTCTACATTCGGGTTTTCAAGTTTTGTTGTTTCAAAGTCGAAATCAATATCAATATTTTTTTGAATTGTGGCTAATTCTTTGCTTAGTTTTGCAATATCTTCATTATCTTTTAGTTTTTGTTTTAGAGCTTTGCCTGAAACATCTTCAATGTGGGCATAAACTTCTTCTAGTTTATCAAATTGACTCAATAATTTTGAAGCAGTTTTGTCGCCAACTCCTCTAATTCCTGGGATATTGTCAGAGGTATCACCGCTAAGCCCTTTAAAATCAATGATTTGATAGGGGTAAACGCCCATTTTGTCATGGACTTTGTACCAGTCATACATAACGAGCTCACCTTTTGAGGGCATTAAAACCGAAATAAAACCATCTCTGTCAATCAGTTGAAAGGAATCTTTATCGCCTGTCAAAATGATTGATTTGTGTCTTAATTGTTTTGCTTTTGTAACTATGGTGCCGATTACATCGTCCGCCTCATAGCCTTCTTTGGTAAAAATAGGGATATTGAAGGCTTTTAGCCCCTCAATAATTAAGCCTAGTTGACTATGTAAAGTATCCGGCATTGTTTCCCTGTTTGCTTTGTATTCAGGGTACATTTCGACTCTGTAGGTTTGTCTGCCCACATCAAAAGCTACAGCGATAGAATCAGGATGAATATCTTTGTTTTTCAGCATATCAAAAAGTGCTTTAAAAAAGCCGAAAACAGCCCACGTCGGTTGATTTGATGATGTTTTCATTCCTGTTCGCTCAAGTGCAAAGAAATATCTATATGCAACAGCGTGCCCGTCAATCAGTACTAATGTTTTTTCGCCCATACTCTCCCCTTTAGCTTTATTTTAAGGGAAAAATCAGATTTGGGCAAGTTAATTTCATTTGTTTGCTAATGTATTTAAAAGTTCTGTAGCTTCTTCTGATTCAGGGATTATTTCAATTATCTTGTTCAGGTATTCAATCGCTTTATCTTTTTGCCCGAGTTCAATCTCGCATTTTGACATATTTAACAAATTGGGGGTATTGTCAGGATAGCTTGCGTTTACAAGTTTGAATTGACGAAGAGCTTCATCATATTTTTTTTGTTTCATGAGGCAAATCCCAAGTGAATTTGCAACTTCAACGCTTGGTGATATAAAATAAGCATCTTCTAACAATTTTTGAGCGATATCATATTTCTTTTTCATAAAATAAGATTTTGCTAAATTGTGCATTATGTTTATATCTTGAGGTGCAAGGCTTCTGGCTTTTTGTAATACCTCTATTGAATCTTTGAGTTTGTGCATTGATGCGTAATTTTCACCTATCGCAACAAGCATAGAGACAGGAAGGTTCTCCATTTTTAAAAGCTTGTTATATATTTTTTGAGCCTCTTTATAATCATTCATAACGTGGTAATAATTTGCATATTCGTACAGAATAAATGGGCTGTTTTTATCAAGTTTATATGCTTGTTCAAATTCATCTTTTGCATAATCAAAAAGTCTGTGTGTAAGATAAATTACTGCCAAATCTTTGTGGGCTATTGCGTTATCAGGCTCAAGTTTCAAAACTTTTTTCAGGATATTTTCAGCCTTATCAAGCTCGTTTGTCTTCGCACAAAGCATTGCATATTGATAATACATGTTTGCGTGGACTTTTCCCTTGTTGATTAGGTTTGCATAAATGTTTTTTGCAGCCTCAAGATTTCCTGTTTCAATCTGTATTTCAGCAAGTTTCTCCATAAAAACGGAGGTTTGCGGGTTTACAAGTGCAAGGCTTTCAAGTATGCTACAAGCCTTTTTGTAGTCTTTTATTGCTTGATAAGAAACCGCCAAGTTGAATTGATAGTTTTGCTTTTCAGGGTTTGAATATGTCAAAGTGTTGTAATACTTGATTGCGTCTTCCCAATCTTGTGAGTTAAAAGCCGCAAGTGCTACAGCATTGAGATAAAAAGGATTGGGGTCTTTTTCATAGGCTTCTTTTAAATTCCAATAAGCTTCTCGATGTTGGTGCATAGATTGATATGCAATACCTATGTTGTAGTAGCCCACTGCGTTTGACGGGTCAAGCTCTATCGCTTTTTTGAAGCATTCTAAAGCTTTTTCGGAATTTTTGAGTGACATATTTGCTGTGCCGAGATTATTGTATAACATTGAACTTTCAGGATTTAATTCAATCGCTTTTTCTAGTAATTCTGCTCCTGTTTTATTGTTTTTTAGTCCCAAATTTACCATTGCTAATATGTAATAAACTTGATAATCTTCAGGTGCTAGTTCTTTTAGTTTTTCTGCAAAATTCAATACTTTATGCGGTTCATTGGTTTTCATAAATCCAATTGCAAGATTCTTGTATGCGTCAACATAGTCAGCACGCATTTCTATAACTTTTTTGAAGGCTTCTCTTGCTTTTAAAATGTCTTTTTTAGCGTCAAAGATTACGCCGATATAATATAATGCCAAGGCGTTTTCTTTATCAATTTCAAGTATTTTAGAAAAATATTTGTAGGCTTCATCATAATTGTTAAGATTTACATAGCAAAGACCAATCGATTTTAATACTTCGATGTTAGTCCCATCTTCTTTTAGAAGCTCTTGTAATCCCAATAGTGCACTCTCGAAATTTTTCTCTGTTATTTGTGCCAGTGCTGTTTCAAGCTTTGTATTGAATTCTGTCATGATAATCCTCTTTGTCCCGTATTATATCATAAATTATTAAAGCTGAATAATCACGCATGCCGTGACGAAAAAATTAACGCTAAATATTTGAAAAAAATATATTTATGTGCTCTAATAAGGTTTGGTGCTTCCTGCTCTGAAGCGTAGGTTATATTGGAGATTTACCATGGAAAGAACATTTATTGCAATTAAGCCTGACGGTGTAAAAAGAGGTTTGATTGGTGAGATAGTTTCTAGGTTTGAAAAAAAAGGGTTTAAGATTGTTGGTATGAAATTGTTGACCCCTACTCAAGAAATGGCTGCGAAACATTATGCTGAACATGTTGAGAAACCATTCTATTCAAGGCTTGTTAAATATATAACTTCCGGTCCTATTCTCGCAATGGTGGTTGAAGGTATTGATGTTATTAAACAATCCAGAAAAATGATGGGAAAAACCAATCCTCAAGATGCGGAAGTGGGTACTATCAGATTTGATTATGCTCAAAACATGGAAGTAAATGTTATCCATGGTTCCGATTGTCCTGAAAGCGCAGAGCGTGAAATCGCTATATATTTCACTAAAGGTGAAATATTCGACAACTGGAAAACTCCATTACAGGAAATCATCGATGTCCAATAAATTTTTTAATTATGAACTACAAAAAGAATGTAAACATACAGGTGCAAGAGCCGGCATTTTGCACACTCCTCACGGTGATATAAAAACTCCGGTATTTATGCCTGTCGGTACTAATTCTGCCGTAAAAATGCTTACAAACTACCATTTAAAGGAAACAAAACCTCAAATTATTCTTTCTAACTCTTACCATCTCTTTTTGAGACCCGGTAATAAATTGATAAGAGAATTCGGTGGTCTTCACAAATGGATGAATTGGGATAAGCCTATTTTAACTGACTCTGGCGGGTTTCAAGTTTTCAGTCTTAGTCATTTGAGAAAAATATCTGAAGATGGTGTCAAGTTTACTGACCCGAAAACAGGTTCTAAATATTATATGAACCCGGAAGTCTCTATGGAAATTCAACAAGACTTGGGCTCCGATATAGCAATGGCGTTTGATGAATGTGCCCCATATCCTTGTACTTATGAGGAAGCTAAAAAAGCTATGGAACGTACGCACAGATGGCTTGAAAGATGTTGGAAAGCTCATACCCGAGAAGATCAAGCTTTGTTCCCAATTTGTCAAGGGGCTTTCTTTGATGATTTGAGAAAAGAATGTGCAAGTGTTGTTTCTCAATATGACGCCGTTGGTTATGCCATAGGTGGCGTTAGTGTCGGTGAGCCTACTGATATCAAAAATCACTTTGTAGAGTTGACAGCACCTTTGTTACCTCGTTTAAAACCTCGTTATTTGATGGGGGTTGGGACTCCTGAGGATTTATTAGAAGGTGTAAAACGTGGTGTCGACATGTTTGATTGCGTTTTGCCAACCAGAAATGCTCGTCATGGCTCTTTCTTTACTTCTAAAGGTAGAAAAATTATCAAAAATAAAGAATTTGAGCGTGACGCAGGACCTCTTGATGAAAAATGTGATTGTTATGCTTGTCAAAATCACTCACGAGCATATATAAGGCATCTTTACCGTGTGGGTGAAAGCAATGCAGCTATTCTTTTGTCTATTCATAATACAAGATTTTTAATAAGCTTGATGGAACGTATGCGTCAAAGTATTCTTGATGACAGATTTCCTGAATTTTATGAAGAAAATATTAACTGCTTTAAGTAAAGTTTTTTTATTGTTTTTTAATTATAAATTATAATAAAATTCCTGCCATACACGCTGATATGTAAGACGCAAGCGTGCCACCTATCAATGCTTTTATTCCGACTCTGGCTAAGTTCTTTCTTTGGTTTGGAGCAAGTTCTCCGATACCGGCAATTTGTATTGCGACAGAACTGATATTAGCAAAGCCGCAGAGTGCAAATGTTGCGATAACAAAACTTTTTTCTGAAATTAAATTCTTTATAGAAACCAAGTCAAAATAAGCTAAAGTTTCATTCAAGACGAATTTGGTACCTAACAAAGAGCCGACTTCGTTTGCCTGATTCATTGGTACGCCCAT
This sequence comes from Candidatus Gastranaerophilales bacterium, assembly GCA_028693235.1. Classification (NCBI taxonomy): domain Bacteria; kingdom Bacillati; phylum Candidatus Melainabacteria; order Candidatus Gastranaerophilales; species Candidatus Gastranaerophilales bacterium. The sequence continues at coordinate 557,928 of JAQUVW010000001.1, forward strand.
TACGTATGCAAATATTGAGAAAAATTTGCCCAAAATCATTTTTAAAGAAAGATGTTCAAGGTCAATTCCAACCATAGATAAATTCATGTGTAAATATGTATGCAAGCTCCAGCCGAATTTGCCCAAGAACCAATCAACCATTGCGATTAACGCAACAAGTGCTATAATCATTGCGATAACGTTTATGCCGACTTTCATACCTTCGCTAGCCCCTTTTGCAATTGCGTCTAGCACATTTACATCAGTTCGGCGTTTTCTTATTTTGAATTCGCTTTTTGTTTGAGGTTCTCCGGTTTCAGGATAAATAATCTTTGATATAACAAGTGCCCCCGGAGCCGCCATTATACAAGCTGCAAGAAGATATTGAGCAGGAATGCCTATTGCAACATAAATTGCCATAACTCCGCCTGAAATACATGCCATACTTCCTGTCATAGAAGCTAAAACTTCTGAACGAGTTAAATTCGGCAAATAAGGTTTAATCATTATTTGTGCGACAATTTGTCCTACAAAAGAACTCGCGACATTTGATAAAGCTTCAGCACCACTAACATCCATTAATTTGTTCATTGCTTTGCCTAGAACCGCTATAACTCTTTGCATTATGCCGTAATAATAAAGTATATTCACCAATATCATCATAAAAATCAATGCAGGGATTAACTGTAGTGCAAAAATGTTGGATTTTGCTCCGAATAATTCTGCCATCCTTGTAGGATTATTGGTTAATGGTCCAAACACGAAATTTGAGCCTTCTTGGGCAAATTCCAGTATCTTTTGGATAAAAAATCCTATGTTTGCAAAAATTGCTTTGCCGATTGGTACTTTTAAAACAAATACCGCAAGTCCGAATTGTAATAATAACCCGACTCCTACGGTTTTGTAGTTTATACGTTTCTTGTTATTAGACATTAAAAATGCTATGAGTAGCATTACTAAAATACCAATGATGCCAAAAAATCTTTCCATTTTTACCTCTCACACAAAGTCTTCAAAAATCGATACTCAACTATAGCATAAAATCCCATCATAAAAAAACATTTTGCCACTATCGTAACAAAATGTTTTTGAATATTAATAAAAGTATTTGCAAAAACTAAGGTGTACAACCTGTATTGCAGATTGTTAAATCTTGGACAAGCTGGATATATATAGGTTTACCCTCTTTAGCTGTATATTGTAGCCCAGGTGTTACAGAGCCGACTATAGCACCAACTCCTGCACCAATTGGCATACCGTATGTTAAACAACCGATACTTGCTTTTCCTGCAGTACCAATTGCAGCACCTAGACCAGCACCAACGCCAAAACCCGCAACTGTTATTCCTGCTGCTTTGCCGAAAGATTTCCATTTAGATGCTCTTAATGCTTGGTCTTTTGAGTAAACTTTTGCACACATTGGAATTCTTCCGCAATTAGGAAGGACGATTTCGTCGAAAAGTATATATACTTTTGCACTTCTGTTCCAGCATTTTGGTTTTTGAAGCTGCTGGATTGTTCCTATTATTTGGGTTCCGCAAGGTAACAAAGTTCTTCCTTCAACAGTTTTTAGTCCGTCATTTAAGACAAAAGATATTTTGTCGCAATCTTTTGCTGATTTAGAGCTGAAGTTACCGGTGAAAGTTACTTTTAAAACATTGTTTGCTATTACTGTTGCACTATTTGAGGATACTTTTACGATATTGACTGATGAGCCTTTATAAGTTGGTAAATGTTCAATAATTGAAGGTGTTTCACAAGTTTGTGCTACAGGTTCAATTTTTGTTTCATCAATTGTAGCCGCACTAACTATAGGTGCGTTCATTCCTACAAAAGCCAATACTAAAAGCGTGGATACTAACTTCTTTGTATTCATTTTTCCATTCCTTATTTATGTATATTTATAGTCTATGTTCGCTTAATGTTTTTAACATTTCAGATTATAACATATTTTAAAAACTATTTAAAGTGTGTTTTACTTGCCCGCCAATCTTGTGATTGTTATAATCTATATATTATATTTTGCTTAGGAGTTTTTATGAAAAAGATTATATTATCATTTGCCGTATTTTTGTTGGGTAATATTGTTTTTGCTCAGGATACAATTTCTTTTATTTATATTAATGGCTCAAACAACAATGATGTAAAAATGAAAAATTGGTTTTTTAATGGGGTTGATAAGCTACATCCTCAGTTGAAATACCGATTTGAAAATGATGCCTTGATAAAACAACAATTATTAAATAATGGCAAAATTTCAATTCAAAGTACTGCGGTTCCTTTCTTTTGGGGTGAAGCAAGTTCAAAAGAAATAAGTGCAGTTGATGCGGGCTTAGATTTTATAAAATTAGCCAGTCCAAAAATCGCTCAAGCCGTTCGTGCTTTTTTTGCCCATTGTATGCACGATGCAATTTGGGTTCAAAAACCTCATAATATGTCACCAATAGTTGACGAGTTAAATCAAACAGTTCAAGCAGAATATAAAGCTGGTAAAAACGTTGTTTTATTTGGATATAGTGCCGGTACTTTCATTAATTATGAGTATCTTTTTTCAAAATTAACGTACATTAACTTGTATGATTTTTTCTCTAAAACTCAAATTTCTCAAGGTGAAAAAATCTATGTTAAACAAAATCCAAAAAGAAATACTTGTATTTCTGCAATTGTTGATTCTAAACTTGCAGTGTTTAGTTCTACGGGACATTTGATACCTAATATTAACTCTGATTTATTCAAAAAAAATTATAACAATATAGATTATTATACAAATACATCTTGTGCTCCTGAGCATGCTGTAAAAGGGATTGTGAATTTTGCAAGTCCTTTGGTTTTATTCTATTCCGATTTGTCAGACCCTCATTATGAGCTAAGCTATTATAATAAATTGTTATATGAATACCTTATCGAAAATAATATGTTTTGGCTTACTGTAAATTATAGCGAAGACCCTCTCGGATTCCCTACCACAAAAAATCTTTCCCCTGCTCAAATCGCTCTTTATACAAATATGAACATAGACCCTGTTTCTGGTTTTATATACGATAAATCAGATGTAAAGAGCAGGCATACTTTTATGGGTGCCCATACTTCTTATTGGTCAACGGCTAAACATTTTTCTAAAATAGTTGTAGATGCATATAATGAAGGCTATCACTTGTATCACCAATAGTTTAAAACGTAAAAAGCCCCACTTAAGGGGCTTTTTTAATCGTTTATATGGCTTTTTTTATATCTTTAAAGCGTCGATTTGTTTATTGTAATTTGATTTAATTGTATTTCTTTTTTGCTCAAGATAGTTAAGTTCTCTTTGTAAAACATTGAGTTTTGCGGCTTCTTGAGCTTGGCTCAATTTTTGTTTTTTAACAGCTTTAATTGCTTGTTTTTTTGTTGCGATTTTAGAATCAATGGATTCAATAGCTGCCTCTCTTTGTGCTTGCAATGCTTTTACTCTGGCTTGTTTATTTGCTTTTGCTTGTTCTGAAGCATTTTTCTTATAATTTTCACCAATATTTTTATATTTGGTTTTTGTTTCTTGGTTTGCTTTCTTCAAGTCTTTTTTCATAACATTCCAAGGGTTAGTTGCTGCTGTTGCAATAGAAGCAGTTGTTGTTGCTAAAACAAGCAATGTAATAAGTGATTTTTTCATAATTGTCTCCTTTGCCTAATTGCCTACTGTAGTTTTCTTTTCTTCTGAATAATATTTTAATAAATTACCGAATTGTTGTATTTTTTGCACTTTGTCATTTTGTTGAATTTTTTGTAATTGTTCTTGAACTTTTTCGTTTTGTTTAATTTGTTGAATTGCTTCTTCTTTTGTTTTGGGAATAACAACTTCTGGTGGATTGGGGTTTATATTAGTTTGAATTTTCAATAAATCTTTTAAAGATGTTTGTGTGTTTTGTATTTCAGCAGGAGTAGTAAGCCATTGGAATGATTTTACGAAAGTTGGTTTTTGTATATCTCCGTTGATTAATACTTTAAATTCTTGTGAATGGGCATCGGTTGTCAATGGCGGAATTTGTGATAATTGAGCTTGCGTCGTAGGTGTATTAAAGATTTGCAGAATGCTTACCGCCGCAGGTCCGAATTTTGGAATATTGCTTAATAGTTTTTCTGGTGAAAATGTTGCAATTGGTCCTAATGCTGCAACCACCTTGTCTGATAGTCTTCCTTTTATAATCAAGTTGGCGTAATTGTTTAAAAGATTATAATTTCCGTCGATGTAAAGCGACATATTATCCCCTGACGACTTGATTTCATTTATTATGCAGTAACCGTTTTGCAAGTGCACGGTCCCTTTTAGGTAGTCAAAATTGCCTGTATTATATGGGGCAATTGTGTTTATTATGCCACCTAAAGATGTACTGATAAAGGTTTGAGAAACCAAATTGTTAGCTTTTAAGAAAGTTTCAAGTTGTCCCAAGCTCCCCATTTGACCGTTTTCAATATTGAAATCTACATTACCTTTTAACGATTTTATTTGTTCTTGATAAGTTAGTCCTTTTAAAACAACATCTGCTTTAAAATTCAATGTTCCGAAAAGTTGATTATTTAAAGCCAAGAAAGCACTTACTGCAGGATTTGCATCAATCCCTTGTGCTTTTATATTTGTTTTTGTTATAAAGTTTGAAAGATTGTATGTTGCTTTTCCTGATATGTTGCCGTTGTAAGCTTTCGCATTGAGATTATCAAGGTAGACCACATTCTTATTTAGACGAAAATCGCTGGAAATATCGTTTAGTATTGCGTTTCCTGATTTTAATCTTGTGATTGTCCCGTAACCGTTAAAAATTTTGACAGGAATATTCATTCCTACTTGTTGAGATGATTGTGTGCCAGTTATTTTTGCAAGTTTTTCTGAGGCTTTCATAACATTGTCCAAATCAAAATTTGAAGAAGAAATTGTCATTTTGCTGATTGTGAAAACATTTGTGAAATTAAGTTTTGCATTTGCGTCAATATTTAAGTTCGAGCCGTTAATGTCAATATTGTCAATTTTTGCATTTATATTAGAGTCATCAAGGTTTAAATCAATATTTTGAATTTTTGTCAAAATATCAGGCAACGTAACAGATGAAATATTTATATTTCCTTTTGCTTTAGGGTTATTAATCGGTCCATCAATCGCTAAAGTTCCCTTCAAATTTAATTTTGAATTTTGTATAGCAGGAGTTGAAACAGATAAAGCTGCTGGCAAATGAAGTTTTATATTCTGTATTCTAGGCATTTTTTTGTCAAGATGCGTGATTTTCCCTGTTAATTGTGCGATTTTATAACTGTCGGACAAGTCGTTTTTATTTGATTTTTTTACATTTTTAGCGGTTTGTAATTCATAAAGACCAATGTCTTTTATGTTTAATTCGTTTCCGTTAAGTTGAATAAAGGCATTGATTATGCTTGGTTTGCCTACCAATTTGTTGACTGTAATAGGTGAAAAATTATTATTAGAGTCAGCGATTAATTGAGCTTTAAAATCAATTTTGTCAGGAGTTCCGTTTACGTTTATTAATAAAGGAATAGCACCTTTTTGTAAAACAAATCCTTTTGCTTCTTTTGGTAGCAATTTCCCTAAATCTGTAGCTTTTAGCTTGCCTTTTGCTTCAATCTGAATGTCAGGAGTTTTTACATAGTTTTTAATTTTTCCTGAGAGTGAAATCGGTGAAGAATTAAACAAAATTTCTGATGGTGAAATTGTAATGTCTTTAGTGTCAAAATCAGCTTTTATTTGTGGGTTTTTAATGGTTATGTCGAAATTAGGAATACCAATATAAGTTTTTTGAGAGATTATGTTGCCTTTATAAGCCTCTTTATCGGTTCTTATATTCGTTTTTAAAAGTTGATTTGTTAATACAATATTGTTAATTTTGTCTTTTGCACTAAGTCCTGTCAATTCAAGTTGCAATTCGGGTTTTAAATCATCTAATGCCCCTTTTATGTTGGCTAAAAGTGTTAATGAGCCCTTGTTTATTGCGTAAGCCTTTTTTATATCAAGTGGCGAAAATGCGTTGAATAAGCCTGCTATTCCCAACTGATTAGTCGATATTTTGATGTCTGTTGTAGCGTCTGAAAGGATTGTCCCCTCAGCTTTTAGCATTGTACCGTTTATGAGGGCTTTTGTATCTTTTATTTGAATTTTATTATCTGTAAAATCAATGTTTGACGTTGCATTTGTTATTTTTGCAGAATAATTTTTATGGGAAATTCCACCGTTTGCTAAAATTAAATTTCCGTTTGATTTTAACTTTTTAAGGTTTGTTTCAAGGTTAAAGTTTGCGATTATATAACCTTGCATATTGATTTCGTTAAGCTGATTTGGAATAGAAAAGGTGTCCAAAGCCGCTTCAATCAAATCTTTTATGCTATTTAGTTCAATTTTGTCTGTATTAATTATAGCTTCGATTTTTGGGTGACTACTTGTGTTTAAGTAAGCATTAAATTTAATTTGTTCTTTTTCATTCGGGTGAAGTAAAGAGTCAATATCTGTTTTGTGCCCTTTGAATTTCATCACGATATAGCTTGTTGGAAGCTTTTTGCCCTTAATAGTCAAGGTCATGTTATCTGCTTTGAAAAGACCTTTGAGATGAATTCCATCTTTGTGCTCTCTTACTTTTAGGTTGCACAAAATATCAGCAGTAGGTGCAAATTTAATGAAAGAATTTATAGGGTTGATAAATTGAGTGGTTATCTCATTATTAGCTTCTTCTTGTGTTATCGGTGGTAAAAAAGTATCAAGATTAATATTGTAAGAAATATTTTTGTCTTTGTTTGCGTAAATATTCCCGATTGTTTTAATCCTTACTTTTTTGTTTAATTCACCTTTATCAATTTGAAGTTTTTTGCATACAATCTTAATAGTGTTTTTGGTATTTGTATCAGAGATGTAAATTTCTGATTGGTCAATTTTTATAACCGGAAGTTTGTTTGATATTCTAAAGGGGAGTTCTTGAGGCGGAGTGTTTTCATCTTCTGTTGAAGCAAAAAGCTCTTCAATTTTTAGTTTGTTGTTGTCAACAACCTCTAATCTCAATTTGGGCGATTGAATATCAATGTTAGAAATCCTTATAGTTTTTGTTATCAAAGGAAGTAAAGAAATTTTAACACTTGCTTTTTTACCTGTGAATAATTCAGAATTATCCATATAATTTACTTTTAAATTGTCAGCTTTAACTCCAACTTTCAATGTCGGGGTTGTGATTATTTTTGCGTTAGAAAAATCTATTTTGATATTAGCTGTTTTTTGCACGTTTTGTTGAATGTCACTTTTATATTTATTTATATTTATTACATTCGGTAAAATAAGCAAAAACGCTATATAAAATGCCGCAAATATAGTAAATGCGACGATGCCCAACTTCTTTAGAATACTAATCTTCATAATTTCCCCAGTCTATATATTAATAGAGATTTTATGTGTTTATTTTATAACAAATAGTGATTTATAACAAGGAAATAAGGTTAAAAATAGTTTATAACACTTAAAAATCGGAATGACAGGATTTGAACCTGCGACCCCCGCGTCCCGAACACGGTGCGCTACCAAGCTGCGCTACATTCCGACTTCTATTCTTATTAATAAATTGGTCGGAACGACAGGATTTGAACCTGCGACCCCTACCACCCCAAGGTAGTACGCTACCAAGCTGCGCTACGTCCCGAGCCGACTTTTATATTTTAATTAAACCACAAAATTTTTTCAATACAAATTTTATACATTTTTTATAGGTTTACTTTTCGAGTTTTAACATTAATAATTGTATTATGAAAAAATTATTAATTGTTATATTTATGCTTGCTTTTGCACTTCCGGCATTTTCTGAAGAAGCTTTGGATAAATCTTTTGATGCTTGGGATGCGACAAATACATTTTCAGATCCTTTTAAAGGTCAAAAACAAGTTTCTGATGAGCAGTTTGACAAAACACTCGAAGCAATTAAAGAAAAAGCTAAAAATAAGAAAAAATGGTTTTGGGAACGAAAAAAGCCCGAAGTAAAGCCTTTATGTCCTGTTCCTCAAGCTTCACAAGACTCAATTAAAGAATTTTCTGAACTTCAAGCGGTTTTTGATAAAGTTCAACAAACTCCAACTGTTATGATTTCTGCCCCTGTTTATGATGACAATGGTGCGATAATTGAACCGGGGTATTATAAACTTTCGAATATAAAAGGTGCTGATGGGAACTATTATTTTGAGCTCTCTCAAGGTAGCACAAAATTTGCATCAATTTTGGCTCATCATACTGAAGAAGATTTTCATCAAAGAGAAATTAATTTTTCAAGACTTGATGTTATAGAAGACCGCTATATTCGTATTATATACGGCAATCTTGACCTTAATCTTGAAGCTTATTTGAAAATTAAATATTAGTCATTTCCTGATTTTACATCTTTAAGTTCTTTTAATTCTCTTTGGAACGGTGAAATTTTGGTTAGTTTTTCGATAATTTCAGGTAGAACCTTGATAGTGTAGTCGATTTCTGCTTCTGTTGTAAATCTGCTTAGGCTAAATCTAATGCTTCCATGTAAGGCTGTAAAAGGTACGCCCATTGCCTTTAGGACATGACTGGGGTCTAGACTGCCACTGGTGCAGGCACTTCCGGAGCTTGCACAAATACCTTTGTCGCCCAGATGTAATAGGATAAGCTCGCCTTCTACGTATTCAAAGCCAATATTTGTTGTGTTTGGCACTCTGTTTACTAGTGAAGAATTTAATCTGGCGTTAAACACTGTTTTTAATATACTTGTTTCAAGTTTGTTCCTCAAGTCTTTTACTCTGGTAGATTCGTCAGCTAAACCAGCTAAAGCATATTCAGCTGCTTGTCCAATGCCAACGATACTTGGGACGTTTTCTGTTCCTGCACGTTTCCCGCGTTCTTGGTGACCACCTTCAATTAGTGGTACAAAAAGTGTCCCGGTTTTGACATAAAGAGCCCCGATTCCTTTTGGGGCATGGAATTTGTGACCGGATACACCAATCATATCGACATTCCATTTTTGAGCGTCTATTGATATCTTTCCTGCGGCTTGAACTGCGTCAACGTATATTTTTGTTTTTGGGTTCTTACTTTTTACGATTTGAGAAATTTTCTCAATAGGAAATATTATGCCGGTTTCATTGTTTGCAGCCATTACAGCGACTAATGCGGTATCTTCGTTTACAGCTTCTTCTAGCTCGTTTAAGTCAAGAGCACCTTCAGAGTTAACGTTTAAATATGTGACATTATAGCCTTGTTTTTCAAGCTTTTTATATAGGTTTAAAACGCAAGGATGTTCTACTTTTGTTGTTATGATGTGCTTTTTTGTTGTATCCGCTGCTAAAATGCCTCGAATACCCATATTGGCACTTTCAGAACCTGATGCGGTGAAAAATACTTCCTTGGGGTCGTTTGCATTAAATAGCCCCATCATTTGTTCTCTTGCTGCTTTAATTGCTTGAGCAGATTTTGCACCCAAATCGTACATACTGGACGCATTTCCATATAATTTACTGAAATATGGAATCATTTTTTCTAAAACTATTTCATCAACTTTTGTTGTTGCGTTGTTGTCTAGGTATATTAATTTTTTTTCGTCACTCATTTTTGTTTCCTATCGATGAATTTATACTTGGATTATCTCAATGTTTGGGCTGATATGTTCTCTCAATGTAGCTTCTACAAAATGTGTCAAAGTTAATTGAGAACGGTTGCAAGATTGGCATTTTCCGCTTAATTTTACGAAAACTTTATTTTCTTCAACGTCAATCAATTCAATATCTCCGCCGTCTTTTCTTAATTCTGATGATATATATTTATCAATAACATTGTTTATTTTTAAAATCATTTGCGTTTTTGTAAGTGGTTTTTCAGATTGAATTGTTTCATCAAGAATTCTTTTTATTTCGTTTTGGCACTTACCGCAAGCACCTCCTGCTTTTGTGTAATTCATGATATCTTCAAGGGTTTTCAAATTGTTTGCTTTTATTTCTGACTCAATCGTTTCTTGTGTTACATTAAAGCATTTACATATAACTTTTCCTTTTTCAGGGCATTTTACATCTTCGTGATAAAAATTTGCGATTGCAGCTTCAAGTGCCTCATGCCCCATTACAGAGCAGTGCATTTTTTCTGGTGGCAATCCGCCTAAAGCTTCAGCTATTTCTTGGTTTGTTATTTTTCTAGCATCATCAATGTGTTTGCCTATTACCATTTCTGTCAAAATGCTTGAACTGGCAACTGCAGAGCCGCAGCCGAAAGTTTGGAATTTTGCATCTGTAATAATTCCCTTTTCATCAAGTTTTAAATATATTTTCAGCATGTCTCCGCAAGAAAGAGAGCCGGCTTCTCCGATTGCATCTGCATCTTCAATAGAGCCGACATTCTTCGGATTTCTGTATAATTCCATAACTTTATCTGTATAATCCCACATAGCCGTTTCCTATTTATTCTTTTACACATTTATTTTACTCCAAATATGTAGATTCTTACTTAATGTTAATTATTTATTAATTTTATTTTTACGCAAAAGAGAAGGACCCTTTCGGATCCTTCTTGATAAATTTGTTGCTATCGAGTTGTTTATTAACCCCCACCGTATTTTGGTGCTGATTTTTCGATTGCTTTTTCTTCTGCTTGTTCGACTTTTTCCATTTCTGCTGTGGTTGCTTGAATTTGTGTTGTCAATTTCTTTTGTTGTAAGTCTAATTGGTTTTCAACCATTTGAATAGCTTTTAATTGTGAAGCGTCGGCTGATGATTGAAGTTGGCTTTGTGCTTGCATTTTATTGATGTAATTTTCTAGTTTTTGTTGAGCTTGATCAACTGCACCTGAATCCAATTCACCGCTTTGTGATTTTGTTAAAATGTCATTGTACATTTTTTCTTGTTGATCCGCTAAAAAGATGCTGTTTGTTGATGAATTGAAACTACTCTTCATTTGAAGATTTGTTTCTTGTTCTACCATCTGGTTTCTTTGTTCTGAAACGCTCATCAAACGATAGTTGTAATTATTCAACCTTGTTTGGAGCATCAGCTTTCTTGCTGTAAATAATGCGTAACCCATTTCTCTAATCCTTGTGTTGTACCTCTCGTACTTTAATAAACACATTTGGGTTTTGAATATTGCCTTTTTATATCATATTTGCGTTACAAAACTTAATGCAAATCGTTTTAGAAGCAGTAATAGTAAGGAAAATTAATTTGTATAGATAAGGTATATCATTTGGTATGTCTTATTAGAATATTGTATATACCTTTTTGTGATATAAAATATATCCCACGGTGCCGAGGATTATATTAGGTGCCCACGTCGCCAAGAATGGAGTAATCATGCCTGCTTCCCCGAATGAAATTGATAACGCACGTATCAAATAATAAAAGAATATAATTAAAATACTGAATAAAAATCCACGGTTATAACGTACTCTGGGCGGTGTTACAGCCAATGGAACTCCAAGTAATACAAGCACTATTGTTGTAACAGGGAGTGCAGTTTTGTCCCAAAACAGTAACATATATTTTTGTTTATCTTTTTGATTTGTTGTTTTTAAAGCTGATTTTTGTGCTAATTGCAAAAGATTCAAATCTTTTGCATCATTTGAACGGATTAATTCTTCTTTCATATCTATCCCAAAATCGACAACTGTTTCACCCATCCAAGATGTGTTTAGTGTTTTACCTGCTTTTGAAATGGTATAAGCAGAGGCATTTTGAAAAACTAAACCATCATCAGAGGTGTTGCCTGTTTTTGCTTGAAGTATTTGAATTGTTTTTGGGTCTGATAAATCCAATATCGAAACATTAAAAAATTCGTCTTTCCCGCAATTTTCAACGTAGAAAAGCCTTTTTATTTGGTTTCCGTTGTTTAATTCCTTCAGAGTAAAATTCTTTTTCCCGTGAGGAATATTTCGTTGTCCAAAAGCCCAAAGTGCAAGCGTTTTTGATTGTGCTGTTGTGACCGGGACTATTGTTTCGTTGATAAAAAATGTTAACAATGCCATCAATGCCGCAAATATAAATATAGGTCTTGTTATCCGCCCGATGCTGATTCCGCAAGCTCTCATTATTGTGATTTCTGATGCAAGGCACAACCTATTTATAGTCATAACGGTTGCAAACAGTACACTCATCGGGATTGTCATTACAATTACCGCCGGAAGGTTTAATAAAATTATCATTAAAGCAACATTAAACGGCATTCCATATAAAGAAATTTGTTTGATTAGCGTGATAAATGTGTCTGAGGCAAATATAATAGAAGTGAAGATTACGACTCCAAATATAAATACTTCAAGAACCTGTTTAATTATATATTTATCTAAAATAGATATTTTTGTTACTTTATCTTTTAAATCCATGTTTCTTATTTTAAATCAAATATTCGGTATTTCAAAATTATAATTTTTGCCATTTTGCTGAAAGTTCATCTAACAAATCTTGAGTGGGGCGTTTTGCCAGCAAAATTTGTTGAATATAATTGTTAATTAAAGTTAAAAGTTCTTTCTGGTTTTTTGTATGTGGCACGGGTGGCTGTATGTTGTTTAGTTGATTAGAACTTATGAAACGTGCTTTTGCGAAGATGTCAGACTCGCTGTCTGTTGTAAAGTATTTGTTTTGCAATGTTTTTTTGTTTACAGGCAAAATAGTTGTCAATTTTGCAAGTTCAAGTTGGTTTTGTTCGTTTGTTAAATATTTTGCAAAATCTATAGCTTCATTCGGATATTTAGCTTTTTGGGGCACAATGAAATTCATCAAAGAAAAATCATATTGTCTGCTGTCACCCACTAATTGAGGAGCAACCCTCGTGTTTTCAAATATTTTTGGAGCATTTTCTTTAACTATATTTAAAAAATTAGCCCCAGCAGGGAGTATAACAATTTGACCTGCCATATATTTTTCAAGAGCTTCCCTGTGGCTTTGTGTGATTGATTCTTTTGGGATTAAATTATTTTGATATAAGTTTTTGTAGTCGTTAAATATCATCAAACTTTTTGCTGAATTAACAGAACCGGGTGAGTTTATATTATATTTATTCAATATTTTTAAAAAGGTGTCGTTTTCAGTCAATGCAGGCATTGTTACAAATGCTCCTGTGTTATCTTTAATGATTTGAGCATCTTTATTCATTTCGTCGTAAGTTGCAGGAACTCTTGTAATTCCTGCTTTATCCAGTAGTTCTTTGTTATAAAAAGTCAATGCTGATGTTGCGTAAAATGGAATGCCGAAATATTCCCCCTCATAATTTAATTGTTTTGATATTGTAGGGACATATTCTGACATTACATCTTTAGGAATTTTATATAGTGCATTTTTTTGAGCTAAAAGTATTGAAAATTCAGGTGTTAAATTTACCAAATCAGGTGGCGTGTTGCTTAACATAGAGGCTAACGTTCTTTTTTCCCCTTCAGAGTATGGAACATCTACCCACGTAATGTGTATATCAGGATTTTTTGCTTCATAGTCGGAAATTATTTTATTGATATATTTGTCAAATGTTCCCATTTGTAACGTCCAAAACGTAATGTTTTTCTTAGTTTCAGCGTGTTGCTTCTTCACAAATATAAAAGAACAAAGTAGTACGATTAAGAATATTATTAATATATATACGAAAAATTTGCGATTCATGTTTATTCCCCAAGATTAATGCTAAAATATATTATATATAATTTTTTGAAAAAAAGGTAAAACTTAAAAAACGATTACAATGGACTTATTTGATACATTAAAAGAAAATAATAAACAAATTCCTATAGCAGAAATTCTTAGGCCCCAAACATTAGAAGAATATTTGGGACAAAAAAATGTTATCTCAAAAAATTCAGCTTTAATTAATTTGTTGAAATCAAAACGTTTATTTTCGCTTATCCTTTGGGGACCTCCAGGGTGTGGAAAAACGACGTTTGCAAGGCTTATCGCTAAACACACCGATAGCAATTTTATAGAGCTTAGTGCCGTTTCCTCTGGAATTAAAGATATTAAAGAAGCCGTTCAAATCGCTAAAGATAAGCTTGTCTACGGGCAAAAAACCATTTTATTTATTGATGAAATCCACCGCTATAGCAAGACTCAACAAGATGCCTTATTGCCATATTTAGAAAATGGTACGCTGTTTTTAATCGGTTCAACGACTGAAAATCCATCTTTTCAAGTTGTTCCCGCCTTGATTTCAAGAGTCCAAGTCATTCGATTAAATCCTTTAGACGATGATAGTTTGATTACGATTATAAAAAAAGGCTTTTCGTATTTAGAAGACAAATATACTCCGATAGAAATTGAAGCTAATGTCTATGAGTATATTGTGAATTATGCAAGAGGCGATGCTCGCTCTGCTCTTAATTTACTGGAAAATGCCTATTTTGCCTCTGATGTAAAGTCAGGTACAAGATTTTTGCGTTTGAAAATATTGGAAGAGTTAGCCCAAACCTCATCAATCCGCTATTCTCGTCAAGAGCATTATGATATGGCGTCAGCGTTTCAAAAAAGTTTGCGAGGCTCTGACCCTGATGCCGCTATATATTGGTTAGCTAAAATGATTGTTTCGGGAGAAGATCCCAGATTTATAGCCAGACGTTTAATCGTTTGTGCGGCAGAAGATATAGGTAATGCCGATTCCAATGCCTTGACTGTTGCCATGAATGCTCATAAGGCTGCTGAACTTTTAGGCTTGCCTGAAGCTAGAATACCTCTTGCTCAAGCTGTTGAGTACGTGGCAAGAGCTCCAAAATCTAACAAAGCAATAGTTGCTATTGATTCAGCTATTTCTGATATAAATTCTGGAAAAAATTTTCCTCCTCCTATGCATTTACGCGATGCACATTACAAAGATGCCTCAAAATACGGTTTCGGCAAAGGGTATGTCTATTCCCATGCTAATCCATCATATAAACAACAATTTATGCCCGATGAACTAAAAGACAAAAAGTATTTTATATAAATCAAGCTAATACGCTATTTAAACCTATATGTTAAGAAATGTAACCTAAAGTATATACAAAAAAGGCAATTTGTATATACTTTTTGTTTTTATATAAGAGTAAGCACTAAGTAAAGTAAAAGTAAGAGGTTCAAAATGGCAGTAGCATCAAATCAAGTTAGATTGTTAACATTAACAGCTAGAAAATCTGATTTAGAATATAGCTTAACTTCTTTAATGGGCAAACAACAATTACTAGCTACTCAAAACGCAGATGTTTTAGCTCAAAGAACCCAAGTCGTTGAAAGCTTCGTCGCAGCTCAATTAAATTCTTCAGACGCTGACCAAGATACAGCTCCGACAATCGCTACTTTCGACTCTACTGTTTTAGCTCAATTCGATTCACAACTTGCTCAATTAGAAGCAGCTCAAAATAAATTAGACCTTCAACAAAAGAAAATTGAAACTCAACACCAAGCAGTTACCGCAGAAGAAGAAAGCGTACAAAAAGCTGTAGACAATTCAATCAAAAACGAATTCAATTATATGGCTGACTAATAAAACTAAACCACACGAGAGATTAAAAATTTTAACGAAAGAGAGAAATAAAAATGACAACTGAACAATCAATATTTAATAATTCATTATCTGCAATTGATGTATATTCTGAAACAGCAAGAGCTTTAGAAGGTTCTCAAAAAAGACCTTTCCAAAAAGTTTATAACAGCTTGAATACTATGCTTGAAGAATGCTATTTCGTAGGAGCAAGCAAATTCGGTCACAACTTCATTGCTTAATTAGATTTTAATTTAAAAATTGTTGTTTATAAAAAGGACGAGCTCCAAAAGGAGTCGTCCATTTTTTTATTTGTTTAAGATTTTATTAGTCGCAAAGTTTGATGTATTTTGCATCTTTAATACCATCGATTTCTTCAATTTTGTTAAGAGTTGAATCTTCAACAGCACTTTCAGTGTTAATAATCATAATTGAAACATTATCTTCTTTATTTGATTTTTGTGCAACTTGCATGCGACTGATATTGATGCTTGATTCCCCAATTACAGCGGCTACTTTTGCAATCATAGATGGCTTGTTTTCGTGAGGAATAAACAACATGTGTTCTTCAACTTCAATACTCATATTGTATTGATTGATTTGAACTATTCTTGGCATGTGTTCTGCTATCATTGCTCCCGTAACGACATTTTCGCCTTTATCAGTTGTGAGTTTTATTGAAATTGAGCCGATAAAAGTACAATCCTTAGGTGATTTTGTTGTTAAAACATTAATACCACGTTCTTTTGCGATTATTGGTGCATTTACGTAGTTTACGTTTTCAAGCATTGTTGAGAAAATACCTTTTATAACAGCGATTTCTAAAGGTGAAACATTTAACTCTGCAAGATTTCCTGAAACTGTCATTTGTATTGATTTTATATTTCCGTTAGCAAGTTGTGCGACAAGTGCACCCAAGTCGCCTGCTATTTTCATGTAATCTTTGACAGGTTCCACAACTGCCGGTTTTAACGCCGGTATATTTACTGCCGCACGAGCTGAACCGCCTGATAAAACATCTTTGATTTGTTCTGCAACATCAATTGCTACGTTAAATTGAGCCTCTTTTGTGCTTGCTCCTAAGTGAGGAGTCATCAAAACATTTCCTTCACATTTCAACAGCGGACTTTCTTCAATGTGTGGTTCGTTTTCATATACATCAATAGCAGCAGCTGCAACTTGACCTGCTTCAATAGCTTCTTTCAATGCATTTTCATCGATAATCCCGCCTCTTGCACAGTTGATTATTCTTACGCCTTTTTTCATTCGGTTTAGAGTGTTTTTGTTAATTAAATACGCAGTTTCTTTAGTTTTTGGGGTGTGAACTGTGATGTAGTCGCACATTCCCCAGAATTCATCAAGGTTGGAAACGTATTGAGCACCTATTTTTTCTACAATTTCTTTTGTAGTATAAGGGTCGCAAACGACGACTTTCATTCCCAATGCAAGCGCTACTTTTGCAACGTGCGAACCGATTTTTCCGAGTCCAATAACGCCGAGTGTTTTGCCGAATACTTCGTTACCGGTAAATTTAGAGCGTTCCCACGCACCTTTTTTAGTTGAGGCTGCAGCGGCCGCAATGTTTCTCGACATTGCAAGCATTAAGGCAACTGTGTGTTCAGCTGCTGCATTTGTATTTCCATCAGGTGAATTTACAACAATGATACCTTTTTGAGTTGCTGATTCAATATCAATATTGTCTACACCGACACCTGCTCTGCCTATAATTTTTAAATTTTTAGCAGCGTCAATGATTTTTTTTGTAACCTTAGTTTGGCTTCTAATCATCATTGCGTCGTAATCTTTTATTTTTTCAACGAGTTCATCCTCGCTCATTGTTGGTAGAAAATCTACATCAGCAACGCCGTCAAGGATTTTTCCTGCAGCTTCATTTATTTTATCTGTAATTAAAACTTTCATTATTTCTCCTATGAATTCAGTGCTTTAATAAGTGCGGCAACGCCTGTACCTAATTCGAATTTGTATCCGAGTTTATATAAAGTTGCTTCAAGTGAACCGATTGCAGTTATTGCATCTCTTTCAGAAACAAAACCAAGTGTACCCATTCTGAATATTTTGTCTTTTAGTTCTTTTTGACCGTTGGCAACAACTATATCGTAATCGTTCTTTAAAATTTTTCTTATATCAGGCACGCTTACACCTTCAGGTGGAAGAACTGCTGTAATTGAATTGCTGGCGATTTTGTCGTCTTCAACGAACAATTTTAGACCAATTGCTCTAACTGCAGCTCTTAAACCTTTTGCAATTTTAGCGTGTCGAGCCCAAATATTGTCAATGCCTTCTTCTTTCATCATTGCAATAGCGGATTCTAGAGCTACAAACAAATTGACAGCAGGTGTGAACGCTGTTGAATTATCAAGCACGGATTTTCTGTTGGTAGTCCAGTTAAAATAGAAGCTGGGGTGTTTGCATTTTTCATGAAGAGCCCAAGCTTTTGGACTTGCAGCCAAGAAAGATAATCCCGGTGGTATCATAAATCCTTTTTGAGAGCCAGAAACAAGAACGTCAATGCCCCATTCATCCATCTTGCATTCAAGTGCACCAAGGCTTGTAACACCATCAACAACTGAGACGGCACCGTGTTTGTTGATTAAATCAACCAAGGTTTTTACATCGTTTGTAACGCCTGTTGCTGTTTCATTATGGGTTAATGTAACAATTTTTATTTCTTTGTTAACGTCAGCGTCTAATTTAGCCTTTAAGTCTTCAGGGTTGATTGCGTTACCTGGTGCAACTTCGATTTTTTCGACGACAGCACCCAATGATTTAGCAATGTTAGCCCATCTTGCACCAAAGTTACCGATTACAAGTGAAAGGACCTTATCTCCTTCATTTACCAAATTTGATAAAGCAGCTTCCATAGCACCTGTTCCGCTTGCTGTGTAAACTAAAACTTCATTTTTCGTATGGAAAATGTCTTTTAAATCAGCATAAACCGACGAAAGAATTGCCGAAAACTCGCTGCTTCTGTGTCCAATAGGGTGTTTTGCCATGTTGAGCAAGACTCTTTCCGGTACCGGTGTAGGACCGGGGATCATTAAAAATGTTTTGTCTTTCATAATTCCTTCTCCGTTTTTACTGTTTGTACATATTTTGAAGTAGTTCTAAATTGTTCTTTGATTCTGTATGGTAAGGATCAATTTCGAGTACTTTTTTGTATTCTGCCATTGCTTTATCTGTGTTCATTGCCAATTCATAGGCAAGTGCAAGATTGTATCTTATATTAACATTTTGTGAATCAATCGATAAAGCTTTTTTAAATGCGTCAATTGCTGCTGTAGAGTTTTTTTGTTTTGCGAATATTACGCCGAGAGCAGCATGGGCAATTACATTATCCGGTTTTATCAATAGAGAATCTTGATAGTATTTTTTTGCTTCTAACAAGTTGTCCATCTCGTAGTAAGTATCAGCGAGTTTGATGTAGGTTTCTGCGTCTTCCGGTGAAACCTCAAGTGCTGTTTTGTAGTAATTTGTAGCTTCGTTGTAGTTTTTTATCTTTACATTTATATCCCCCAAGCCTTTGTATAAATTTGGGTTTGAAGGATTTTGTTCTATAGCCTTATTGAGCATGGTAAAAGCTACATCTACGTTATCATTATCAAACAAATATATTCCATAAGCAAAGAAAATATCGCTGAGTTGTGTTTTTAAATCTTCCATTTCTTGCGTGGCAGCGGTTTCAAGCATATCTTCGTATATGGATATAGCCTCTTCATATTGTTTTAATAGACAGTATGTATTGGCAAGTGATATTTTTAAATCATTGTCGTGGTGATATTCTTTTATTGCATCTTGGAGTAGTATTGTTGCTTCATCAATTTGACCTTGTTCTATCTTTATTTTAGCTATGTAGTTTAAAATACGTGGTTTGTTTCCGTTTTTTAGCTCCAAACATTTTTCAGCAAATTCTGAGGCTGTTTCATAGTCTTTTAATTTTAAGGACAGAACTATAATTTCTTCGTACAAGTTGTTGTTATAGGGCTCAATTTCTATAATTTTTTTGATAGTTTCAATAGCATTTTTATACTCTTCGCAAATCAAATATGCTTTTTTTAAATAAAGTAAGACTGTTTTATCATTTGGATATGCTTCAATCAATATGTTTGCTTCTTTTTTCAAGTTTGCCCAATCTCTTGTTTCAAAATAGATGTTGGCTATTGAAAGTTGAAGGCTTCTTTTCTCTTTTTCATCTTCAGTAAGTGTAATTATTTTTTTGTATAATTGAAGAGCTGCGTGTTTTTCTTTTTTTTGAGTATAAATATCTGCTAGTTGGTATAGTGCATTGATATTATTTGGATTTTTATCTATAAGTTTTTTATAAACAGTTACTGCCTTATTGAATTGTTTAGTTTTTACTAAGCAATTTCCAATCAGCAATATTGCATCAATATTGTCAGGATTTCCTCGTACAATCAAGTTTAAATGCCCTATTGCGTCATAATATTTTTCAGCGTCATATAACAATTTTGCATATATTAATCTTGCTTTTGCATTCTGCGGAGCTTGGGAAAGCAGTTGTTTACCAACATTAAAGGCTTCTTGCCATTGTCCTGCGTTTCTCAATGCTTCAATCTGCGATTGGACAGACTGATAGTAGCCATCATCGTTATCTTCAGAGTCCAGAGATATGTTTTCGCTCAATGCTCTGAATATCTTATATATGATTACTAAAAAAACTATGCATAATAATCCGAATATAATTTGTTTTGTCATATATCTCTCTTTGCAAAATTATATCAGTTTTTTAAGCTTTTTCCAACCTTCTTAACAATTGTAAATTGTTTTAATAAAATAAGCAATTTTTGTATCGCAAATGTGTTTATTAACTTGGAAAGTGAAGTTTATATTTAGGTAAGCAGGTATTGAAAAATGTCTAACGCATTTGCTAGTGCAATTTTTATTGCAAGAAATACTGATAAAGTCAAACATGGCGACATTGGGCGGGCTCCGGTTATTTTAGCTCAAACAGGGAGTCTGGTTGACAAGGTCTCAAAACTGGATAATTCTGTTGGTAAAACAACGAAAACAGCTTTGGATGCCTTTGAAAAATCGACATCGTTTGGCTCAAAAGCACTGAATGTTGCAGGTAAACTGGTTAATCCTTTGTTAATTGGTGCTGCTGGTATTCGGGTAGCTACTTCGGAAAATAAAGAAGCAACTTTGTATCATGAAGCCGGCGGTATGTCAGCTATGTTTGCCGCTGAAAAGCTCATGAAATCAAAGACTGCAAAAGAAATCGTAAGGCAAAAAGGTGATAATTTAACTGAGTTTGCTCTTGAAAAACTAGGGAAAAATATTAAAACTATCGGAAACATGTCTGCGAAATCCAAAAATAAAGTAATGATGGCAACAGGCTTTATTTTATCAGGTTTGGCTTTTGTCGGGGCTTCTATGCTCGGATATGATTTGGGTTCCAAAGTAGGTGATAGTGCTTATCAGAAGAAGCATAAAAATACTGAAAATAAGAGCGAAAGCTTAAATACTTCGCAGTCTGCAAATCAAACAGCTGATAAATCTAATTCTGTTAGTACTGACTATTATAATAAACGTGGTCGATTTACTACAGAATCATAGCCAGTATCATCAATAAAATTCCTCCAATTTGAGCTCCCGTTGTTAAATTTCTCATCAATTTATTGTTGTCATATAACTGGGAGCTCTTTTTTGCGGTAGATGCTGCCGATATTCTATCTATACGAGTTGTGTTGTCATCGTTAGAAAAACTTCTTTTGAATATTTTATTTTCTAATCTGTCTAATCTCGTGTTTTCGTTTTCTCTCGGATAAGATTGTTTGAGCATTAGTTGTTCTAATGCTGTAATTTCTTGTGATTGATAATTGTTTCTCGATTTACTCGGAGAAGAATAATTATAGGAATTTGCAGTTCTTGTTGGATAAGATTCGGCGGTGTGGTCGCTTATTATTTCATCATCATCTGAATAAACGGGATATGTGTCTTCATCAAATACATTCGGAGTTGTTTTTATTACCGATAATCTTAATTTATTTACACGGTTGCTTAAATCGTCATTTCCATTTGTTGTTTTATATACCTGTTTTTCCAGGCGTTCGACTCTTGCATAAACATTCTCTCCGTTATAATTTCTATTAAAGACAGTTTGTTCAATTTCATCTATAATAGGGTATTCTACAGAAGGGTCTTCTTTTGCATATTTTTTTGACATAGGTACATTTGTAGGGGCTGCACCTCCTGTGCTTCCTGCCTCACCGGTAGTCGCCAATTCTGTTGAATCAATGATGCCTGCGTCAGATGATAGCTTTTTTATTCTGGCTTCATTGCTTCCTGTCTGCACTTTCCCATATAAAAAGTTTTCTAATCTTGTTAGCCTTGTTCCGTCATTCTCACCTTTGTATTCGTACCCGAAAACTTGGCTTTCTATGTTTGAAAGACTAACTTGCGAGCTGTTTGGAGCCGCGATTGCAAGGTTTTGTGGCATATTTACACAGCAAAAAATACTAAACAATATGAATAGTTTTTTCATATTAAATATCTCAAATTATATATCTACACAGTAAATATATAACCGAGTTTAGTGATGAAACCTATTGTCCAAAAAATGCTGTATAACATAACGACGGTGGGTAAAAATATAAGCATAACTGCTCGTGTAAATTTTAAATTATAAGTGATTTCAAGCGATTTTGCGTATAGAAACATTGTCCAAAAGTATATTATTAGCTCCAATATCACTCCTAAAAAATAGCCTATGTCTGATGAGCGTTTCAAAAGTTCCAACGGTGCCAAAAAAATCCATGGTAACACAGCGTAAGAAGAAAGGTATAAAAGCTTTTTTAAATTGCCTGATTTGTCAAATATTTTGGCTATGTATTCAAAAAAGACGCCCAACATTAGCCAGCCGATTAAGACGCTTATCAGATAGAAAAATAATGTTACTATATACATAAAAGCAACGAGTATGTGTTGTGACCATATATATTTTAATGAATATAGAAATATGTTCACCCAAATAATTGTAAATGCTGCTTGTGACGAACTCATATTTATTTTATTTAG
Organism: Candidatus Gastranaerophilales bacterium; assembly: GCA_028693235.1. Taxonomy (NCBI): domain Bacteria; kingdom Bacillati; phylum Candidatus Melainabacteria; order Candidatus Gastranaerophilales; species Candidatus Gastranaerophilales bacterium. The sequence continues at coordinate 580,402 of JAQUVW010000001.1, forward strand.
TTCTTCAAAGGCTTTATTCGGCTCACAAAGCACGCAATATATGTTTTTAAAATATTCTTCCATTCTCTTACTCCCAAAGATAAAGAGGTCTTTTACTTAATTTGATGCTTGTCGGGATAAATGATTCAATGTAATCTTTAGGGGTAAAGATGCTTTCTGTTGTACCTAAAATTGCTTCGGCAAAAGTTGATGTTTTTGTATAGGGTACTAATATAACATCTTTTCCTGTTCCGAATTTTTCAGAAGCCATAGTCCCTATGGCATTTTGTGCGTCTGTTAGGTCACCCAAAGAGTCAATAAATCCCAATTTGTATGCTTGTCTGCCTGTAAAAATACGTCCGTCAGCATATTTTCTTAAAGTTTTGTCGGCCAAATTTTGTTTGTGAGCAGTATATTTATCGTTTCTTGTGACTCTGCCTTTTTCTATAGCTGAAATGAATTGAGAATAAGAATCGTCAACAATTCCTTCCAAAAGTTTTCTATCTTCAGAGGACATTGCTCTATAAGGAGAGCCTATGTCTTTATATTTTCCGCTTTTTATTACGTTCGGCGTAATTGCAAGTTTTTCGGTCAAGAGTTGGTGGTAATTCATTGTTGAGAATATTACGCCGATACTACCTGTTAAAGTCCCGTCCATTGCAAAAATTCTATCGGCAGCACTGGCTATGTAGTATCCTCCGCTTGCCGCAACATCTTCCATCACCACTACAACTGGTTTTGTTTTTTTAATTCTTAAAACCTCGTTATAAATACATTGAGACATTCCTACAGTGCCCCCAGGTGTATTCATCTTTATTATGATGCCTCTTATTTCATTGTCTTTACCTGCCATTTTTAAAGATTTTAATGTAGATTGAGCAGTGAATTCATTGGAAAAAGCATTTGTTTTAGAATTTGAATCAATTACACCGTTGAGCGAAACCAAAGCGATTTTATTGGTACTTTTTTTGAAGGCGTTGCTCATTTTACCTTTAGGCGAATCATTTGTGTATTTTTCGCCGTTCGTGTTTTTGGTCACTAGTCCTACAATAAGGCATAATGTGCATAATGAAATTATTATTATAGCAAATACGTTTTTTTTCATTTTAAATCCTATTGACAATCTTTTATACATTTTTCAAGCATTGAAATCATTGCTTTTTTATATTGTTCTGCTTGTTTTTTATTCTTAGCCTCAAATCTTAATGTAAAAACAGGCTCTGTGTTGCTTTGCCTGATTAGTGCAAAGCCGTCTGCAAAGACTATCCTAAGCCCGTCTAATGTGATTATATCTTTTATAGGAGCACCAAAGACGTCTTTATTGTCTTCGATTTTTTTTGTCAAAAGTTTCAATACTGTTGCTTTAAGCTCGTTTTGGCATGGGTAACGGACTTCTGTTGATGTAAATACTTTTGTGAAAGGTTCAAGTAAGTCTTCAAGTTTAAAGTCAGGGTTTTGCATTTTATTTTTTGCAACTATTTCAATTATTCTGGAACCGCCGTAAATAGCATCGTCAAAACCATAATATCTGTCTTTGAAGAACATGTGTCCGCTCATTTCGCCGGCTAAAATTGCTTTAGTTTCTTTCATTTTGTCTTTGATATATCCGTGTCCGGTCTTGCACATGATTGCATTTGCACCATTATTGTTAATTGTATCGTATAAGACTTGAGAGCATTTTACCTCCGACACTATGGCAGGTTTTTCGCCACGTTTGACTAAATCCTTAATTACGTCAAGAGCATAAATCAATAGCAGTTTATCACCTGTAAGATAATTTCCTTTTGAGTCAATAACCCCTACTCTATCTGAATCTCCGTCAAATGCAATGCCTAAATCAGCATTCGTTTCAACAACTTTTGCTTTTATTGCTTCTAAGGTTTTTTCATCGCTTGGGTTTGGGTGGTGATTTGGAAAATTTCCATCAGGTTCCGAAAACAGCTCTATAACCTCGCAACCGTATTCATTATATAGTTTAGGAGCAACCAGTCCTCCAGTTGCATTAGCACTGTCTACAACAACTTTTATGCCTTTGCCTATTTCTGGAAATTGTTTTGTCATAGAGTCAATATATTCAGGGATTATATCGAATTTTCTTGTAAGACCGAACCTCGGAGCCGTTTCATCTGTTGATATTTGGTCAATAGTAAGTTCTTTTATTTCTTTTATACCGTTTTCTGTAATTGAAGCCTTGTTGTAAGTCATTTTTAATCCGTTATATTCTTTAGGATTATGGCTTGCCGTGACAATCAATGACCCCATAATTTTTTGTTTATTGGTAATGGTCGACGGAATGCCTGCAAACTCTGAATAATATCCCATCGGTGTTGGTGCAAGCCCCATGTCAACTACGTTTGCTCCCATGTGGGTGACACCTTTTATCAATGCTTTGGAGAGTGAAGGTGAGTGCAATCTTGCATCTCTTACAGTTGAAACCCATATATCTTTAGCTTTTTGTCCTGATTGTTTTACTAAATATTTAATGTAAGCTTTACCTACATAATAAAAAAGTTCTTCGGTTACGTCTTCTTCGTATATGCCTCGAATATCATTTTTGCCGAATGCTGTAAATTTATGAGTGACAGCCATTAATTTCTCCCTTTGTAAATCCCTTGTCTTAACGTTTTAATAATATTATACTCATTATAAGAAATAAATATAATAAAAGCAAAAAGATGAAGAACAGTAACTTTCAGACAAACAAAAAAGATGATTCTATATTTGCATGTTGTTTTTTGGCACCATGCATTCTGGGCTCGCTTATTTTTATTATCATTCCTATTTTGGCTTCGTTTTCATTAAGTTTTGCTGATTGGAATCTTTTAGATATGCCAAAATTTGTCGGTTTCAAAAATTATTTTGAATTGTTCAGCAGTCAAAATTTTTGGCAAGTGTTCAACAATACTGTGATTTTTGCAATTGCTGTGACCATTCTTGGGACAATCGTTCCTTTGGTTTTAGCTTCTATACTGGCTAATAAAATCAGAGCTTCAGAATTTTTTAAAACAGCATATTTTTTACCATTTATAACCCCAATGATAGTTATAGCAATGGTTTGGGAGTGGATATTCGACCCCAATATCGGGCTTTTAAATTTTATATTAAAAACACATATTTCTTGGCTTTATGAACCCGCTACGGCAATGGTTGCAATTGTTATCGTATCTGTTTGGAAATTGGTCGGCTACAATATGGTGATTTTTTTAGCAGGACTGAGTTCTATAAATAGCAATATATTAGAAGCTGCAAAAATGGATGGCTCTGGGAGTTGTTCCACATTTTTTAGAATAACATTGCCATTATTGAGTCCTACGATATTTTTTGTGCTAATAATCACAACAATTTCATCTTTTCAAGTATTTGACTTGATTTATTTAATGACGCAAGGTGGTCCAAATAATGCTACGAATGTTTTGGTATTTTGGTTATATCAAAATGCATTTGAATATTTTAATATAGGCAAAGCGTCTGCCATTGCCTATGTTTTGTTTATATTTATTTCTGTACTAACCGTAATTCAGTGGATTATTCGTAAAAAATGGGTTTATAACGAATAAGTTAAAAATTAAAATGTTTATAATGTTATTAATGTTTGTAAAAAAAATATGCTGTGTAATGATTGTAGTCTTAAGCTTATTAAGCTACTTCGTTTAATTTTTGACCGACTTGTTTGTCATCAAAAACGATATCTATGCCTTTTTTGATATTGTTTGCTGAATTTGTTATTTCAGGAGTAAACAATAATCTGTATGCTTTAGCGAATTTGTTTACTAGAGCTGTAACTGGGTCAGAAGCAAGAGCATCAGTTTTTTGAGCATTTTGTTGAGAAACTGAATAGCCTTTTGCATATTCTGGGTATGGCAGTACAGATGACTTAAAAGTTGGTGTATAATTTTTAATAGTGTTTACTTTCATTTTTCCTTTTCCTCGGAGTCTTGTTAAATCTAAAGTGTTTTAATTACACTTTATTTATGCTTTTATTATTAATCACAATTAATTATTTGTCAACCCCTATGGGTATAAAAACTTTATAAAGCTGTAAAGAGTCTTAAACACTGGTTGTAGTATTAAGTGTATTAAAAGCACTTAATGTGCTCCTTCTTATTATCCACATGTATATTTGAAAATATAACTAGGTGGCTAATTGCGGAAGGACTCAAAAAGTTGTTATATATAATTAAAATCTTTTTCATACTTCCAACTATTCTTAATTCCAGACAGCAAGGGCAATATATGCCCTCTTTTTTTTGTCTTTTTTTTAACCTTTACAGTTATATTTGCATTGTGCACTGTTTAAACCGTTTATTAAGTATTCTTCTGTGGCGTCCATAGCACTATTTATCGCTTTTGTCAGTGGCTCAATTTGGTCTTTTGTAAATTTCCCCAGTACAAAATTTTCAGAGGGCATTCCTGTAGGTTGGGGGCCAATCCCTATTTTTAATCTGTCAAATTTTTGAGTGCCGGTGTTTTGAATAATTGATTTAATCCCGTTATGTCCCCCATCAGAGCCCGTTGCTCTAAATCTCAAAGCCCCCGCCGGCATTGCAATATCGTCATATACGATAAAAATGTCTTCTGTATCTATTTTATAAAAATTTAATAAAGCTCTAACCGCTTCCCCTGACAAATTCATATAAGTTTGCGGTTTAGCGAGCAAAATACTTTCGCCAAACTTTTCTGTCTTTGCGATTTCTGCTTTGAATTTTGATTCAAATTTAAACCCACAGTCCCATTTGTTGGCTAATTCGTTTATGTATATAAAACCTGTATTATGTCTTGTGTTTGTGTATTTATCCCCCGGATTTCCGAGTCCTACTATTAATTTCATATTAACTCCCTAGTTTATGTGGCAAATAAACAATTAGTCTATCAAGACGACCTGTTTACCATTAACAAAATTTAAAAATAAAGTAATCATATAAATATTATTAGAGGGAGGAAACTTATGTCAACCAAAAGTAAATCAATTGTAGAATTAAAAAGTAGCCAAAAGCTTTTTGATTTCTTGAAATCAACCCATCTTCACAAAAAAGATTTTGCTCAAATGATAGGCGTAACTTTATCATATGTTTACAATCTTATTGATAATGCCATTCCGTTTTCAACAAGAAGTACAACGCTTGAGCGAATTTCAGTTGTTATGGACGTTGCACCGGAAGATTTTGTCGAATACAAAATTCCGCAAGAACCTATTGTTATTGATGATGCCGTTGAATTTTTAAGAGAAAAACAATCTGAACAAAAATTATCAACAGTACAATTTCTAAAGGCATTTCCCAGAAAAAAACGTGTTGAAATCGTTGATATTTTAAGAGGTGCAAGACCAATACCACTTGATTGGAAAGAACTTATGTTAATAGCTCAGGTTCTCGATATTTCAAAAGAGGAAATCTATCCATATTGGGAAACTCGTTTGAAGCAACTATTGCAGAATTCGGGGATAAATCTTACAGCCAATGTGGGGCTCGTGAACTCAATGTTTGATTGTGCTCGAGAATATGTTCATTCAAATAAAAGAAAAGCCCTTTAACGGGCTTCTCTTTTGCTTAAAATCAATCTTTATATCCTTATCTTCTTTATCTCAACTTTTACCTCAGTCGGAGTTTTGAATATTTTTTTTTCGTATGTTACTTTTACTATTTCGTAAATGTTAGGTTCACTTAATAATGATGGGACTGAAATGTGATAAATACCATTTTTGTCAATTGTGACTTTTTCATCGTGGTAATGCCCTGATGAAATTAGTGCTATATTTTTGTGTTTAATCAGCAAATCAAAATATGGGTCAGCTTCTAATGTTCTGTGTGAAAAATTTTCATAAGGCGGAATTAGAGGAAAATGTTGGAATATGAGTGCAACTTTATCTTGATTTTCAGTCAATACATTGTCGAGCCATTTTATTGTTTCTTCGGTATAAGTGCCATGTGCACTTGGGGCAAACTGCATAGCCCCGTCAACAACTATAGCTATAGTGTTTTTGTCAGGGTAAAAATAATAACTCGGTTTATCGCTTTTTTGATACGGATTGTATAGCTGAACAGCTTTAATATATTGTTCTTTAGGGATTCCTGAAAGCTTGTAGGCATCGTGGTTCCCGAGTACAAAATAATGTGGTTTTTCAACATTTTGGGTTTCTTTCAAAAACCCCATCATGCTGTCGGTTCTTGATTTATCAATGTTGTCCCCTAAGAACATAACAAAGTCAATGTCTTTAGAATGTTTATTCAGTGAAGTTATTGCAAATCCTAAATTCGCTTTACTTTTGCTCAAATCTCTTGAACTTGAAGTGATTCCGTCGGGCGAATAGTGGATATCAGTTAATTGAGCGAATGAAACAGTATGCGATTTTGCTAAAGCAAGATTGCTAAGCATAAACATTATTAAACAAAATTGAGTAAACTTTTTTATAAATTTAAACATTTTCTAATCTTTTCCTTATATGAGCTTGAACTAATAAGGATTGTTCCAAGTCTTCTCTTGTGATGGTTTTCATTAAAATAAAAATTTCGCCGAGAGGCATTTTTTGAAATTTTTGTGCATCTAAAGCCATTGAAAGATTTTTTAGGTTAATCTTTCCTGCCTCAATTAAAATTTCACCTATCATTTGTTGTTCGGGAACATCGTCCCACTCGTATAATCTGAATAAATTTTTCATAAGAAAATTATAACAAAAAATCAGTGCGTTGGCACTGATTTCTTATTTGCTATTAAATTAATTTTAACCAATCAAGTAAAGTTTGCTACCGGCAACTCCGTCTTTTCCATTGTGTGAGACAGCCATTCCTGCTTGGTCACCTGCTGCTAAACCGTTTTCGAAATTAGCTCTTGCATTAGCAGGGGCAACTGCATCAACAGGTTGCTTTGATGTTAATCCACCAAAGTTAATAGGTTGAGCCGCACCTTGTGTCTCATTTACTTTTGGTTGTTGATTGTTATTGCCAAACCCTTGTACTGCATTTATTTTCTTCATAAAAGGGTTGTAGGCTTGAATTGCATCAATACCCATAGTTTTTTCCTTTGCTTATATATATAAAAACAAATATAACAATTTTTTTGCATGTTTTTCATTTATTTTTACAATGTTAACATTTGACGTGTTAAAATATTAATTATGTTAGAAAAATATTTATCAGAAATTAATAAACTTAAGGATATTTCTTGTAATCGTTTGGTTGCTGATATTGAGAAGGTCGGGAAGTATGTTTTATCTAATGAGCGAAAATTGCTTAATTTATCTTCAAATGACTACCTTGGGTTAGCGGAAAATAAAGAGATATTGTCTGATTTCTATTCTCGTTTTCAACTTCCGATGGGCTCTGCTTCTGCCAGACTACTAACAGGGACTACTTCTTCTTATAAAAAATTAGAGAGTTATTTAGCAAATGCTTTTCAAAAAGAAGGGGCATTGCTTTTTAATAGTGGCTATCACGCCAATGTAGGGCTTATTTCTTCTCTTTTGGACAGTAAAGATGTTTTGTTTATGGATAAGTTAAATCATGCCAGCATGGTCGATGGTTTAAAGCTAAGCGGAACAAACTTTTATCGGTATAAGCATCTTGACTATGAACATTTGGAAAACTTATTGGAAAAGCATCGCAATGACTATGAAACTGCGATAATAGCTTCAGAGTCCGTGTTTAGCATGGATGGAGATATCGCAGACTTGGAAAAGCTTGTTGAACTAAAAAATAAATATAATGCTATTTTATTATTAGATGAAGCTCATGCTTTCGGTGTCTTTGGCGAAAACGGATTAGGTTTAGCGGAAGTTCAAAATTTGCTAAATGAGGTAGATATTATAGTCGCTACTTTTGGAAAATCTATTGGTTCAGTGGGTGCTTTTGTAGTTGGAAAGAGCGTTTTAATCGATTATTTGACTAATAAAGCGAGAAGTTTTATTTTTTCAACTGCACTTCCCGAAGCTAATATCGTCTTTTCAAAATTTGTGTTGGAAAATATTTTGCCTCATACATTAGATTTAAGAAAAAATCTCTTGAAAACAGCTTCAATTTTTAGAAATTTAATTCAGCAAAGGGGTTTGAATACCTTAGGAGCGTCACAAATTGTACCTGTTATACTTGGCGAAAATGAAATTGCGGTCAAAGTATCTTCAGAACTTCAAAATTCAGGTTATTATGTTTTGCCAATCAGGCATCCTACCGTCCCAGTCAATACAGCTCGCCTTAGATTGTCTTTGCGGGCAGATATTTCTTTGGATGAAATTCGAAATATTCCTGAAATTATATCTGGCATACTCAACTAATCATAAAAAATATTTGCATGAAAAATTTTATGTGTTAAGATAATTTCATAGGAATGAAAAAGATTAAATGCCTTGGTAGCTCAGCTGGATAGAGCAACCGCCTTCTAAGCGGTAGGTCAACAGTTCGAATCTGTTCCAGGGTATTTTTTTTATGCTGATTTAGCAATTTTTATTTTCATAACCTTTGTATAAATATGGCAATAAATCAATTTTCTGCATATAAAAATTCTTTATGTAATTTTTCAAAGGTGGCTTTAAGGGGAAAATCGCAAGTCGCTTTTTCTGCTTGTTCTACTGATGTATTTGTATCCTCAAAGAAAATTAATGGCAATTCTCCAGCTCTAAAAACATTTGTTGCAGGTACAAAAGACATGGGCGAGTTTGTTCAGCATCTTTTGCAATGGGATAAATCTAAAGAACCTTATAATGCGAAAAAGTGGGAGTTTCAGCTAATTAATTCAATAGATAGTGGCAGGATTGTTCCTTTTATTGTCAGGGATAATTCTGAAAAAGGAAAAATTATCGCAACTTCACAAATTGAATTTTTAAATCAGGATGATGCATTTGCTGCAAATTTATACGTAAATAATGATTTCCAAAACAAAGGAATTGGCAAAATTCTTATGAATAAAATGCTTGATAAAGCTCAAGAAAAGCACATCAAACGAGTGTTTCTACAAGCTGAAAATCCAATTGCTATAGATATGTATAAACAATTTGGATTTAAACCGGTTGATAAACGACTTGTACCTTTGTTGTATCGAAATGATGATTCATCTGTTGTTCACATGCTACTTGAATTTTGATTATAAATTTGTTTTACTTTGCATTTATAATTTTTTCTATGATTTTGTTCATTTCGTTTGCAGTTTGAGTTTTTGAGTATTTTTCTAAGAATGGCTCACCGTTGTCATCGGCTTCAACTATATCAGCTTCTAATGGTATTTTACCTAGGAAGTTTATATCCATTTCTTGTGCCATTTTTTCTCCGCCGCCTGATTTGAAAATTTCAACTTTTTCACCGCAGTGAGTGCAAACAAATCCGCTCATATTTTCAATGACGCCTAAAATAGGTGTGTTAAGTTTTTTGCAGAAATTAACTGATTTTTTAACATCAACAATTGCAAGCTTTTGAGGAGTGGTAACAATTAGGGCACCTGTTAAGTTTTTAAGGGTTTGGATAACTGATAGAGGCTCATCTCCAGTGCCAGGAGGACAATCTACGATTAAATAATCAATTTCACCCCATTCAACTTCGCTCATCATTTCTTTTATAAATCCCATTTTTGCAGGTCCACGCCAAATAATAGGTGCTGTGTTATCTTCTATCATGAACCCAACTGATATAATTTTAAGATTTTTATTGTATTCAATAGGCATTATTGATACTCCGTCAGACATTGGAGCGGCACCTTCTAAACCAAATAAAGTAGGGATACTCGGTCCATGAACATCAACATCAAGTAAGCCTGTTTTAAAGCCTTTTAAAGATAAACTTACTGCTAAATTCGCAGCTATTGTACTTTTACCTACGCCACCTTTGCCAGATAGTACAACAATTGTGTTCTTTATTTTTGTTAATCTCTCATTGATTTTTTCATCTTGATTTTGAATGTCCATAATTTATCTCCTTTCTTTCATTGTACTCTAAAAAAGTGATGCAGAATTGAAATTATACATTTTTTATTATAACGTCTGTGGTATTCTGTTTGCGAGAGGTGTTTTTAATGGTAAAAAAATCAGAATTGGCAAAATTATATTTTAATCAAGGGTATAACTGTGCACAGTCAGTTCTTTTGCCGTTTGCAGAAGAAATCGGGCTAACAAAAGACGAGGCTCTTAAATTAGCATCATCATTTGGAGGCGGAATGGGAAAATTACGTGAAGTTTGTGGTGCCGTAAGCTCTTTGTTTATGATTGCTGGGCTGAAAAAAGGTTATACTTCTCCAGCTGATGACGAGGTCAAGACACAACATTATAAGTTGATTCAAGATTTAGCAAATCAGTTTAAGGCAAATCATAATACAATAATATGCCGAGAACTTTTAAATAAAGGGTCTGACGGTTTTATACCGTCTGTCAGAAACGCAGAGTATTACAAAACCAGACCTTGTGAAAGATTTGTTGAAACAGCTGCTGAACTTGCTGATGAGCTGTTAAACGAAGAAAGAGCCCTATAAGAGCTCTTTCTTGATATTCGTGTTATCTGTTTATGTCTGTTCTGTTTTCTTTTTCTCTTCTTGTTTTTTCAATGCAATTTCCTTGAAATTTGATTCGATATCTTTTGCTTTATCCTTGCCTTCATACTTGCCGATTGTTTGAATAGCATTTTTTACATCGCTTCGGGTTATTCCCAAATTGCTCCAAGCTGTTTCTAATTTCTTTTCAAGGTTTGTATAATTATTTTCAAATTCACTGTATACTTTACTGAAATCAGTTGCTTTAGCAGCAGTATTTTTGTCTTTTGCGAAATCATTTATACCATTGTCCCTGTCAGAGAAATTGTAGTTATTTCTTAGCCAATCGACGTTATCCAAGGTGTTATATCCATTGTCTACATTATCACCGTTGAATGTTAATGAGTATGTTCCAAGAAGTGTGTTTCCGTTAGACATATCCTTGTTTACCGCATCATAACTGTTTAGGTTGATTGAGTCACCGTCTTTGAATACATCGGCTGCATTTTTGACTGTTTGTTTACCTGATGAATCTGTTACAACCATTTTTAAATCACTTGCCGCAAGTTCATCTTTAGATACTTTACCGTCGCTATTTGCGTCTAATGCTGCCATTTCATTCCAGCCGTTTTTTGCACCTAAAAATTCATTTTCATTACTCAAATCACCGTTTTTATCCTTGTCAACGAAGAAGTCATAGCGATTGCCACCTTGCGAGAAACCAATCGGGTCGCATCGTTTGCAATTTTCATCATCTTTTGCTGCAGATTCTTTTTCTTTTTCTACCAAATCATTTACTTGGTCAGATAGTTTGCTGGCATTGCTTGCAAGATTTGTATTAGCTTTTATAAGCGTGCCCATTTTGTCTAGGTAGCCTTTTAGTGTTCCCATTTTATTTTCGGCATCGACCATTTTGTTGATTACTTGCGAAAGCTTCGTATCACCGCTTGCAGACAATGAGTTTAGACGGTTTGATAAATGCCCTTTAAAATCATCATAGGTCATAGAGCCTTCGGCACGGGTATATCTGTCGAGTTCTTCGCTTACAATTTTTGAAGCATCTTTCTTTTGCTCATCAGCGATTTCTTCACTTTGTTCAATCGCAGCGTCAATTTGTTTTTCTATTTCTTTTTGAAGCTGTTCAACAGTGCCTTTTAAGGCTTCAATTTGGTTATTATTTGATATTATTTGTGAATTTAATGAGCTTAATTGTGTTTGTAAAGCTTGGATTTGCTCAGTATATCCTGAGGCAGATTTCAAATCTTTAACAAACTGGTTGTAAACTTCTTTAGCTGTAGCGTCGTGACCAATCGGGCAGTTATAACTGCCGTCGTCATTGAGAGAGATACCTACGCTTGGAAATACTTGGTTTATTATGTTTACAATTTCATTTTTAGAATATGTTTTGCCTAAATCGGCAATTACTCCATCTTTTAATGCCTTTTGAAACGCAATTAATTGTGGATTGTTTGAGGTGTATGGGTCGCTACCGCCGGCAGTTGCTGCGTATTTTGTTTGCAATTCTTTAACTATTGCAGAAATATCTTTCGTTTCTTTAGTAGTGCTTTCTTGAAAATTTGCCAGTAAAGGAGCTGTATCTATTCCCATAGTTGTAATTTGAGCCAGTTCATCTTTTGTAAAACCACCTTCAGCAAGTTCCTTAACTTCTTTAATTTGAGCTTCTGTAAGAGTCTTTCCGTACAAAGAGTCAACGCTTACAGTCGTTTTTAAATAATTTACCTCATTTAAACCCATGACATTCACCTTACATTAATTCACGATACTTTTAATATATCGGTCATATATTCATTGGCTTTAGGGTTTAAGCACATATTTGTTAAAGTTGTTACAATTTGTAATTATTTGTTAGTAACTTTTTGTGGTTCTTTTTGTTTTGCGTATTCCATCAGGCAAATTGCAAGTTGTGCCGGGCAACTTGTTTCTTTTGTTCCACATTTTATATTTTCAAGCTTATTTATAACATCATTTACGTGCATTCCTTTTACAAGTTGTGAGATTGCAGATAGGTTTCCACTACAACCACCTGAAAAATCTGTTGAATTTATGATGTTATTTTCAATTTCAATCTTTATTTTTTTACAGCAAACACCTTTGGGAGTGTATTCTATTTTCATAATTATTTTCCTTATTTTACAGTTTCCAGTTTGCTATCTTCTTCGTTCATAGCTTGTTTTGATTCAGCTTTTACAAGCTCCGGCGTATTGTGAAGATTTTCAATTGCTATTGTGTCTTTCAATGACGATTGAAATTCATTTCGATATAAGTATCCAAGATGCGAGCCGTTTTCTAAAATCACCGTTTTTTCACCTGTAATATCTTTTAACCACGAAATTTGGTCGACACTTGTGAAATAATCATTTTTTGCCTCATAAATTTTATAATTGTTGCTTTTTGTTAAAAAATCGGAAATAGAGGACATATGCAACTGCTTTTCAAGAGGTGTGTTTTTATCTTCAAGCGAAGAAACTAGATAATTTTGCAAATAGTCGTTGAAGTTCATGTCATTAATTTTGTTGTAAATTGCAGTTTTTTTGCTTCTATTTTCGTTTTCTATTGTGTAAATTACGTCAGAAAGTTTTTGTTTCATAATAAAATCTATAGTAAATTTTCCTTCTTCAGTTGTAAAAGGCAATTCTTTAGGGTCATTGTTCGGGTCATTATCAGTCATAGCTTTTGTTACTTGCATAATTTTGCTTGCAACAATTGCGGCTCTTTCTTTTACATTTTCGTCATTTATATTCCATTCTGCTGCATTTTTATCAAGTTCTTTCATCGCAAACAGTAAATCAATTGGCGGACTAATAGCGATATATTTCGTTACACCAAGGGTGTCTTTTTCGTGTTCTTGAGCACCCACGAAAAGTGTAGTCATTGCACCAAAAGATGTACCTACAATAATCTTATCTTTCGGTGTAATATTGTTTTCTTTTGTTAGTTTATTGAAAATTTCATTTGTAACAAGTCTAACGAGTTGAGCATCTTTGTACGGATTTCCGGGGCGATAATCTGTAGGTGAGCTTTTTACAAATTCCCACTGAAAAGCACTTCCTTGAATTACAACCGAATATCCCAAATCGTAAAACATTTTCGCAAATACTACTGAATGGTGTGAAGATGCCCCTTCTCCGATTGATGGATAAAATACCGCAATTGGTGCCGATTTGTCTTTTTGTAGAATATATCTGAATTTGTATGGCGTTTTCCCTTCATACAATTTTACTGAATCGTATTTGACTTTTTTGTTAAATGATTGATTCCAAACCGACATATCAGACCACATTGATTTTTTCACGTCTGATTCAAAAAAGGAGGTTCTTAATGAGTCAACTATAGGATTTTGCGGTGCATAGTCAGCAAGTTTCATATCAGGTTCTATTAGTTCATTCTCAAATGGCTCACTTTTTGGTATCGATTGTCCCTCAACGATTTGTCCTATAACTTCTTTTTTATCAAGATTCTCATTTTTTATATAATTGTCGATGCCTGATAATTTTTTTGCGATATCATAAGGGTCAGCAAAATTCCCCTCTAAGCCCGACAACAAACTTTGAGCACAGGTGGTTCTGTTTGCCATAAAACCTGCTTTCACAATCATTGGTACCAATCCAAAAGTATAAGTGCTCGGAGTTAAAGCATAGTCAAGAACTTTCCCGACATAACCTCTTACATTGCTTGGCGGTACACAAGGAAGTACGATATAAGGTCCTTGCGGGATTTTGCATTTTGACAGAACTTGTTCCATGCTGTCTTGCTGCGGCTCAATTTTAAATTTGCTTTTTGCGGGGTCATAGAGCCCTCCGAGTCCGATGGTTGAATTTAACAAAAATCTATATGTTTCATCTTTTACACCTGAAAAATCCTTTTGTAATAGGCAACTTACAGCTCTTTTGGGGTATTCTATATTCGTATAAACGTTTTTTATTCGTTCAATTCCATATTTTGGCATTATAGATGCCCAGACAATGTTGATGGGCTTAAGTATAAATTTATTTATATTAGTGTTAAATTGATACATTTTTCTGTTGTAGTTTTCAAACTTGTCTTCTCCGGAAAAAGCTTTTGCGTAATCAGGATATTTTGTAGTGCTTTCTGCGGCCATGGCAAGGTCTAAACAGCCACTCATCAAGTATGTCAGCATTAAGACTAATGCAATTTTCTTTTTAAACATGTCCCCTCTAATCTGTTATTACTGTTTTGAAACAGTGTAGGAAATATTATGATATTTTCCATTCTACGTAGAGGGATAATGGCATTTAGTAATTAACTTTAGTCTTTCGGGTATTGTTAAAAAGTTTGTTGTTTTTTATTTAATACATTTGTTGTAAAATCTAAATATGTTTACAGAGTTTGTAAAATTAGCAACATATATACCCGATTACGCACTTGATGCAATCAATGACAGTTTTTCAATTTTGCCCTCATTGTTCATCATTTTTGTGATAATCGAGTTATCTGAAAATTATTTTTGCAAAAAACTTACTAAATTGCCAAAGTATTCAACTGCCTTGGGACCTTTAATCGGTGGTTGTTTGGCGATGGTTCCCCAATGCGGTTTTTCAGTAATTGCAAGTAGTCTATATATTGGACGATTAATTTCTAAAGGTACATTGTTGGCTGTTTATTTATCTACCTCAGATGAGGCATTACCTACTCTTTTGGCTTGCCCAAACAGTTATAAGGTTGTAGCTCCATTGCTTGCAATAAAAGTTGTGATTGGAGTTGCTGCAGGTTATTTAATTGATATAATTTGGAAACCTAAAAATATAAATTGCGAAAATGATGCAGAAGAAATTGAAGAACAAGACGGATGTTGTTCTTCTAAAGTTTTCACGAAAAAAAATATATTTATTCATCCGTTAAAACATACATTTCATATTTTTGTTTTCATATTGCTCACTTTGCTTGTTTTGAATTTTGCAATTTTTAAATACGGCTCACATTTGAATGATTTGTTGTTGAATAACTCATTGTGGCAACCTGTAATTGCATCAATAATCGGCTTAATTCCGAGTTGTGCAATATCTGTTTTGATTACAATGTTGTATATCAAGGGTGCAATAAGCTTTGGGGCTACAATTGCAGGATTGGCTTCGGGAGCAGGTTTAGGACTATTGGTTTTAATTAGAAAAAATGATAAATTGTCTGATACTTTATTTATAATTACATTATTATTTGCAATTAGTGCAATAGCAGGTGTTTTAATCCAGCTATTGAACATTTCAATAGTTATATAGTTTTATTTTGTAGCTCTTATTATATGGCTTATTTTGCTTACATCATAAATATAATTAATCGTATTTAAATTATATTCTTTAGAATAATTTGTTTATTATTAATAAATATAAACTTTAGGCTTCTTGTATATGCTTAAGTACAAGTTGATAAGTGCTCGGGAACAGTTTTTTCATAGCAGCTTGTTTCCCGTTGCTATCATTCAAAATATAGCTGCCTATTACGGCGAAACTTTCTGTTGATGTTCTTCTGCACATTTCGTTTTTATTTTCAGATGAATAATTGGCTAAATTAGGTTCTATATAATTGATGTCAGATGCGAGCAGTTGGTAATCTTTGTCATTTCCATCCAGATTTTTTATGTTGTTTAAATCGGAATATAAGGCTGATTTATATTCTTCACTTGTGCTATATGAGCCCCATTGTCCACGTTTCATGTCGCCACCAGTGTAATTTATTCCTGATTGCATATCTGTGTCTACATAATCAATAGCGTGTGTGAGTTCATGAGCCAATTCTACATATTCTTGGTCATTGATTGAACCGTCCAATTTTACGCCTATTTCATGTTCCCAATAGTCATAAGCCCCACCACAAGTATCTTTAGCAAGTGCCTCTCGTGGTTCATCAGTCATTCCTATGTCTTTCGCCATTTCTGCCCCATAGGTTAAATATATTTTTTTAATTTCTTTTATATTATCTGCAAGATTTGGAAATTTTTGCGTCCACTCATTATCAATTTTGTTTTGAAATTTTTCAACTATTTCCGGTGCATTACCTGTATTATTTTTAGACATTTCAATATTGTTTGATTTATATGGATTAACTGTTTTGTTTTGTTGCCCGTTTACTCGTTTAAGATAATTAAAAACATCTTTTTCTGACAATGAAGATTGTAAATTATTTGAGTATCTGAATTGTGATGACTCTTCTTTCGATATTTTTCCATCTGCATCAGTGTCAATTGATTTTATCATTTCCGAAAGTTCTTCTTTATTTATCGTGTCATCATTATCCTTGTTTAGGTTGCTCAAGGAAAGTATCTTTTTCGCACTATCTCGTTCAGTACCTTGAAATATATTTTCTATATCGTTAATATTGTATCCGTTATCAAATTTATTGTTGCTACAGTTCTCTGTGCTTTGAGGAAAAACAACGGAATTCAAGCCTATGACGCCATTTGCAGACGGATTGCCAAAAGTAAGATACTTTGCAAGTTTACTATCTAATTTAATATTTGCAGAAATAATTTTATTGCTAAAACCAAATCCCATAATTCTCTCTTTTAAACATTAATAATATCCATATTAATAAAGAAGTTTATAAACAAAAATTTTACCAAATTATTTCAAATATTAAGTTATATAAAAATTATAAAAAGCAATAAAAGCTTAAAAACAAAAATCACGTTGTCCTTTTTCGATTTTTGATACGTTTTCTTTAACCTTACCTTTTAAGTTTTCAACTTCAAGGATGTCAATTTCTTTCTTTATCAGTTCGTCGCCGACTGTTTTTGTCGCTGGACTTGCATAATCTTCAAGATATTCTTTTAGAGTCATAATTGCATTTGGGTGGCAGAAGTTGTGGATTTGTTGTTGTTTGCAAATTTCCATAAATCTTTCGCCTGTTCTTCCGTTACGATAGCAAGAAGTGCAAAAACTGGGGACATAACCTTTTTCCATAAGCCATTTTATTACTTGGTCGAGAGTACGTCTGTCGTTGACGTCAAATTGAGCAGTTTCTTCTTCTTGTTCATTTTTAGGGTGAGCATAACCGCCAACGCTGGTTTTAGAACCGCCTGAAACTTGTGAAATGCCAAGCTCTAAGACTTTTTCTCTACATTTTTGAGATTCTCTTGTTGAAACAATCATTCCTGTGTAAGGTACAGCTATTCTGATACAAGCAACGATTTTAGCGAAGGTTTCATCATCAATTCCGTTGTCAAAAGTTGAAGGGTCTATATCATCAGCACGTCGAATTCTAGGTACTGATATAGTGTGAGGGCCGACGCCGAATGAAGCCTCAAGGTGCTCAGCATGCATAAGCAGTGCAGCAAATTCATATCTGAATAGTTCAAGCCCAAACAATACGCCCAAACCGACATCATCAATCCCACCTTCCATAGCTCTGTCCATAGCTTCTGTATGGTAATTATAGTTGTGTTTAGGACCAGTCGGATGAAGCTTTTCATAAGATTTTTTGTTGTAAGTTTCTTGGAATAGAATGTAGGTTCCGATACCAGCATCTTTTAATTTTTTGTAATTTTCCACAGTTGTCGCAGCGATATTTACGTTTACACGTCTTATTGCACCATTTTTGTGTTTAATGCTGTAAATAGTTTTGATTGATTCTAAAATATATTCAATTGGGTTGTTGATGGGGTCTTCGCCTGTTTCAAGAGCGAGTCTTTTGTGTCCCATATCTTGAAGAGCAATAACTTCTTCTTTGATTTCGTCTTGTGTCATTTTTTTACGAGGAATATGTTTGTTCTTAGCGTGGTAAGGGCAATAAACGCACCCGTTTACGCAATAATTTGAAAGATACAATGGGGCAAACAATACAATTCTGTTTCCATAATATTTTTGTTTAATTTCTTTAGCTAATGCAAAGATTTCTTGGTTTTTTTCGGGTATTTGGCAATCTAACAAGACGGCAGCCTCTTTGTGTGTAAGGCCTTTTGCAAGTTTTGCTTTTTCTAAAATTTCGTCGATTAATTCTACGTTATTTTTGTTGTTTTCTGCGTATTTTAAAGTTTCTAAAACTTCTGCATTATCAATAAATTCATCGGCATTATGTGATTTTGAATTATACATATTTCGCTCCGTTTCCAACACAGTTATAATACTAAAATGCTAAGAATTCAATCAGTTTTATTTGTCAAAAACGGAGAATACCTTTGGAGTTATTGAATTTCTTGCAGGTTGATTATCTTGTTTTGCATTGATTTTATTGTATCTGTATTGTGTCCAAACTCTGTTTATAGCAGACAAACTGAGTCCCATAAAAAGAAGACTGAACATAAATGGAATGGCGGTAATTACGGCTTTACCTTTTACGAGCTTTTTGAATTCGGCTTCAGGAGTTGTGTCTTTTAGCTTTTTAGCTAAATTATTAGCAATTTCAGGTAATTCTTCTCTTGTCGGGACTTTTAAGATATTGTCGGGTGTCTTTTTTATCAAATTAGGGAATGCATTTTTTTTGTATAAAAGGTGTTTAAATCCATTTTCAAACAAGGAGCTCCCGAAAATAGTATAGAAAACAACGAGCGGAACTCTTGTTAATACTTCAAGTTTATCAAGTGGGTCACGGTCTTTTGCTGCACTGTAGTAGCCAAAAAATCCGGTAATTGCTGTTGCCGCCAATTGTCCTTTGCTTAATGCCAATTTCCCTTTATTAGAGTCAAAATCAAGGTTTACATAATCTTTTAGAAAATTGCCGAGTTTTTGTGTGTATTTTTTATTTTTTGGTAACTTATCCGCTAAATATGACCCTGGTTCAAGGATATTTTTGCTTATTTTTTGTAAAACGTCAGAATCCCCACCTTTTTTAGCTAATGTAATTCCACCGATAAGACCTGCTAGGGATACACCTATTGCACCTGCGATATGTGATTTTGCACTATTTTTTACTTTTATTTTGTGTTCTTCGGATTCAGCACTTTTTTTATTTTTGTTTTTGTCTAAATTAGCTATATCCTTAAAATCAGCTGTTTTGAATACTTTTAGGGTGAATAAATTTTTAGCAAAGCTTAAAGCATATTCAGCAGCCGGAATACACGTACACCCAAGCAATATGCCTGCTTTTACCGGAAGTAGTTTTTTTGATGCTCCTGATTCGACAAGCTTTTTATCTGACAAAATATTAGTTGCAGTTTTAGCAACGTGTTGTTTCAAGTCTTTAGGTAGCTTTTTTGTGAGTGCCTTTCTTAAAATATTTTCACCAATCAAGCCAGGTGCGAAGTAAAAAATTGCAGATTCTAAAAATTCAAGGAAGCTCATTTCTGCCAAATCAGCCTTGCTTCTGGTAAACAATGCTTTTGGTGCCCAATTTGTTGCGGTATCTTGAACAAATCTTGTACTGGATAAATTTTCTTGCATTTTTATAAAGGTATCAAGTGGCTTCAAACCTTTGTCAAGAGTTGAAAAGAGCACATTTTTCGCACCTTTAAAATTTTGATTTCTACTTTTATTTTTACAATTTTGATTACTTATATTTTGAACTTTTAGCATAATATTTCCCTTAAATTTCTACACAAAAAAACCGTCTGTATAGGCAGGCGGCTCAATTAATTTTCGTTTAGAAATCACATTCGCAACAAATTAAACAGCCTGCTTGAGCCTTGCATGCTGCACATCATCATATTCATTGTGTTGCTATTGTTATTATGCATTAATATTCCTTTAGGGTAATACTAAATTAAATATTACTTTCTGTCAATTGTATAAAAGTCAGTAAAAAAAAATTTTGCTATTTGCTCTATAAGTGTAGTAGCTCTTGAAATATCTTCAAAAAAGGTATATTATTATAATATAAATTTCTGCTATATGTTTAAAATTGAATAGAGGTGTTTATGTCAGGATTGCATGAATTTGAGAATGATTGTGGTGAAATACTTGAGTTAGCTAAAAAACCGCTTTCTAAACCGTTCAATATTGTTTTATTGGCAATGATAATAGGTATAGCTATTGGTACTTGTTTTGCTTTGTTGGGTTTGCATGGAATTAATTTTGTTCTTTTTGCAGCCGTAATTGCAGGTGGTATATATGCAAAAGACTTCGAGCATCCTATTCCTAAATCAATGTATTTAAAAACATCTTTTTATTATTATATTTTAGGCTTTTTTATTTCTATGATTGTAGCTTATTTGAAGCCTGATTTATTGCCGATTAATTCAATAGATATGTTTTTGTTTTTAATATGTGTTTTATTTTTTGAGTCAATAATATTTACTTTTCTATTGCATTTCGGTGGTGTTTTATATTTAAAAGCAGAAGAAAAGAAAAAAAATATACAATCAGTTTGAACTATATACCTTTGAAATGATTTGCAATTTTATTGTATTCAGGCATCGGAACATTGTATCTTTTGCTGAGTTCTGTAACGTCAAACAATAACCCTGAAATTTCACTTTCGTTGCGTTCTTTTAAATCTCTTTGCATAGAAGCCGTGCATTCGGGATTGAATTCGTCAATTATAGCCAAGTTATCTTTTAAAATGTCAATATCAATATCCAGCTTCATTGCTTGGGAGAGAGTCTTTTGTTCGGTTAAAAGTTGAATTAAAGTATTTCTATATTTGCCATCCTGTTGCATTTCTTTTGTTGTAATGTCATAGAATGCCCCAGTGGATGCAAAAGCTGAGGTTAATGAGAATTTTTTGAACTTTTCACTGTCAATATTATTTGAGAATTTACATTCGATTTTTGCATCGTTTAAATCAGATATAACTGCTTTAATAGTAGAGTTATCGGTAAATTGACTTTTGATAGGACCAAATACAATTTTAAAAAGCTCTGTCTTTTGTAAAAGTGTACATCTATTGGGTTTGCTTGCTATTATATAGATACATCCATCGAATATAGTGCAAGTTTTTATTTCTTCCGCAATTTTTTCACCTGTTTTAAAGGTGTTCAAAATAGGAATAATTATAGAATTTTTATGAATAACTCTTTTCAAAAATGGAAGTATTGAGTCAATAGAATAACTTTTGACACATACAAATATAATATCAGCTTTATCAGAATATGATTCAGAATCAATAGTTTTAATATGATAATTTCCATTTTCAACTACATCAGATATTACGCAAAGCCCGTTTTTGTTCAAGTCATCCAATGTTTTGTTATGTGCAGCTAAAACGACATTTTTACCTGCTTTATATAAAAAAGCTCCTATAGCGGTTCCAACAGAGCCACTACCAACTATTAAATATTTTAAATTACTCTTTTTCATATCACGATTATTACACAAATAGGCAATTAATTTTATATTTGAGTTTTAATATAAATAATGTATCGGGTGTAAAATGTTAAAATTTCCTACGACAAATTTGAATAATGCCGTATATCCTTCTTATTATGCACAAAAATGTGCGGAAAATTGTGCTTTTAAAGGAAAAATGAGTTGTGAAGATGAAGTAAAAGAACATCTTTCAAAAGCTGATGATGCAATAAAATCAGTTTATTACTCGAATACTTATGGTGTTGACCCTGCAAAAAAAGCACAAAATGATAATTTGACAGCAGAAATTATTGGAAAAGCTATTTTACTGAATAAAGATGGCTCTCCAATTGTAAAAAGATTCGACGGCGGATATTTGGTTGACCCTGCTACAAATACTGTTGTGTATTATGGTGACGATGCAAAGCAATATTTGAAATCTGCAACCAATCATCCTAATGATACACAAGTTATAGCACAATCCGGTTGTAATCTAAGACTTACCACTGTCGATGGAAAAGAATATCAACTTGATAAACCAGGTGGAATTCTTATTTCCGGTGGCACCCGTGCTGCCATAGAAGTTCTTGATGGCAATCCGTTAGTTGTTACAAACGAAAAACAGCCTGATTGGTATGAGCGTTTCTCTGTAAAATCCAGTCATCAAGACTATTTTAATCAGCTTGTTGACAATAATATAAAAATATATGATGCGGGCGTTCATCGAGAAGCTGTAGCTGATAATTATGATGATTTGAAACAACAGGGTTTAATAAAAGATGTTGACGAAAAATTTGTAAAATTTACAACAAAAAATCCATCGGAATTTTATTCATCTATAATGAGCATGAGTAATATAGGTGTGCGAGAAAAATTAGATTTATTAAAATTATATGCACGGACAATGCAAGCTAATTCTTCATATAAACAAAATCCCGGGGAATTGGATATTGTAGATATAAAATCAATCGGACGTGATACTATCCAAAAATTGAATTATGTTGGCATCTTAGAGCAAATGTCTGAAGACCATTATGCTTGGTCGAAATTTCAGTCTTTAGACAATTTTAAAAAAGATTTAGATGAACTCACAGATTTTGATGACAAAACCAAAGAGTCCATTATAAATAATTGGGAAAAAACAACAAAATCAGGTTTCGATTTAACAGGCTTGGTGGCAGCTTATCCGGGAATTGCTGTCTACGCTCAAGAAGGCAAAATGAACCAGTTTAACTCTGCTGCTACTGAATGGATTACAAACTCCTCAGAGTGGACAGACCAAGGCTCTCCTTGTGTCGGGGTCTCAAGGGTTGCCGCAGCAGATAAAAATGGTATTATACGTGATTTCAATTCAGTTCGTCCTGCAGAAAGAATTCATGTACACAAAAATCCTAAAAACGATAATGAAAAAATGGTTGAAACATATCTTTTGACTAAAGGTCATGCTTCAATGTACACAAGGGTTGGAGATAAAACTGATGTTAAAATATTAAACCCCGGTGATATGTTAGTTATACCATCAGGTGTTGAGCACGGGATTATAGCAATCTCCGGTGATTATGAACACCTATGCCTACAAACTCCTTCTTCCTTTCAGTATGGTTTCAAGTTTAAATGTGACCCACGTCCATTTAGTAAGGAGGATGTAGATAATGGTATCAATGCATTAAAAGAGTTAGACAAATAAGGTTATTTGCTTCTCTTTCTTTTCCCTGAAAACGCACCCTTTTTGCTTCCTGAAAATTTTGGCTTAAAACTTGAAGCTTTGTCGTTTCTTTTAAAAGATGGTTTTGAATTTCTATTTCTGTGTCTTGGAAAAGAAGCACGTTTAGATTCTCTTGAGTCATCGTATTCTTCTTCTGTAAATTCGATTTTTTTGTTGATTTTCATTGCTTCTCTTTTTAGTGAATTTTTAAGCAAAGCTGCAGCTATTTCCAAGAGTGAATTGTTTTCGTCAACAAGTGAATTGATTTGAGAAATGCAAGTTGTGAGGTCGTTTGATTGTATCATTTCTTTTATTTCATTTGAAAAATTTACAAATTTTGCATTACTGATATCTGTTACAGAAGGTAAATCAGCTTTTTCAATTTTTAAACCGTTAGCTCGTTCAATTCTTTTTAATGAAGAAGCTTGTCTTTTTGATATTAACGAAAATGCGATGCCCGATTTGCCTGCACGTGCGGTTCTACCTATTCTGTGAATGTAATCTTCATCATCACGAGGTAAATCGTAATTGAAAACACATTGAACATTTTTAACGTCTATTCCACGACCTGCAACATCAGTTGCTACAAGAATTTTTACCGACCCGTTTTTGAAGCCTTTCATGACTTTTTCACGTTGCACTTGGTTCATATCACCGTGTAGTGAATCTGCAAAATATCCTTTTGATTTTAAAATCTCAACAAGTTTATCTACGTTAGATTTAGTGTTACAAAAAATCAAAACGAGTTTTAAATTATGTAATTCTAAAAGCCTTGTTATCAATTCGGGTTTTTCTTTTTCAACTACTTCTAAGTAATATTGAGCAATGTTGGGGGCATTTAAAAGATTGTCCCTAACGTCAATAATGAAAGGAGTTTTTTGAAATTTTTTAGTTAATGCAATAATGTCTTTTGCCATGGTCGCTGAAAATAAGACAGTCTGACGGTTTTCCGGAGTATCTTCTAAAATAGTATAGATATCCTCACGGAAACCCATATCAAGCATTTCGTCTGCTTCATCTAAGACAACAATTGACAAATCTTTTAAAGAGATAGAATTTCTTCTCAAATGGTCCATCAATCTACCCGGTGTCGCAACAACAATTTGAGGGTTTTTCTTCAATGCATTGAACTGCTTTTCAATATTTTGTCCGCCATATACAGATACAACTTTTATCGATTCCATATATTTTGTTAGCTTTTCAAATTCTTTGTGAACTTGAATTACTAACTCTCTTGTCGGGCACAAAATCAAGGATTGAATTGATGTAGAATTTTTGTTGATTTTTTCTAAAACAGGAATGGCGTATGCCGCTGTTTTTCCGCTGCCGGTAGGTGCTTGAGCGATTATATCCTCATGGTTTAATACTCGAGGGATAGCCTCTTTTTGTATAGAAGATGGCGTTGTGAATTTCATTTCAGCAATAGCTGACAAAATTTCTGATGATAAATTCAACTCATCAAATGTAAAACTACTAACTTCTTCTTCGAAGTCATTAATCTGGTCTGTAATCATGTTTTTTCCTTTTATAAATACTCTTTACTTTTCCAACTATGTAAAAGAGTAAAAAAGTTACATGATTGGTTTCATTTGAACAGATTAATAATAATACAAAAACATTATGAATAAAATAGTCCAAAGTATAAAATAAAAGCCAAAATAACAAAAGTCATTTGGCTTTTATGGTGGGCGATACAAGGCTCGAACTTGTGACCCCTTGAATGTCGTTCAAGTGCGCTACCAACTGCGCCAATCGCCCTATTTGTATTTCTGCAATTTCTTGCAAGAACTACGACTAAATAATAATATCATAAAGATAAAATTTATCAAAAGATAGCATTTTGTAGCTGTCTTTTCGAAACATTTTGTCATATAAATGCATAGATAATAGCTTTATGCTATTATTTTTCCACGTGAGTAATTCGTTATTATATATAGGAAGGCGGAAACATTGATTACCTCAGAAGAGAATAAATGTGTAAATGTTAAATTTGAAGACTTTACTACTACTTTGGAAGGTGAAGACTTATTCCAAAAAACATATAGATTAAATGATGTTTTAAACAGTGGTGTGCTTACTGGCAATGAGGCTTTGGGCATGCTTACAATGAACAAGGTTCAACCTGATTCTGAGATAAGAGAAAAAGATGGTACCATTCATAAGGTAATTATGCTCGGCTCGAATTCCTATTTGAATTTGTCTACTCACCCGCAAGTTATGCAAGCGGCAAAAGAAGCTCTTGAAAAATTTGGTTATGGAATGGGGGCGGTTTCTAATTACGCCGGAATTACTGACATTCATAAAGAACTGGAACAAAGAATTGCTAAATTTTATGATGCTGAAGATTGTATCGTTTTCCCGAGTGGTTATGGTGCAAATGTAGGAATCGTTTCCGCTATATGTGGTCCTGGCGACGTTATTATAAATGATAGTGCAAATCATGCTTCTATTTTTGATGGTTGTCGTCTATCTGGTGCAGATATCAAAATCTATCCTCATGCTGACATGAAATACTTAGAAAGAATTTTATCTAAATTACCGGAAGAACAAACAGGACGCTTAATTATTACAG
This sequence comes from Candidatus Gastranaerophilales bacterium, assembly GCA_028693235.1. NCBI lineage: Bacteria > Bacillati > Candidatus Melainabacteria > Candidatus Gastranaerophilales > Candidatus Gastranaerophilales bacterium. The sequence continues at coordinate 606,290 of JAQUVW010000001.1, forward strand.
ATGGCGTCTTTTCTATGGATGGTGATATGGCTAAATTAGATAAGATAGTAGAATTAGCCAATAAATATAATTGTCGAGTAATGGTCGATGATGCTCATGGCGTTGGTATTGTCGGTCCAACCGGAAAAGGTACATCGGAACACTATAATGTGATGGATAAAATTGACTTAAATGTAGGAATGCTAAGTAAAGGTCCGGGAGGGCTTGGCGGTTATTGTGCAGGTTCAAAAGAACTTATTCAATATTTGCGTTTATATTCAAGAAGCTATTTCTTTTCAACAGCCATGCCTGCTTCAGTTGCCGGTGGGTTAAATGAAGTATTTAAACTATTGGAAACCGACACAGCAGGTCGTGCAGAATTAATTGAAAAAACAGAATATCTTAAATCTCAACTTATCAAACAAGGTTTTGATATTGGTCATTCGCAATCAGCTGTAGTACCTGTTATGATATATAGTGAACCTACCTTGTTTAAAATGTATGATGAACTTCGCAGAAATGGCGTTTATGTCAACATTGTGACTTATCCTGCTGTTCGCAGAAAAGAATGTCGTTTAAGACTTTGTACTATGAAAGATTTGACTTTTGAACAAATCGATAAGGCAGTAGAAGTTATAGCTGAATTAGGTAAAAAATATGGAGTTATCAAGTAAAACAGTCGTAGTCACCGGAGCTGCGGGATTTATTGGATTAAATATTGTAAAAAAATATATAGAAGTAGGCTGGAAAGTATATGCTGTCGTCCATAAAAACATCCCTCAAGAGCTTACAAAACTTGATAATGTTCATTTATTACAATGCGATATTACAAATCCAAAGGATTTTTTTGAGGCTTTAGGTTCTTTAAAGCCTCAAATTCTTGTGCATGCTGCAGGATTAGCTTCTGATATCGGTTCTGATAAAAAATTTAAAAAAATTAATTTTGAACCGATAAAATATCTATCTTCTGTCCCTACTGAAAAAATAATATACATTTCATCAACTGATGTATATGGAATAAAGGATTTTCTTGATGCTAAAGAGGATACAACACCTTTTGAAGCTCATCCGCTCAACCCGTATCCAAAATACAAAATTGAATCAGAAAAGTGGCTGAATTTAAATTTACCTCCCTCAAAATACGTTATTATAAGACCTGCAGCTGTCTATGGCGATGGGGACAAAACTTTAGAAAACAGAGTAATCGAGTTTTTAAAATCATCACCATATATTATTCATTTTGGGAAATGGCATGGTAAAAACAGATGGCCATTGGCTAACGTGAAAAATGTCGCATTAACAATTGTCGGTGTAAGCATGTCTGGAGATTTTGATGGGATGGCTATAAATATAATAGATAGAGAAATTACATCAATTGATGATTATTACAATTCCATTGCAAAAAAATATTTTCCAGACAAAAAATTCAAGACTGTTACACTTCCATTGTATTTCGGCAAATTTATAGGTCTTATATCAACCTTAGTTTCAAATCTTTTAAGATTAAAGCAACCACTTTTTGATCCAACCTTTTATGCTGTACATCATGTCACCTCGAACCTTGATTTTAATGGTGAAAGGCAAAAAGATGTTATAGCATCTTTGGAAAGATTATCAAGTATCAAATTATAACCATAAAACAATAAAGAAATGAGCGTTTTTGTTGATGTTGATAATAGTGTACAAATAACCATGTAACAGTTGCATCTAAAAAGCATTGGAAAAAAGTTAAAGACGGCTACCTATATACAATAGACGGTAATTTCGGAGGTAAGGTAGCTGAGAAAAATACAAATTAAGTGATTATAAGTCAAGCCACTTTGTTTGATGTCAAATTACATAAAAAAGGTTTGAAATTAATCAAACCTTTTTAAATGGCTCCTCGGGTGGGACTCGAACCTACAACCCTTCGGTTAACAGCCGAATGCTCTGCCATTGAGCTACCGAGGAATATCCTTTAAGCTATGGTTACATTATAACTACAAAAATTTTTCTTGTAAATACCTTTTTTCTATAAATTTGTAATATAATTTATTTGTAGGATATTTTCAAGGAGGTCAAATATGCTTTTGGGTGTAAATATTGATCACGTTGCAACTCTTAGAAACGCAAGGGGAGCGGGAGAACCAAGTGTTTTAGATGCTGCTTTAATTTGTCAAGAAACAGATGTTCATGGCATCACCGTGCATCTTCGTGAGGATCGTAGACATATTAAAGATGCGGATGTCTATACATTAAAAAAAGTTTTAACATGTAATATCAATCTTGAAATGGCTGCTACTGATGAAATTCAAAAAATTGCTTTAGATATAATGCCACAGTGTTGTTGCTTGGTTCCTGAAAAAAGACAAGAGCTTACTACAGAAGGTGGTTTGGATGTTGCAGGACAGCTGGATAAAATGAAAAAATACGTCCAACCTCTCGTTAATGCGGGAATATTGGTCAGCATGTTCATTGATCCTACCGAAGAACAGGTCAAAGCTTCATTTGATTGTGGTGCTCCTTTTATTGAGCTCCATACAGGTGCTTATGCTGAGGCTTTTGGCTCTGAAAATGAAGAAAAAGAATTTCAAAAACTAAAGCATGCCGCAGAATTTGCTCAAAATTTAGGACTAAAAGTAAATGCAGGGCATGGGCTAAACTATGAAAATGTTTATAGAATGCGTGAAATCAAAGGACTAAACGAATTAAACATAGGTCACAGCATAATTTCTAGGGCTATTTTCAAAGGGTTAAAAAGTGCTATAATTGATATGAAAAATCTTATACAATAGTTTTTCAATCTTAACGATTTATTACATTAAGCGTTAAAATTAGCAAATTTTTTAATGTTTTGTTTTATTACAAGTAAGAATAAGTGTAAAGGGTTAATTATGACAGTAAATTTCAATACACAAATCGATAATAAACCATCAGTTTTGTTGGAGAATATGACTCCTCGTCCGCAACAACAAATTGCTGCTTTAAAAACATCAACACCTGTTGATAAAATTGACTTGCAAACTACCCCAAAGAAAAAAGGCTTTGTTCAAAAGATTAAAGACTTTATCGGTAGTTGTAAAAAAATAGGTGTAAATATCAACGAATACACTAAATCGACATTTAAAGGAATAGGACAGGGCTTTTTCGTAGGTTCGGGTGCATTTACTATTGCTACAATTGCTCGCCTTGCTAAGAAAAAAGAAATAGGCAATATGCCTAAAGTCGTTGGCGTTATGGCTGGTGTTACGACATTGGCTGCAAACCTCTGGACAGCTTCTTTGAATGCAAATGAAAGAAAAGCAGGCGTTGACCATAGATGGACTCAAACTCCTACAATAACAAAATAATTGATAATAAAATTTTTAAAATAATCCGTTGTTCAATCTTCGGATTATTTTTTATTTGTATAAAATTGTGATATAATCAACTTGACTTAATAGTAGTATATGTTCATGGAGGTAAAAATGAGCAGAATTGAAATTTTAAAACAACATATTTCAGAAAAAAGAGCAATCAAAGTTATTGCAGGTATCGGCAATTTTAATATTGAAAATATCAAAAATGTAGTTTCTGCTGCGGAACAAGCTGGGGCTTCTGCCGTTGATGTGGCTTTCAGCAAAGATATTATCTCTATGGCTAAAGAAATTACAACGATTCCGGTAATGGTTTCATCTATTGTTCCGGCAGAACTTGCCAAAGCTGTTGAATACGGTGCAGATGCTATTGAAATCGGTAACTTTGACACTATGTATAGAGATGGTAAAAGAGTTTCAGCTCAACAAGTTTTTGAAATTGTAAAAGATACAAAAGAACTTTTAGGTAATCAAGAAATATTCATGTCAGTTACAATCCCCGGGCATATCGAAATTGCTGAACAAATTGAATTGGCTCATAGACTAGAAGATTTGCATGTTGATTTAATTCAAACAGAAGGTGCTGCTACAGTTACAGCTCAATCTGCTGGTGCCAGAGGATTGCTGGAAACCGCACAAGTTTCTATTGCAAACACAATTGAATTGGCTAGAAATACAGATATCGCAATAATGACAGCAAGTGGAATTACAACAACAACAGCTCCTATGGCATTTGCTGCTGGTGCGAGTGCTGTTGGTGTGGGGTCTTGTGTTAATAAACTAAATTCTACAATAGCTATGATTGCTGTTATCAGAACTTTAGTTGAAAATGCAACTCGCAACGCATCTTCAGAAAAAACTTTGCTAAATGCTTAGTTCTAATTTATAATATTAAAAGAGGGTATGCTTAGCATACCTTCTTTGTTTAAAGTTTCATATTTGGAGTGAGTTTGCAAAATACACAAATAACTATAGATATAAAAGAAACAATCAAATATAAGCCAATGACAATCGAGGATTTTGTTATTAGTATAGATAGGCTGACACGTTTCAAACGCCCATCGATAAAGTATCCTCGTGTATATAAAGATATTTTGTATAGACATTTAATATCTCCTCAATTATCTAAGTCACAAATTGAGGCTTTGGCTCCTGAAAAACTTGTAAAATTAGTTGAAACTATATGGAACGAGTCAATAAAAGAGATTGAACACGTAAAAGCATTTCACAATACATCTAATTTGCTGCAAATACTCGATTCTCGTTATTTTACCAGCGAAGATGATTATACAAATATTTTAATGTCAGCTAAATTAGAAATTTTAAATATTGTTGATAGATTTGCTGACAAAAATGGAATGGTTGATAATATCAGATTGTTAAAAGAGCTGTCAAATGTCTACAAGAGCGGTATAAGAACAAATATTGATGTTTTTTCAGCTGCCAAGTCTTTAAGAGAAAAAGAATTTTTGCACTACCCTATCGAGAAGCTTGTTCTTGTAGAGGGCATTACAGAGGAAATATTGCTCCCATGTTTTGCTAAAATATTGGGCTATGATTTTGATAAAAATGGTATTCACATTATTGGAGCCGGTGGAAAAAGTAAGCTTCCACCGTTGTACGTTAAATTACGAAATATAGTTAAACTTCCAATATTTATTTTGCTTGATTCTGATGCAAGTAATATTCATTCCGAAATAACAAAAGTATTAAAGCCAAAGGATTTGAGCACAGTTATTAAAAACGGGGAGTTTGAAGACATTGTCTCAAAAAACCTTATAAAAAGGGCGTTCAATACGCATTTTTATGATATTGAAGAAGTTAGTATGTCTGATATAAAAAATCAGAATAAGATGTGTGAAAATATTTCAATGATATATAGGACACGAGGATTGGGCGAATTTCAAAAGGCACATTTTGCGAAAATTCTTGCCGACAACGCAAAATATAAAACCGATGTTTCAGACGAAATTTCAACAATAATAGAACAAATTAAATCTATTTAGATTTTTTTGTCTTGATTTTATAGTCTTCTTTTACATAAATTTCTTCGGGGTTATGAATAACTCCACCTAGTTGTGTCGGGTAAATATTGCCGAATTTATTCCTCAAAGCACTGACTCTCAAAGGAGAATACAAGTATATGATAGGTCTTTCATCATAGACAATTTGTTGATATTGGTCATATAGCTTTTTTCTTTCAGCAAACGACAATTTCAAAGCAGCATTATCAAATATAGAATCAATTTGTTTTTCCCATGGAAATAAGTTGGGATTTTTTTCATTTGGTTGTCTTTTATTGAACAAATGTAATGGACCATAAGAATACCAAACATTTTGTCCGCTGTGAGGCTCAAGAGCATTACCTGTGAAGCCCATTATTGTTGATTCCCAGTCCAAACTGTTCGTCAATTTGTTCACAAGTGAATTAAACTCAATAGGTTTAAAATTAACTTTCATTCCTAATTCAGAAAGGTCTTCTTTTACCATTACCCCGATTGCTTCACGTTCAGTGTTGCCAGCATTGGTAAGTAGGTCAAATTCAACAATATTACCTTTTTTATCGTGTAAAATACCTTTTTTATCCCAGTAAAAACCTGACTGCTTTAACAATTTTTTTGAATATTCAATATCAGTTTTGTGACCTTTTTCCAGCTTTTTGTTTAAGTAAATAGATGGGAGCGATTCGGCTGTAAATAGTGGTTGCCCGACTCCGTTTGCAATATTAAAGACCATACTGTCACGGTCTAAGGCATAATCTACGGCGGTTCTAAAATTTTTATCTCTAAACCATGCCTGTTTCTTTTTCATCACGTAATAATTGCCATTTGAGGCTTTTCTATCGTTCATATTGAAAATCAAAAACATAGTGCCAGTGTTAGGTCCCAGATTGTAGACTTTATAATCCGAATTGTTTTCAAGCTCTTTAAATCTGGCAACATCTTTGCCTCTCAAATCAAGTATATCGAGTTCTTTAGATTCAAATTTCAAAAGCTCATTGTTTAAATCGCCAACGATTAAAAAGATATAGCGGTCTATATAAGGCAACTTTTGGTGTTTTTCATCAATCATATAATAATTTTGATTTCTGACGAGAACAACTCTTTGAGCAGGTACATATTCTTTTAACCTAAAAGGTCCACTAGTTACGAACGAAGCTGGTTTAGTGGTTGTCCCGTAAAAAGAATCAAAATATCTGTTACCTTTTTTTATGACATTTTCGAAAACATGTTTCGGTGCAATCGGCACACTCATAAGTCTTAGGAATGGGGCAAACGGTTTTGGCGTTGTGAATTTAATAGTATATTTGTCGATTTTTTTAATTTCAGGAGGAACCCCATCAATTAAAATCGAATCTCTAGTACTAATGTTTCCAAAACCACCTAATATAATTTTGTTCCAAGTAAACGTGACGTCATCAGCTGTAATTTCCTTGCCGTCAGACCATTTTACACCTTTTCTCAATGTTACGGTATAGGTTTTGTTATCTTTTGAAACTTGAATTTTCTTTGCAAGTTTTGGAATAACTTGTCCCGTATAGACATCTGTTGTAACTAGAGAGTCGAACATCAAATCAGAAATTTGAGAAGAAGTTGCATCTTTTGATTCCCAAGGATTAAATGTTTTAGGGCCTTCTCCAATGGTTGAAGTGACAAACTCGCCGCCATATTGACCGACATCGCCTCGTGACAACATATAATCTGTACCGTTTATCGTAAGAGTTTTTAATTCCCTATATTCGCTTGATTTTGTGATTTCAGCACTTTTACCATTATCATCTGAAGCATTTGTATCAGGCTTGTCAATTCTGAAGCAAGCAACACAAACGAGTGCTATGAGCACAATTATGACTAAAATTTTCCCTAATCTTTTATGCATAAGTTAAAGCTAACACAAAATTCTTCAAAATAATATAGCTGATGAGTATGATATTGTTGACTAAAGCTAAAAATCTCTATATACTTTGAATGGACAGGAGGCTATTATGGAAATTTGGCAAATTTGGTGCATTGCAGGAATTGTTCTTTTGATAATTGAAATGTTTACACCGGTAATGTTCTTTTTATGTTTGGCTGTCGCAGCTTTTGTTACGGCGATTGTTGCTGCAATTGGCTTTTCGGTTATGTTCCACTCTATTGCTTTCGCAGTGGCAACTATATTGCTAATACTTTTCATACGACCGTATTTACTAAGCAAATTTAATAATAATGATAAACAAACAGGTATTGAAGCAAAATATATAGGTAAAAATGCAACTGTAATTGCACCTGTTACCAAATCCTCCGGAAGAATTGCCATATATGGGGAAGAATGGGACGCTCGGACGGATTATGATTGCACTATAGAACCGGATAGTCAAGTTAAAATAATTTCTAACGACAGTATCGTTATGAAGGTTGAACCGCTCAAAGATATAAAGGAGAATAATAATGAGTGTAATTAGTATTGTACTTCTTGTATTCGTGATTTTATTGGCTCTTAAAGGCTTTAAAATTGTGAAACAAGCTGAAGTTATCATTATCGAACGACTAGGAAAGTTTGAAAAAGTGTTGGATTCAGGGATACATTTTATTATTCCTATCGTTGAAGCACCAAGAGGAGTCTTTTGGAAACAAGTTGCAAAAGGTGCAGATGGTAGAAATTATGCCTATATAGCTGAAAGAGAACGTATTGACTTGAGAGAATGTGTCTATGATTTTCCTCGTCAAAACGTGATTACAAAAGACAATGTATCAATCAGTATCAATGCTTTGATATATTTTCAAATTGTAAACCCTAAAAGTGCAGTATATGAAATTCAAAATTTGCCTGAAGCTATTGAAAAACTAACGCAAACTACATTGAGAAATATCATAGGCGAACTCGATTTAGATGAAACATTGGTTTCTCGAGATACTATTAATGCAAAATTAAGAGCAATACTTGATGAAGCGTCTAATAAATGGGGCGTAAAAGTAAACAGGGTTGAGCTCCAAGATGTTATTCCACCTGCAGACATTCAAGCGGCAATGGAAAAACAAATGAAAGCTGAACGTGATAGGCGTGCTTCTATTTTAGAAGCTGAGGGATTGAAAAAATCTGCAATTTTGAAAGCTGAAGGACAAAAAGAAGCTGAAATAAATAAAGCTGAAGGTGATAAAAAAGCTGCTATATTAAGAGCTGACGGTAATGCTCAAGCTCGTATTTTGGAAGCAGATGGTGAAAAACAAGCAATTCAAAAGATTATTGAAGCTATTCAAAGTCACGGTCAACCTGACAAATATTTAATCGCAATGAAATATCTTGAAACCTTGAAAGGTATGGTCGAAGGTGAAAACAATAAGGTCGTTTATATGCCTTATGAAGCCTCTGGCATTTTGAGTTCTATTGACGGAATTAAACAAATGCTTGACTCAGGCAAATAATATTAATTTTTTCAAAATTAAAAAGGTGCTTCAAATAGAGGCACCTTTTGAGATATAAGATTAGAGAGAGATGAGAGAGCTTAGTCTTGAGGAATAAATACTGTGAAGCTGTTGCTGATATTTTTATATTGTTTTGCAACGTGGTCACTTGCTTCGTATCCGTTTCCTAATGAAATTGAAATGTGTCCATGCGGGTTGTCACCGTCTTTGTCCCAAACGACAATTGCACCTGCAGGAAGTTTATCCAAATCAGCTTTTGAAGCTGAAACTTCTTTAAATTGGTCAGAGTGTTGTCTTAGTCCATCTGCTGCCATATATGCTGAAGGGTAACCCAAACGGAATCCATACATTTTTTCTAATGAATTATTAACGCCTTTTAAGCACCAGCCATGTGAACCCATAGAGCTTGCTGTTTGGCTTGCAACTTGTGCTAATTTTGCACCATTTTGTGTTGCACCTTCTGCGTTAATATTTGGTGCAGAAGCATTGCTGAATGCGGTGTTGACGGCATTTGTTGTTTTATCAACGGCATTTCTAATAACAGAAGGCATTTTGCCAACCGCTGCTTGGAACTTAGTAACCGGACTGAAGTTTTGTGAGTCAATACTCGCATCATTTTCAGGTTCTGGAACGCCAAGTGTTTCACATGCACGTTTTTGCATCGCAACAGGAAGTTTTGCCAAAGCTTTATTTAATATGGAGGCTACATCAATATCGTCACCGCCCATTGTTTGAATTAGATTCAATCTTGTTTTTAGAGTTCTTAAAGAGTTTTCACTTGCGTCTTCTTCCATATGAGCAGCATCTTGAACAAGTGAAGAAACCATAGATTCAATTTGTGTTGATTTAACTGCGTTAGAAGTTCCGAACGCATCAGTAACACCATCTTGACCACTGCCATTCAAAGGGATATTGATATCACTTGAATCAGTGCCTTGTGTTGATTTTAGCTTAAATAAGTCAGCATAATTAGCTGAAATACTACTAATAGAAGTTGTCATCTCTTTAAATTCCTGTGTTGGTAATACTCTCTTATGTATATATAAAGGATATATACTCACAGAAATTGCTTTTTTGCTTAGTAATATTAAGAAATATTAAGCAAGGTCGCCATATAAGCACCAAGTTTGAGCTTTTGTTACTTTTACATTTACGAAATCACCGATATTGCTGTCTGGTGCAACGAAATGAATGAGCTTGTTGTTGCCAGCTCTGCCGTTGCAGAAGATGGTTCCGTTTTTATCGGTTTTTGCTTCTATTAATACCTCGAATGTTTTGCCAATACATTTTTGGTTTGATTTGAGGCAAGCTTCACGGTTTTTTTCGTTTAAAATATCAAGCCTTTTAGCTTTTGTATCTTCGTCGACAAATTTGTCGGTCATTTTCGCTGCTTTAGTGTAAATCCTTGGCGAATATGCGGCTGTATTTTGGTAATCTAATTCAAACTCATCTATTGCGGATAAAGTATCTAAGAATTGTTCTTCTGTTTCTCCCGGGAAACCGGCTATAAAATCACTTGTTATAGCAACGTCAGAGAATCTTTTTCTGATTTTATTTACGATTTGAGCATATTGTTGTCGGTCGTATCTTCTGTTCATATCTTTCAAAATTTCAGAATTGCCTGATTGCATCGGAATATGGAAGTAATCACAAACTTTGTCACATTCTTCAACTGCATCAATCAAATCATCAGTTATGTCAGTAGGGTATGAAGTTACAAATCTTATGCGGAATTTGCCGTCTATTTTATTCAAATTTCTTAGCAAATTAGCGAGAGTTGATTTGTTATCATCGAAATCTTTGCCATAGCTGTCGACATTTTGACCGAGGAGGGTAATTTCCTTGTATCCGGCAGAGATAGCGTTTTTAGCTTCTTGGATAATTTCGTCCATTTGCCTGCTTCTTTCGCGACCACGAGTGAAAGGGACAACACAATATGTACAAAAGTTGTTACAACCTTCAATAATAGGTATCCAAGCATTTACGCTTTTGGCTCTGTCTATTTTAAATTTGTTAGCGTCATCAGTGACAGCTTTTTCAGTGATTGCACAAACTTTTTCGCCTGCTTCTATTCGTTGTATAAGAGATGGCAACTCATAAATATTATGAGTACCGAAAACCAAATCAATATATGGGGCACGTTTTTGAATGTTTTTTTTATCTTGTTGAGCTACACAGCCACAAATTCCGATTTTTAGCTCGGGGCGTTTTTTCTTCCATTTACCCCATAAACCAACTTGGCTGTAAGCTTTATCAGCTGATAGTTGTCTTATGCTGCAAGTGTTTATAATCAATAAATCAGCATCTTTGGGCTCATTTGTGTTTTCGTAGCCAAAGTGTGAAAGAATTCCGGAAACTCTTTCACTATCTGATTTGTTCATCTGACATCCGAGTGTTTGTATAAATAATTTCTTCATGCTTAATATTATACTTGAAAAAAATGTGTTATACTAACTACGTTAAAATTTTATAACAGATAGGAGTAAATATGCCTACATACGTTAGAGCGAGCCATTTATTGGTTAAAACAGAAGAAGAAGCTAAAAGTTTGAGAGAAGAAATTCTTGAAGGAAAAGATTTTGCACAAGTTGCATCAGAAGTTTCAATGTGCCCATCAGGTGCAAACGGCGGTGATTTAGGGTTTTTCACAAAGGGACAAATGGTTCAAGAATTTGAAGATGCTGCTTTTTCGATGAAAGTCGGTGAAGTTTCTGACCCAATAAAAACACAATTCGGTTATCATTTGATAAAGCTGACCGATACAAAGGACTAAATGGAATTAATAAATAAACTAAAAAACTTTTTAAAAGAATACAATGCTGATGCTCTACTTATAAATTCTACAAACGAATTTTTGGTAGAGTATAATCAGTTTGAAAAAAATGCCCGATATTCTGTAACAGGCTTTTCAGGCTCAACGGGTGATGTTCTTTTGACTTCTGAAAAGGTATTTCAATTTGTTGATGGTAGATATCATGAGCAAGCCGATTTAGAGGTTGATACGAGCATTGTAGATGTCGTAAAATTACAGATGGGGCAACAATATATCAAAGAACTTGCAACTCGCCTTAAAAATGATTCTGTACTTTTAGTAGTTGGCAAAAAAATCTCAAGTGCATTTTTGAACGCTTTAAATTGCGAATTAGAGCAGAAGAATATAACATTTAAAATTTTAGATTTTGACCCGGTTTTTTCTCTTGGTCAAAAAAAATATAAAAATGAAAAGCAAAAATTATTTTTGATAGACAAAAACATTGCAGGTGAAACCGCTTCTGAAAAGCTCGAAAAAATATCATCTAAATTGGCAGAAAATGAATCAATTGTAGTTTCTGCTCTGGAAGATATTGCATATTTAACAAATATTCGCTCTTATGATATTCCATATAGTTCGTCATTTTATGCCAAAATGTTGATTGATAAGCACACTGTCAAACTTTATACTGATAGTAATATAAATCTCGATGAAAATATGAGCGAAACTTTTAAAATTTTACCATTGAAAAATTTTGACGAGGATTTAAAATCTATCAAAAACGCCACTGTAAAAATAGATGAGAAGACTATAAATACTTATGATTTGTATAATATAGACGAAAGCAATAATCTTCAATACAGCAATATTTCGACTTTAAAAACACAAAAGAATGATAGTGAACTTAAACACTTCAAATCCTCGTTTGAACGGGCTGACAACGCTTTGATGATTATTTCAGATATGATTAATTCAAATAAAATATATTCTGAAACTGATTATTATGATGCACTTGTCGACTCTTTTTACAATAATGAAGCACAAAGCTTGAGTTTTAAACCAATAATAGCAGCGGGTACAAATTCTTCTATTATACACTATTCTCACCCTAAAAATAATTTTTTTGTTAATGAAGGTGACTTTTTGCTCGTAGATTGTGGCGGTTATTACGAAGGTGGCTATGCTACAGATATAACAAGAACTTTTCTTAAAGGGACTCCTACTGATTATCAAAAAATAGTTTATACAACTGTTTTGAAGGCTTTTTTCACCGCATACAAAGCTTCTTATACAACTAGAAATACTTGGTATGATATAGACAAAAAGGCTCGAGATGTCATAAATCAAGCCAATTTGGCAGGATTTTCCTTTAATCACTCGACAGGCCATGGCGTCGGGCTCAATGTCCACGAAACGCCTCCTGCTTTAGCACCATCTGATTTGTCAAAAAAACAGATTACTCATAATGCTGTTTTTTCAATTGAACCAGGGATTTATAAACCACTTTATGGCGGCGTTAGACTTGAAAATACAGTCTATAGCTCAATAACTAATGGTAAAGTTTCAATTAATACACTTTCAAAATTTAAGTTTGAACCCAAACTTGTTGATTTTTCTATGTTATCAGACATTGAAAGAGAATATTTCGAAGAATGGCAGGCTATGTAATGCAAGAAATAACAAGTGTTTCAAATTCAAAAATAAAAGAATATTCCAAACTTCTTCAAAAAAAGTATCGTGAAAAATCTTGCTTATTCATTGTTGAAGGCAAAAAAGCCTATGAAGAAATTTTGAACGCAAATATAAAAATAGAAGATGTTTTTGTCACTGATAGCTGTAAAAATCAAATTAATGATAATCATGCCACTTTTGTTACAGAAGCTGTAATAAAGAAACTCTGTTCGACTGATTCGCCCTCTAATATTGTAACGATTGCACATAAACAACCAAACGATATTTCTATTGTCAAAAACAATAACATATTTTTAATTGAAAATATTAAAGACGCAGGCAATTTGGGCACAATAATCAGGAGTGCTGCGGCTTTCGGTTTTGAAAATATATTGCTGATAGGTAACACTATTGATATTTACAATCCAAAGGTGATAAGGTCTTCTGCAGGCAATTTTTTCAAAGTAAAAGTAATAACAACTGATATAAGCACTCTTAAAAATCAATTTAAAGATTATAACTATATTGCGACGGCTTTGGCTTCTAATGCACAAATCACACCAGCACAAATCGATACTCAAGCAAAAAACATAATAATGTTCGGCTCGGAAGCTACAGGCTTAACTCAAGGCTTAATAGACCTTGCAAACAAAAATTTGCTTATACCTATGAAAAATGACGTTGAATCGTTAAACCTTTCAACCGCAGTGAGCGTTACAATGTATCAAATGTTTACTAAAACTTTTTGAGGTTGCAAAAGCTTGCATCTAAGGCTTTTTCGCCCTGTAGACCGAAGTCTACGACATACATTTTTGCACCTGAAAGTACTTTTATATCTTTAATATGCCCGATGCCGAATTTTGAATGAAAAACTCTGTCGCCTTGGAAAAATTCTTTTATCTCAGGTTGAGGCTTTTTAGCTTTTTCTTCTTCTAATGCACGTTCTTTTGCTTTTTTTTCTTCAAGCATTCTTTTTATCGGATTATCATCAAGCAGTTTTTTTATTTTTTCTTCATCTTGAGCCTGTTTTTCGGCTTTTTTTGCTATATTAGCCTGTGCTTTAACAACCATAGCTTTGCGTTTTTGTGGAGCAACAAATCCTCTTCCGAAAGAGTTTGTTGGGGCAATACTGCCAGAAGAAGTTTCTCTTTGTGGCATTGAACGCATTTTATCAACAGCAGCATTGAATGTTTTTCTGTGAGAACCAGACATTGACACAGCATCTGATATGTTACTTTCTATTACAGATTGCGGAATTTCTTCTAAGAACCTACTTTGGTTATAATACCTATATTCCCCCCACATTTGACGTCTTTTTGCATGAGTTATGAACAATCTTTTTTTAGCCCTAGTGACGCCAACATACATTAACCTGCGTTCTTCCTCCATTTCTGTAAGGCTGTTTTGAGAACGACTGTGCGGGAAAATGCCTTCTTCTAAACCAGTTAAGAACACATAATCAAACTCAAGTCCTTTTGCACTATGCAAGGTCATCAATGTTAAAGTTTCAGCTTCATCGTTATAGGAGTCAATATCGCTAACAAGAGAAACCTGTGATAAAAATTCCCCCAAATCATTGCCTTCTTCTAGTGGCTCAAAGTCTTTTGCGACATTTATTAATTCTTGCAAATTGTCGATTCGAGCTTCATTTTCAGGTGTGTCTTCGCTTCTAAGTTCAGATAAATAACCGGTTTCATCAAGAATTGTAGTTATAAATTCCGGCAAAGCGAGCATTTCCCACTTTGATTTTAAATCTTCTATAAGACCATAAAAGCCTTTCAATTTTGTCTTGATGCCATTTGAAAAGTCATCATATTCATCTATATCGGCTAATATTTTGTAGATTGACATATCCGAATCAATAGATATCTTAATCAGTTTTTGCATAGTTGTGTCGCCGATGCTTCTTTTTGGAACATTGATAATCCTACGCAAACTTTGCGAATCGTCAGAGTTGTAAATAAGTTTTAAATAAGCGATTATGTCTTTAATTTCTTTCCTATCATAGAATTTCAATCCGCCGACTATTTTATAAGGTACGCCATTTGCAATACAAGCTTCTTCAAGAGCTCTTGATTGAGAATTTGTCCTGTATAAAAGAGCAATATGCCCTATTGATGTTTCATTTAAAAGTCTTCTGATATTTTGCATAATGTATGAGGCTTCATCTGCTTCATCTTGAGCCTCAAACAGCTGAATCATCTCACCTTTTCCAAGGTTAGAATATAAGTTTTTGCTGACACGTTGTGTGTTATTTGTGATGATTGAGTTTGCGGCAGTTAATATAGTTTCAACAGAACGGTAATTTTGCTCTAATTTAACAAGTTTTGCTTTAGGAAACGAAGACTGAAAATTAAGAATAATCCTAAAATCAGCACCACGCCAACTATATATGGATTGGTCGACATCTCCTACGACACATAAACTACGACCATTTAGCTCATCTTCAGTTTTTGCATTTGTATATATAGAGTTAATCATTTGATATTGAGAAATGTTTGTATCTTGAAACTCGTCAACCAAAATATGCTTAAATCTGTTGTGGTACTTTTCTCTTACTTCATCAGATTCTTCAAATAGTTTTACGGCGAGCATTAACATGTCGTCAAAATCCAAGGCGTTATTTAATTGAAGTTGCTTTTGATACTCAGAATATATTTCAGAATATTTTTGAGATCGATAATCACGAGCTCGACTAGCATAAGTATAGGAATCCCACATTTTGTTTTTAGCATTTGATATAGCAGCTTTAACAACTTTGGGAATGTAAACTTTTTCATCAAGATTTAGTTTTTTCAAAGCATTTTTTATGATTGCATTTGAGTCAGTTTCATCGTAAATAACGAAAGATTTATCGTATTTTTTACCACTATCAGGGTCTTTATATTTGTCGATATCAGTCCTTAAAATTCGTCCACAAATACTATGAAAAGTACCGACCCACATTTTTTTTGCTTTTTCTTCACCAACCATTTTTGACAGACGTTCAACCATTTCTTTGGCAGCCTTGTTGGTGAAAGTTACAGCTAATATCTCGTATGGAGAAACCCCAGATTGCACAAGTTGAGCAATTCTGGTTGTTAATACTTTCGTTTTTCCGCAGCCTGCACCTGCGAGTACAAGTAATGTACCCTCTGGTTCAATAACCGCCTCTTTCTGCTCCCTGTTTAATCCGTCTAAAATATTTCCCATTGTAGTATCTTTTATTTTTTGAAATTTGTGATATGATTACATTATACAAAAAACAAATATTTATACAAAGTGTTAGTTTATTAGGATTTGAAGATGACAGACGAAAAGAAAAATGACCAATCGATAATGGTACCGCTTGACGATTTAGATAAAATTGATGAAAAAAGTGCAAATACTCTGGATATGCTAGCTGTTGAACTCGCTACAATCCAACAATCAGCCAAGAACATTGCTATTATCGGAAGTAGAAATCTTCCTATCACGCACCAACAAATAATTGAAATTTTAGCTTATGCACTTGTAATGCAAGGCAATACAATTGTTACAAGCGGAGGTTCATCAGGTACAAACGCTGCTGCAATCAGAGGTGCAATGAAAGCTAACCCTGATAAATTAAGAGTCATTTTGCCTCAAACAATCGGACAACAACCTTCTGACGTTCAAGACCAATTGATTGGTGTTCCTAATATTATTGAGCACCCCGATAGAGCAATGATGACACTTGCTGACGCTAGCAGAATTTGTAACAGAGAAATTATTGACGAAGGTCAACAACTTATTTGCTTCTTATCACATACATCTGGCACTTTGCACAAAGCAATTGGACATGCGGAAGATTCTCATAAGGTTGTTACAGCTTTCTATCTTGATTAATGTTGTTTAATATAAACTGTTAAAAGGGGCTTATTTTTAAGTCTCTTTTTGTTTTATATATTTTGCAATGGCTTCACCCATTGCAAAACAACACGTCTGAACTCTTAGTGCTGCTTGTGCTTTAAAGGTCGCACTAAGTGCTCTACCCGCTATGAATAAATTATCATATTTGTCTGAAATCAATGATTCTATAGGTAAAAAATAATTTCCTTTTGTAAAATGCAATGTGCTGTCGTCTTTTTTTATAGAATGTATATCTATTGGATAATCAGAAGATAAAGCAACATTGTCAAATTTTTTCTTATCAAGAAGCTCAAATTCAGTGTAAATATGTTTGCCTTTTACCCTGTTAGACTCCCTAATACCAAGCATATCGGCAATATTTGAAATATATGCGTTTTCAAATCCTTTTAAATAAATTTTACAAAATTCAGCCAGCCTAAATATCTGCTCTCGTCCTTTTATAGCGGCTTTTGAGAGATAATTTTCTTCGCAATCATTTATTTGAATTCTTGGACAGTTAAATGCTATGGATGAGGGCATGCCTGGGATTGTGAATAGCTGAAAATAGGCGGTATCTTCTTCTCTTAAAACACCATCTTCTACAGCTTTAGTAAATAGAGGTCTAAGGGCCCAATTTATATTAGTGTCCCAAGTATAAGCAGTGGACAAGTGGATTTGAATATCTGCTACACAGGTCGTAACATTCCTATCTGAATCGAATTTCATTATCCAGTCTGAAAAATCTTTCAAATTGACTCCAGCCATTGTAAAACGCAGCGTAATAGCTTGATTTTCATTCTTATCTTTATTTAAAAATTCACAATTTAAACTTTGAAAAATTTTACCATTTGAAGTTGCATCTACAAGATATTTCGTTTCGGAATGTAGTGATAACATTTCTTGTGAAAAATGTAGGACAAATCGTCCATTTTTTTCTTTAGCTTTGTTAAAACTTGTTGCTAAATAAATGTCTACGCCAACATAATTGAGCATTTTGTCCAAAACTATTTTTAAAAGTTCTGGATTAAACCACCCTTTGTTGCCATCAATATAAGTATATTGAGCACCGTAGGAGTTTGCAAATTCAATTAAATCATTGAAGAAAGTAGAATTTATGCCTAAATCGTTTGTTTTCATTGCAGGAATAACAAGCCCGGAGGTGATTGTTCCGCCTAGATGGATATTTTTTTCAACCAATAACACATGTAGACCCAATTTTGCAGCCATATATGCAGTTGCAACCCCAGCTGTACCGCCTCCAACAACAATAACATCGTAGTAGCTTTTCATTATGAGTCCTTGTTAGCAAGAATTTTCAACCTGCTTATAATTACACTTGCGTTAGGACGATGCGAGCGTTTTTCAAGGCTCAAAAGTTTTTTTTCAAAAGTGTCTAATATAGAAACTTTTTTCTTTTTTAAATTATTTGTGAGAACCGCAGTTGTTATAAAATTCATGTTTATTTTATCCAATCTATATAATTTTACAAAAAAAAATTCTAAAGGGCAAGTTTTTTACAACTTAATTCGATTAGATATATATTGATAACCTTTTAGTATGTTATCATTATGTATCGAATAGTAACAAGTTAAAATATAAACATAATTGCCCACGAAAATACAATATCGAAAAATTATTTGCAAATGTATTACTAAAAGCCAGACACGTTTTAAAGGGCGTTACAAATACTCTGGGTACATTAAGTCATCAGATAAGGATAAAATCGATTTAAAACCATTCTGAAGCCTCTTTAATTTTTAATTAAATATATGCAGTATGCCTACAAGCTCATACGCTAAATTTTGCAGAAATTCGTCAATAAGGATTACTTAAATAATTAAATTAAGAAATATATTCCCGTGTATTTAAAAAGACTAAAAATGCAAAACAAAAGCAAATTACAATATCTATACTAATCCTGTCTTTACAGTGGATTTTAATTCTAAAAGATATATATTGATAATATATATTATGTAAGAAGGAGCCTTTAGTATAAAAGGTAATAAAAATGTACCAGCTTTATAATATAAATCAAGATAACTCTATTATATTATGCGTGAAAAAAAGAAATAAATTAAGACTATTTTATCTGATTACATTATTTTATTTACACCCATAATCACTAAATTAAAAAGTAGATTTAACTACAAAACAACTAATATTTCAATAATATAAAACATAACTGATATTTAAGAGAAAATTTACGAAATACGATTATAAATTTTTACTCGAGTATAATTTGTATTTGTATTCTACTTCATTAATTTTATAATATTTACACAGCTTATTTCAATTTATATTATCAATATGTATCTATTCGTATCAAATATTGCACGTTGATGTTATCAATATATACCGTTTCGAAACTTTATCTACAAAACATAATTTATATTTTATGATAAAATTTATTTATGAAAAAAACAAAAAATAATGAACGGAATAAACCAAAAGCAAGTATAATAGTTGCAAGTTACAACTATGAAAATTATATCAAAGAGACGCTGGACTCTTTGGTTGCACAGACTTATCGTGATTTCGAGGTCATTGTTGTAGATGATGGTTCTAAAGATAGCTCACTTAATATTATTAAGAAATATGAAGCAAAATATGACTATATTCACATTTACACACACGAAAATGGTGCCAACAAAGGGCTTGTTGCAACCCTAAAACTAGCGTTATCAAAGGCTCAAGGGGAATATATTGCATTTTGCGAGAGTGACGATTACTGGCGTAACGACTACTTAGACAAGAAAATAGCCCTTATTGAGAAAAATAAAAATGTTGCTATAATTGGCAATGATATTCAACTGATAGGTAATACAGACCTGAAACAGTCCTATATATCGGCTTGCAATATTACTTTTGAGGGGAGAAACAAGATAAAACTACCTGCACTACAAGATAAAGTTTTTAACCCGTTAGCCACATTTTCTGCTGTTATGGTTAAAAGGGATATATTGATGAGTTGTGATTTTGACACACCTATTCCTGCATGGCTTGATTTTTGGCTCTGGCGTCAAATTTTAGCAGTGTATCCAGCCTATTATATCAATGAAAAAATCTCATTCTGGCGTATACACGAAAGCTACAACGCTGATGCTAATGCCGCTGAGTATTCCAAAAAGTCTGAACTATTCATTAAAGAAAGCAACAAAATTATACAAGCCAAACTCGGTCTTATTCGCTTTTTCTTCTTGAAATTCTGGGAAAAGTTCTTCACTAAATGAAGGATTAATTTAAAAATAAGCTTTAAAACAACATAATGTCTTTAATCTTGTGGTAAAAAATCGTATTTCTTAAAATAAAAGTTTCTTAAATTGGAAACAAATTTCTCTTTTTGATAAGTTATATTTAGTTTTTCGAAATGCTCGTTTATTGTTTTATAATACAATTCTTTGTTTTCGTATAATTTTTTCAAATCGTTTGGCAGATTTTCAGTCATATCTGTATATGAAGAATATACATTATTGAGGTCTTTCCATTCTTTATTAGGGAAAAAATGGTCATTATACACAGCAAACCCAAGGCTATCTACATAGGCTGGTTGATTAAAATATCCATCCATTCCTTCACCAAAAGTTATTGTAAAATATGCACGTGAAATTAAATCCATATACTCAAAAAATGACATATTATTTACTGTAATAATTTTCCAATCCGGGAATTCTTTTTCTAACGATTGAACAATTTTAGACTTATTTTTATTGTCGTCAGGGGATAGCACAATGATTTTCTCTTTTTTTTCAAATGGATATTTTTTATATAAAGTATAGTCAATCTCAACAGAAAATAAATGAGTAGGCATCTTGAATTTATTGCATACTTCTTGAGTTGCATATCTGTCATGTGCGACTGTTTGCGTTACGTTATTGGAAATCAAATATAGTGATTTAAGTTTTTTAACTTCCGGCATATTTTCAATATTCTGATTCATAATATTTAATTGAACATTTTTAATTGATTTGAAAAAAATTAACTCATTTTTGTTTAATGCTTTATAAAATGACATTGCATAATAATCAGGAATATGAACAATAATTTCCTCTAAGTTTTTACAATTTTCAATTATTTGAGAAAATCTATAAATTTGTTCATTATTTGGAAACTTATCATTATAAGCATATGTATATTTATCATTGGGATATGTAGATAAAATACAAACAGCATCTTTATTTAATTCTCGAGAAGTTGTACATAAAGAAAAAATGCTCAAGATTCCACCATTAATCTTTATACCACCCGGAGTCAAAAATAGAATAAGCTTTTTGGCATTTTTCAATGAATCAATATCGAAATTATTTTGTAATTCCTTTTCTTTTTCTAATTCAGCAGCTAATTTATTACAATATTCTTTATTTTTTATTGAAAATCTCATTCCACATACTTCATATTTAGTATGTTTTTCTTGAATTGTTTTTGTATATAATTTTACCATCAATAATTCCTTATTTTCTCACATATTATAGCTAAAATAGGTTCGGTTAAATCTCCATAAAAAGGCAAACAAAGAACTTTATTTTTCAAATCATTAACAACTGATAAATCCGTTAATTTTACCGATAAATCATGTTTGTAACATTCATAATCAGTACAAGCAGGGTAGAAATATTTTCTTGTCATTATATTAATAGACTTAAAATTTTCATATAACATATCTCTATCGAGAGGATAATCATCTTCAATAACGATTGGATAATATTGATAAGAATTAGTTGTATTATTAGGCATTTGGGGAATTCTGATGCCTTTGATGCCAGTTAGATTTTTATCATAAAAGTTTTTTACAATTTTTCTTTTTTCTTGTTCTTTTTTATAAATTTTTAAATTTTCAAGTCCCATTGCAGCCTGAAATTCATTCATTTTTCCATTTATACCGATAGCTTCCACAAGTTCTTCTGATTGAATGCCAAAATTTCTTAAATTGTATATAACTTTTGACATTTCAGGATTTTTATAAGTTAAGCAGCCGCCTTCTATAGTATTAAACAGCTTTGTCGCATGGAATGAAAACATTGTAATATCGCCGAAATTTCCTATACCAACACCATCGATTTCAGTTGAAAAAGCATGAGCTGCGTCATATATCACTTTTAGATTATGTTTTTTAGCAATTTTATCAATTTTTTCTATATCACAAGGGAATCCGTAAACATGTACGGCAACAATGGCAGATGTATTCGGGGTAATCATTTTTTCAATTTTATCAGCGTCTATGGTCATTGTGTTAGGTTCAATATCACAAAACACAGGTTTTAGACCATTCCAAGCAATACAGTGAGGCGTTGCAGCGAAAGTAAAAGGGGTTGTAATAACTTCACTCTGATATGGTAAATCTAAAGATTTTATAGCAGATAGAAGTGCAATTGTCCCATTATTGAACAGAGATACATTAGACACTTTTAGCACATTTTGCAATGATTTTTCTAAAAGATTATGTTGCTCCCCCATATTTGTGAGCCACTTTGACTCCCATATTTTTTTTAATTGTATTTCGTAATCTTCTATTTTTGGTAGCAAAGGTTGCGTTACAAATATCTTTTCTGAATTATCAGTCATAGAAATTAACCTTAAATAATAACTGTAATTGTATATTCACTCTAACAGTACAAGTTTATCACAATAATAGGCTAATACAAATTTATTTTTGTGGTAGACTTTTTTTATACTATTAAAAAGGTTAGGACTCATATGACAGCTAAATTTGAAATGCCAATAAGCAAAGATAGAAAACCACTACATACGTTATTGCCATTAAATACACCTCTTACGGTATATATAGACCCATCAACAATTTGTAATTTTTCTTGTGCATTTTGTTATAATAATACAGAATTTAAAAAACAAGTTGATGCTAAAATAATGAGTTGGGAATTGTTTACCAAGATTGTTGAGGATTTAAAAGAGTTTGAACAAAAAATCAAAATGATTCATATGTATGGATATGGTGAACCTTTAATTAATAAGAATTTCCCAAAAATGGTTAAGGCTATAAAAGATGCAAATGTTGCAGAAAAAGTCGGAATGACAACAAATGCTTCGTTATTAACCCATGAGATTTCTGATAGAATAATAGCTTCCGGCTTAGATAAAATTGAAATTTCAATTTATGGAATGAGCAATGAAAAGTATATGGAATTTTCACACCAAAACGTGCATTTCGATAAAATTGTTGAAAATATAAAATATTTGTTTGATAACAGAAAAAATTGCCATATTCATGTAAAAATCAATGGGGATTATTTTACACAAGAAGAAAAAGAATTATTTAAAAACATATTTGAAAATTCTTGCGATTCAATGCATATAGACAACGCCGCAAACATTTGGCCCGGAATTGACCTCAACGATAAAATTAAAACCGAAACAAGCTCTGTTTACGGAAAAAACGACACTAAAATTGCAAAAATATGTCCGGATGTCTTCTATAAACTTATGATAAATTCTAACGGAAATGTTGGAGTTTGTTGTGTTGACTACCTACAAAAAGTTTATATGGGAAATGTAAAGGATAAAAGTTTAAAAGAAATATGGAATTCAAATGAACTCAGAGAGTTAAGATTGGCACATTTGAATGAAAATCTTAAACAATATCCGATATGTTCTATCTGTAATTATCCGTCCTGTGCCAGTACAGTTTCTGTAGATGAATACAAGCAAGAATTAATAGCAAAATATCAATAAATTTATACAAAGAAAAAGTCAGTGTCACACATTGCTTCCGTATAATGTCTGCAGTATAACTTGTAATTAGGATTAAGACTCATAATATAAGTATATATTTCACAAAAATCCTCAGGTTTATGATAAACGGATATTGCCAACTTTGGTTTGTAGTTTTTTATCGTATTTTTGCACCCTTCCAGGGCTTTCATTTCAAAACCTTCTAAATCCATTTTTATAAGAGTTGGAATGTCAGAAATAACATCATCAATTTTTACAGTTTCGACTTCTTCATTTCCAGAATCAGCGATAGTTGTTGCTGCAGAATTAAACGTACAATATAAAGTTTCTGTAGCGTCAGAAACACCCTTTTGTATAAAGTCGATTTTAGGATTATTGTTTAATCTCAACTTAGCCTTTGTCATATTTGCTAGACATGGCTCAAAGAAATATACCTTTTTAAATTGAGGGCAACGGGAAATAAATTCTTCAGTCGTATCGCCATCAAAACCTCCACAATCGAGAAATACTTCGTCATCACCCAATTTAATAAAATCTTCAAAGTACTGTTCTTTTCGGATAAATTTATAATTTTTAAGATATTTGTTGTCAGCAACTATTCGGTAAGAAAGAACATCTGACAATACTTTTTTAGATTCTTCATCATTTAATTTTTTAAAAATGTCTTCAAATATGTGTTTCTTGTCAAAGAGCTCATTTCTAGTTTCTAAGACAAAATAGGGGAATTCGAATCTGTTGTTGTCATAGTGACATAAGTCAAAATAGGAAATAATATTATAAATGCCAGCATTATTGAGGTTTTTATTTGCAGTTTTGGTTAATGAATCGATGATTGTATTAACGACAACAGCGTTTTCAGGTACATCAAATCTTTTTATTATTTTAGCATTCATAAACTCTGTTTTATCTGTATAATCATCAATTATATATTGGACATTAAGTTGTTTACAAATGGATTCAGACTGTTTGTTACAGCCCAATACATACTTAATATCAGAGTTTAAAAATTGCTCGACCATTTTTTTAGTTAGAGCGTCTAATTCATAATTTTTATACTCTTTTATTATTTTTTCTATGATTGACATTAATTACTCCTTTTATAATGTCAATGCAACATTATAATATAATGTTGCATTGTAAT